>JAJQDP010000043.1:3816-53564 GCA_021202155.1 Oscillospiraceae bacterium | reverse complement strand
CTTTTTGCAACTCCTTATCCTCTTTTGCTTCACGGAAAAGTGCATCCCACTCGTCGATGATTATGACAAACTTTTGCTTTGTCTTATGAGAAATATCCGCTAGCATACGAGGCAAAGAGGTCTCTCCGCTGTTTGCCACACAAGGGAATGAAGCTTTTAACTCTTGAATGACACATCTCTGCAAATCTGACACAGAATTTCCTATGCTTTCAATAGTGGAAGTAAACCATGTGATGTCAAGATATATCACATCAAACTTGTTGAGGTATTTCTCAAATGACTCCATCTCTGAAATCTTCAAACCCTCGAAAAGCTCCCTTGAGTCACAACTCTTGTCATAATAGGCACACAGCATCTTTGCGGCAAAGGACTTGCCGAATCTCCTTGGGCGACTGAAACAGGTCAGATTTGATGTCGTTGGGATGGTCTCATTGATGTAGTCAATCATATCGGTCTTATCCACATAAATTCCACTTCGTATTTTGTTAAAAGCCTCGTTGCCTGGATTCAAATACAATCCCATTTCAGTCTGCCTCCTTGTGCGTTCGAGTTTTAGGTTCATATATAGCTTACCACAAATTCGAGGGTTAGTCAAGAGTGAGAAATGGGGCTTGAATCTTGTGCCACTTCCTTCCTCGCAATTTCCACCGTCCTTGCAATAAAAGCTGAATTCGTGGGTTTGCCCGTTGACGCCGAGATACAGCTTCCGAAATTCTTCTCCAAAAGAGCGAAATTGCCATTGTTCCACACGGTCGTGATAGCATGTCTGACCGCCCTTTCGACGCAATGTGGCTTTGTTTTGAAAATTGATGCGACATCTGGATATAGTCTCGAAGTGATGCCACGCTGAAGGTATGTAGAATCGTTTATTACAAAATTTATAGCTGATTTAAGATAATTGTAACCGCTAAGGCTCGCTGACATGCCGAGACTTGCGAAAAGATCGGAGAGATATGAGTCAAGTACTAATTTATTGTTGTCTTTTTCAACTAAATCTAATCCAATAGCTATATTGAACTGCTTTTCCAATTGCATTATAGCCTCTTGAAATTCCCTGATCTGCTCCTCTCTAATTTCTATTGATAAAATTATTTTCTTTATCATATTGTTCCCTCATCTTTCTTTTTGGCAAATCAATTCGCCATTTTCCGATATTATACCACACTTTTTGCGGACAGCAAGTCGAAATTTGTCGAAATTCAAAGATTTTTTAAAAAAGTTTCGGAGTATGGCTTTCTGTATTGTGCAATTGGTTGGAAGGAATTGCGGAATAGCTAATTAATTATAGCAAGTTTTCCTGAATAAAAAAGTAGCAAGTTGATCCAGCTCAGCAGTGTCAAAGAAAGCTTCAAGTCCCGTTTCGTGTCCTTTCTAATTATGCTTGACACTTCTGCTGAAAATTACCTCGTCACCTGAATTTGTTATTCACACGTTATTGCATATAGCTACGACGATAAAGCTATTCATAATGAAAACGAAATTGTCCTATTGTGAGCTGTGAATGTGCTGACAGGCATCTCAACCTGCTAACGACTAATCTCGTCGTTGCAGATCAGAATTTGCCTGGTAGTCTCCCCTTCTTTGAAAGCTTACGGGATTCCAAGAAGAACTAAGCTCATTTACAGAAGGTAAATGCACAGAGACCTCATAAATTACCCGGATGCAGGTTTACAACTGAATGCCTTGATAAAGCCTGAAAATAAGAGGCACGACCTGTGGGAAGATATGATAATTTTGATGAGATTATAGACGTGGAGCGACTTTTGCAACCGGAAACACCTCCCACAAGATAGAACCCGTTTGAGGCACTGAGAGACTCTCCGAAAATGATTGGGATAAGATGGAAAAGTGATGAAGAGAGAAAATATTGAGCCACTAAAGAATAAATAAATTTGAATTTAATATGAGAGTGTTGCATTAAAAAGCCTGCACCGCTGTAAGAATCAGCCGAAGCAGACTTTTTGTTAGTATTGCCTTAGAAGCAAGTATTATTGTTTTCCCGCCCGCTTTTTCTCCATCAGGCGTTTTTGCTGGATGGCTTTGACGGAGCGTTGGATTTTTTCGGAGAGGACGCTGTCGGGAACGGAGTGCTCCATGACCAAGGCTACTTCCTCCTCCGTCCAAGGGTGGCGGGGGTAGAGGTTCGCGGTCTTCGCGTAGTAACGCTTGCGGCACTCGCGCTTCTGTGCCCGCTGTTGTTCGGGGTCTTTGATTGTGGGCATTTTTACCACCTTTTTAATGCTTTGTGTCATGCGATTAAAACACGTCCATCGGGAGAGACACATCGATTGTGCCATCTCCGCTATCTGTTGAATCATCATCAGATGAATTGTCGTCAAACTGATCCAAATCAGTGCTGGTATCGCTTCCCTGATTCGTTGTCGTTCCGCCAGGAACAACAGGTGTGCTACTGCTACTTGTTGTGCCTTGCGTTACTGTCTGGGTGTTTGTGGTGGATGCCTCGGTCTGTTCTTCATCAAGTTCAACAGAATCCTCAGTCTCGGCTTCTTCAGTCAAGTCAACATAATCGTCATCTTCGCTTTCGCTGAAAACGTCCATAGTCTCATCGATTTCAGACGATTCGCTATCAGCATTGCTGTTGGCATTACTGCTCTGCGAAGTGCTTTCGTCCTCCTGAGATCCGCTTTGCTCTGAGGTTTCCACCGCCTCGTCGTCAACTGAATCCTCAGCCTCAATAGCCGCTGTAGTGACCTCCGCTTCTCCCGAACCGTCATCCGATGCGACCTCATCCGTTGAAGGAGCAGTGATAGAATCCGAGTCATTCTCGACATCAGCCGGTCTGCTAACAACAAAAACAGCGCAAGCAACCAAAGCCGCAATCACAACAACCGCCACCGCCGCCATCCATATTTTCTTCTTTACCATAATTTCCTCTCCTCTCCAAACAAGCGGCAGAGACAGTCCACCATCTCTGCCGCTCGTAATGGCATTTACTCAATGCCAGCAAAATTACTTCATTTCGTTTGATGATACGCTGTTGTGACTGAATACATCTATTTCAGTCCAGTTGCTTGTATCATATGTTGTGAAAACGTAATCTGAAGTAAAAACTACTACTTCAATCTTAGGTGTCTCGTATTTATTCATAAAACTTCCTCCTATATCAGTTGAAGTACGCATCCGCGGCTACACTGTAGTAGTAGAGTGCCTTTACAACATTCTTAAGATTTTCTGTAGATGTTTCATCATTCAACTTGTTATAAGCGTATGTCAGAGCACTATAAGTCTTAGTACACTCTTCGGTATCGCAAGAAACAGTCAACGTGTACATAGTACTCAACTTGTTGGACGGAACATCAAATTCAACGTAATAGTTATAGTATTCACTACCGCTTATCGACGTTGGAACCAATGTTTTTTCGCCAACGGTAAAGCTAACCGAGCTGATTTCAACTTCTGAACTACAGTTGATGTAGACACGAATTGTTGTTTCGCTTCCAAGATTAAGTTGTGCGCCGTAAAGCGTTATTCCTGTAACACTTCCGGTTACAGTACTTTCATAATCCTTAAGAGCAGTTGTTTTTTCATCTGTCCATGAGCTTACAGGGTCAGACCAAGAAGTAACAATACTACTAAGATTCTCATTAGCCAAACCGTTTGATGTTTTGCCGAAGTTTGTTTGAGAATATCCACCGTAATTCAACAAAGCAATGCAAAGATTCTTCATCTCGTCACCGGTCGATTCCTTCTTAATCATCCTTTCGCAATAGCTCTGAACAGAATACGTACAAGAGTCGAACTCAGTGCCCTTATAATTCAGAGTAGCCACAATCTCATCTGCCATCTGAACCGAGCTAACATAAACTGTGTAACGCTGATAAGTCGCACCCCCGGAAGTAATCGCGTTACCTTCTTCATATGAAGTAACATTTGAAGCATCCGTTGCCGCTACTCCGCCGACCGTGAAGCTCATGGTGTAATTCTCAGGGTCTTCAATGCCGTTGAGGTCAACATAGAAGTTTACACCAATGGTTCCATCAAGGAGAAGATTTGCACCATAGAAATACTCCTTGGTTTTGGTTACGGTGTACAAGCCAGTAGACTCATCCGCATCTGTCGGGGTATAGTTTTCCGCACAGTATGCTTCCGGGACTGCACTGGAAAAGTTACCGCCGGAGATGGCAACGGTCGTAATCTCATTGGTTTCAGCTGAGATACTCTCGTCTTCTGTACCACTTACAGAAACACTATAGACAGCCACACTGCCTGTACCCGTGCCAGTTACCTTTGTATCATCGCCGGAAATGGTGATATTAACTTCGCTGGTGTTGCCGCTGTTGTAGTTGATTTCGTAGACGCCGTAGTAGCCGGAAATCGTGCTGTCGGTGATAGTGACGTTGATTGCGTTATTCGTGGTGTGCTGGGAAATTGCAATAGCTGCACCGGTGACTGTGGATCCGCTATTGTTATTCGCAGTGTTGAAATACGATGAATCAGTGGTTTCTACAGTACTATCCGTGATAGTCAGGTCGCCCGAGCGAATCTCAATACCGGTATACTTGCCAATGATTTTGCTTTCGTTTTCGAGAGTCAGAGAACCTGCGCTCGGGAAGTACACGCCGTAGTCGCAATACCGAGCATCAATCGTCGATTTATCGAGGACTACCGTGTGCTCGTTTCCGGTTGAGCCGTTCGTTACCATACCGAAGTAATATGCGGTTTCGTTGCTCAAAGTTATATCAACGCTGGTCAACGTCAGGTTTGCTGTACATGTTGACGAGTTGTAGATGTAAACTCCGCAAACATACTTGCCTGTTGCTACGAACTTACCGTTACTGATCTCGTATGATCTGTTGTCACTAAGGTTAATCACTTTTCCGGGATTGCTGGTGCTGGTTCCATAAGTAGTAGTTGTCCAAGTCTTACCGTTCATATCCAGCTTTACTGTAGTAGCGGAAGAATTTACGCTTGCCGAAGCTATGGATGTACTGCCATAGTAGTCGTTAAGCAACGTGACTGTCACGGTACTATCAGAAACATCAGCAGCATTTACGGCGTATGGGAACTGTCCATAGATGCGATCGCTACCATTTATTACTGTAGCCACAAAGCCACCGTTTGTGATAAGAGCTTTGTTAGCATCAGTGTATTCCATGTAACAGTAGTAAGTGAGTGCAACCGAAGAAGCACCAGAGCCGGTACCAGTTGAGAGTGTTAGATTTGTTATGTCGATAACCAACTCAACACCGGCTGTTAATGTGCTCTTTGTAGAGCCAACAACCGCATTTGTAACACCAGTGATTGTTGCACTACTACCGCTATTCTTTATGGTTATAACAGCATTATCGCTGTCTTCGATGCTACCAGCATACGCATAAACTGCACCATATGAACCGGAATTTGTGTTTGTGATGCTGTGACCGTTCAAGTCAATGGTAACGCCTGCATACATTGTTTGAACATAAGTAGTACCCTCATAGTCCTTTAGGAGTACAACTGTCTGTCCAGAAGTAGCCGCTTTCGTTGCATCACCGAGACTGCTGTAGTATACAGGAGTGCTTGAACCTTCTGAACCTGTAGTTACAATCTTAGCTGCTGCAGTGGTTTCATCCAATACAGCAATAGTGTATGTGGTGGTTTCAGTTCCAGTAGATGCCTTCCAATAGTAACCAGCAGGTAAGGTGCAACTTGAAACGTCGTAGAATACTGCTGAATCACTAATCGTTGAAACAACATTGATCGTTCCAGAAACAGTGTTGAAAGTACCGCTCTTGATAGTCAGGTTATCACCGGCAGTCTTGATATACAACGTACCCACAGTCAAATCACTTGCACTACCGCCATCGGTTCCGAAGGTATAGGCGTAAGAGTAAGTGTTATTACCGGAGGTTGTTTTAAGAACAGCATATACAGAATCAACAGAGCCTGAGGTAATAGTTATATTGCCTCTCTGTCCATATATTGCGTACGTAGACGACGGACAAGTAACAGTACAATTCTCTAACGTCAGAGTTGTATTTTCAGACGTATAGTAATAGATTGCATAGAATGAAGCACTTGACAGCTCAACATTTTTGACAGTAATGTTCGTTGCCATACTACTTCCGTAGACATATAAGGCATAAGTCGATGACTTGGTAGAGCATGTATTGGCGATTTTACTATCATCACTTGCAGAATTCTGGATAGTGACATCCGTGCAGGAAGTTCCTATCTTTACATAGCTGGAAGTGCTTTCAAACGTAATACTGTGCCCGTTCATTTCAAGCGTGAACGGAATAGATGTGTTTATCGTAACCGTTGAGCTCGAGTCACTATAGGTCACATCATCAAGCAAGGTGACGGTGATTGAGTCGACACCTGTCAGGGCGTTGGCGTTGGTGAGAGCTTCATCAAAGGTTTCATAGTAAGTCGTTGCACCGCCGGAGGTGACACTGGCGGCAACCTTGAGGACTCTTACCGTATTATCTTCAAGCGAAGACGAATAATAATTTCCGCTCACCGTCGCCGCATTGCCTTCGGTGTCGAATACGCCATAGCCCTCTGCCAGGATGGAAGCTACCAGGTCAATGCCCTTTGAGGCAGTGTAGGTGCCGCCTGTGACGGAGACTTTGTTGTTATCGCTGGAACGAGCGAGCAAAGCGATGTCGTTGCCGATGAACGTACCGCCGGAGATTGTTCCGGAAACGGTTACATCTGTATCAAACACAAGTGCACGAGAACTGCTCGCATTGATTGTGCCATCGGAGATGTTTACAGTTCCGCCCTTGACTAAGACAGCCTGAGAAGCACTTCCTGACGCTGTTATAGTTCCGCCGGACATTTTGAATGTTCCGGAAGTTGTGATGGTTCCGGTTACTGTTCCGCCTGATACGGTCATAGAAGTTCCTTCAGCAACGGTGATTGTGCCGGTAACACTACCGCCTTCTACTGTGAGGCTTGCCGCACCCTTAGTTGTTGCCAAAGTAAGGTCTGCCTCAACGCTACCGCCATCAGCTACAACGTAAGTATAGCGAAGTGAGTTGCTGGCTTCCCAGTTGGTAGATGAACTTGTGATCGGGTTATTGCTGTTGAAAACGATTTTGAAATTCGTTATGGTATTCAGCGCACCGCCGCTTGGATTTGTTGCATAGTTGCATCCGGTAAGCGTTACAGTTGAATTACCGTCGTTGTCATAAACAACCACGCCGCCGCTCTGATTTGTGATGTTGCAGTTAGTCAACGAAATCGTCGCTGTACCGTCCGCCGCAACATGCAGGAAGTTTGCGGCAATATTGTTGCCGTCAAATGTTACATTCTCAGCGGTGAACGAGCATTCGCCACGCAGGATGTTGAACTGGTTACCAGTTGCAGTAGCTTCGTCCGCAATCTTCACTGTACCATTCTTAACAGTCAACGAACCGCCATTCAGAACACCGAAGACACGAGTGGTATTCACAGTAAGAGTGTGGTAGTTCAAATCAAGCGTTACATCAGTGCTTACCTGATACAAGCCGTTTGCGCTGTATGTGCCACTTTCAGTGACATCAAAAAGCAAAGTAATAGTTTCGCCACTCTTCACCGCCGCGAAAGCTTCTGCCAAGGTGGAATAGGTGGTCGAGCCTATCTGGGCAACCTGAGCAGTTGTGACTGTGCCTTCATCGCTCAACGTTACGCCCAAAGCACTTAGTGCTGTAGTATCAGCAGATGTCGAGCTGTCGGATGTTGATTTCAACAGGTAAGTACCACCAGTAATCGAAGTGGTTACTTCAGAGCTATCGGTTACAGCTACGGAAGCTGTAGTTCCGGTATATGTACCGCCGGTAAGAGATATTGAAATGGAACTGGTTGAAGTGTCATCCTCAATATCGTTCTCATAGACAGCATATACGCCAGAAATTGTGCCGCCGTTTACTGTTACAGATACGGCAAGGTTAGTAGTGTGCTGAACTACAGCGATACCTGCGCCAACAGTTGTTGAGCCACTACTGTTTTTCGTAATGTCAAACGATGTAGCTGTAGCTGTTACCGTTGCACCAGAATTTACAGTAAGGCTTCCTGCACGGACTTCGATACCGGTTGCGCCGGAAACAGTGCCGTTAACAACAACGTTCATATAGCCATTAACAGCTATACCTGCATTGTCCTCACCAGCAGTCGAAGAACTGCCTCCACCAGTTACAGTACTATTTACAGTGACTACATCGTTAGTAGTGCAAGACTTGATGTTGCCGCTGATGAATATGCCACTTGTTGCGGTGATATTACCATTGACTGTTACAACGACGCCCTCACCGTAACCGGTAGAATTATCTGTCGGGAATACACACAAGCCGTAATCAGCAGTGCTAATAGAAGCTGTGTTCGCTAAAGTGACTGTTGTCGGATCACTACTGCTACCAGAAGCATAGACATTCAAAGCTTGACCGCCAGAATTTGTCATAGTACCATTTTGAATGGTTACATCTGCGCCAGACTTGATATTTACTCTTCCCGATAGAGTATAAGTGCCTAAATCAAGCGTCAAACTTGTTGTTATGTTAAGGGCTTCACTCAAGGTTACGTCACTTGTCAAGGTAACAGTCTGCCCACTTGTAGCCGCTTCAACAGCCGCCGCTAAAGTCTCGTAAGAATTCTCGCCAATTGTAGCAACAGTATCTGTCGCCGCTACTTCTTCTGCCGCCGCTTCAACCGACACGGTTTCTCCTTCTACCGTGAATTCTTCAACTACCTCCTCCCCGTCAGATTCTGATGAGCTGTCCTCATCCGTCGTCTCGCCAGAGTCGGCGTCGCCTGACGATGAAGCGGTGACTTCGACGATACCACCCGTATCATCACCGCTGTCCGCAAACGCGCCGGTTGGAAGGAGTGAGACGATCATTAAAACGCTTATTATGATGCACATAATGCGTTTCGCCATAAAAATTCCTCCTTAGTTTCGCACAAAGGAGGACAAAATGTAGACAAAAATGCCTCCGTTGCACTTTATTAATAGTGTCGGAGGTTTGGTATGGGTACAATTTCCAGAAAAGGCTCGAAAAAATTCCGCGCCGGGGAACGTGTACCCCCCCCGCAATGGTTCATGTGGTTAAGCTTCAACTGCCCTTCCACCACATGGTACTACAATTATAAACCCCCTCGTCCAACTTGTCAAGTACTTTTTAAGGGGGATGAGAAATTTTTTATAAAATGCTTGAGAGAATATGGCTGATGATTAAGGTGAATAGGTCTAAATAACTCCGTACTTTTTCAGTAGCTCCAATCTGTGTTCAGCAATCTCGTAGCTTTCATTGATTTCGGAGATATTGCCCATCGAGGTTTCATGACGAAGATAACGACCTACTCTTTTGAACCATTCGGGGACTACCATCCAAGGTTTATCCTTAAGATAAGGTCGCCACGCACACCACGATTTCCACGCAGGAAACAGTCGTCTGAAATACGAGCCCAATCTGCTCTTATTGCCTTTCCCCTCCTGCACAGTATCTTCTACAATTCTTCTCGCAGCGAGATATGTTCTGCTACCGTTGCCAAAAGTCCCTACGCTGTACATATCACCCAGCAGCTCTTCAGGACAAACAGGATCATACCGCTGTATAAGCTTAAATCCAAGATAACGATTTCCTATCTCAAATATGTCGGCCATGAATCCTGATGCACCAACATCATCTAAGCCTTTCTCAACATACGCCCAGTCAATTCTCTCTCCATACTTTTCAGCGAACAGTAAGATGTCAAGCATCATTCTTATTCCAAAACCGCCAGTGGTGAAGTGCTTAAAGGTATGGAATGCTAGAAAAAGAAAATGATCTGTAGGCGTCATTGTTCTTACCGGAACTCCTTTTATGTCGATCGTCTCTTCGCTTTGGAACACATTCCTAAACCAATCATTCATCTTCTCTCGGATTGAGGAAGATGTTCCAAAGGGATTCAGATGTAATTCTACTGTCAAATCTTCACTATGAAATGTAACTTCATGTATAACATTTAGGTTCTTATCTGGATCGGCATCTTTCTGATAACCACATGATTCCAGAACAGCTACCGCCTTGGCATAGTCTTTCTTCTCTATCAAAATATCCTCATCACCGGATGGGCGGAAATCAGCATGTTCTCCATAAAGATTTCGACAAATGATTCCTTTCATGGTAATCGGTGATAAACCGGCGACCAGGAAAGATTTATATAGTGAAATGAACGCATCCGTTTTCCGCATTTGATCAGTCATCGATGCTGTAGCGGCTACAAGGTATTCCGGATGGGAATCCTCAAATGATGCGAAAGAAGGATATGCGGTTGCAGCATCATATATGAGCGGAAAGAGATTTTGCTTTTTTGCTATGTCAAATACAGCCGTCCAATCTGTCTTAAGATCTGTTATTTCATTTCCAGGATGCAACGCATCTCTTGAAATCATAAGAAACGAATTTTCTATTTCAGTCATCTGCCACATCTTCCTTTCTCATATCGACAACGATATTTTTCTCCCTAGTTCTACATCTATATCATCCGGCACAAAACCATTCATTCCAGATGCTGGGAAGAATGTAATTTCACCGAAATAAGGACATTTCTGAATTTCGTAAAAATCAATGCGAGCAAACGGAATGTCCTTCGATAGTTTTCTTGACAGATTAAGCATTTCATCAAAACAATATGGTTTTTCTATTGGAATAACAGAATTAGGCGTATTTGGTCTTGCTATATTTTGATGAGTCCAATCATTATCAAAGAAATCCTCGTGTAATCCCTGCTCACTGAATCTATCGCTACATACAAGGGTAAGTCTCGGCTCGCCATTGAAGCAGAAGAGCTTATAGTCTTTTAATTCATTAGATTCTTTTGAATCGGTGCATTTGTGAATCCAAATAAAAGTATCGTCCGCAATATCAACTACTACCCCCCCACACAACCAGGCAACTTAACCCAATCTCCTAATTTATAATCCCATTCTTCCGGTTCAAATTCCTCCATCCCACTCCCCGGATAAAATGTTAATTCTCCAAAGTACAAATGACCCTCAACCTCGTAAAAATCAACACGCACGAAAGGTATATCTTTCGACAGTTTCTCTGCGAAATCCATCATAGCATAGTATTGCTTTGGCATTTCAATATCTTCCACAGAGGATGGGTAATGGCGAATAAACGGCATCTTTTTCCACTCACGATCATAGAAGGTAACTTTTAAACCGTCTTCTGAAAACCTATCAGAGCAAACAAAAGAACAATAAGCCCTGCCGCCAAAGCACATAAACTTATAATCCTTTAGTTCTGTATCTGCTCCATCGACCATATACTTCTCAGCAATTACCTTTCTGGGTACATCCTTATATGGCCACTCTCTGTTAGTGATATAGTAGTTTTCATTTAATCCTTTCTGAAGTCCTCTCTTAACTGCTTCGATGTCCAATTTGCTTTTGTCAGTACAAATACACATGCCACGACCGGAGTTATGATTACACTTCAGTACAAATTGATCTGGCAATGAATCAAAATCTATTTCATCGGGACTATCCCATACCCCAAGTGTCGGAATTATGTACTCTTCTCCAATGATACTTGCAACATACTTCTTGGCTTCATATTTATCGACCATAGTAGTGTATATTGGTTTGCGGTCGTATAATTTCAGCCACTGCAGTTTTTCGTTGAAGGTTTGTGGATTCTTCAGATTAAGCTTCTTCCCCATCATCACTCTGAATTTTAATGATAAGTACATCTTATCCGGCATCCAATCCATTAGATGCAGATAATCAAGCTTTTTGTAACATTTGATAAAAAACTGATTCATTATTTTCTTCCTTTCTGTAGTTCAAAATATGGTAGAGCTGATTTAATGCCTTTACTATTTACTTCCAATTAAGAATCTCGTAACTCTCGTTTTAGACATCAAACAAGCAAATAGCGAACTGATACCCAGTGAAAAGGCAAAATTTACAAGTGCCAATGCCAATGGAGGAATTACGCCATTAAACCAGCCGATTGAAAAGTAAATCAGTTGCTGATGCACCAAATAAATTGCCATGCTGTGCTTTGAGAAAAAACTTATAGCTTTACTTCTGCCGCAGTGTTCCGAAATTCTTTGCAGGATTACAAACGCCATAACGGCACCGACGATGTGCAGTAAAGCACTTACGCCGAATCTCATAGCGGACCAGAATAGTCCGGAATAATCACTTATCAATTGATTTGTGGCAAACAATGCCAAGTCAACAGCCAGGTATATGACAGAAGGAATGCGATATAGCCAGTCCCACTTGTATTTTCTCAATAAAAATCCTATGTAGAAAAACAACACATACATCAATGCGGTTTTGAACATATATAGATTGGGGATAACATCTACCTTAAATAGCAACCAACCGGCGAAATAAAACAAGCAAACAATTACAGTTCCCACAAAAGGATGCTTGTCCGCAAACTTTGAAATAGTCCAAAACAGCACGAACACCCAAAACAGCATCAGTAGATACCAAAGCTGACCCGGATTAACACCAAGAACGAATTTTGAAACAACTCCCGCCGTTCCGTAAAAGTAACAATAAACCGGTGCAACCCATATTGTACACATAAATACATATGGCACTAGTAGTCTTTTAGCCTTATTCGCCACAAACGGAAGATAATCAGCATACCTGCCTTTCTCAATTCTCATGTAGTAGAACACATAACCGGAAACTAATGTGAATGCATAAATATGAAAACTATTAAGCCATTCTGCAATTATACCGAGATAAGGAGCGTCTTCAGCAGGAGAAAAAGGGCTCCACCCCCCCACACTATACAATGCCATGCTATGATAGAGAACAATGCAAAGCATTAAGAACGCTCTTACTGAATTACAATTTTCCAATTCCTTAGTCTTGTCCATGAGTACATCCACCGCATCCTGATATTTCGCCCTCGCAAATTCACTCGTTGAAAAGAATTCACTCCTACTCGCTCTATTTGTTTCTTTTTAGCCTATCCTTTACTAAACGTAAGCCATCACAACATATCTTCCTGTATAAAATAATATTGAGAACAGCTATTACCGCAAAACATATAACTGCAACCTCTACCGCCATTATTATCCACGACAAGTAAGAAACTGAACTCATTTCAATCCAAGAGACAGCAAAGAAACTGCAAGCAACACATACAACATCAACTAAGATATGCTTTATAAAAATGTGCAATGGTCTTTCAAGAAGATTTTTCGATACATACCATGCCATCCACACTGTCTGATAAAGCATAGCGACAAGTGTTCCTATTGCAACTCCTACCAGTCCAAAATTAATAACAGCAACAACAGAAATCACTATATTGATGCTTGCGGAAATTATATAATTTTTCTGAGTTTGCTTGTAGTGACCCGTTGCCAAAATCATACTGTTATATGGAATTCGTAAACAATGACATGCATTTGCCGCAGTAATAATATATGCGAATGCAGGTTGAATGTAGTTGACATCAGTTACTCCGCTCGTGTAAACTTCAACAAATGGAATAATCAGAACCCCACAGCAACAGAAGATAAAAACCGTAGCTGTATGTAAAGCCCATTCAAATAACGAGAAGAATTCAGTAAGCTTCTTTGTTTCCTTTTTAGCCCATAATTCCCCCAAAAGAGCATGCACGCCCTGCGTGGATGATGTAAACAAGTTCTTTACGTTATATACAACCATGTGATACACAGAGTATATAGAAACATTGCTGAGCGTAGAAAATATAGTCAAGACTATATTGTCCGTTCCATCCAGTACCACCGCTGAAACATGTTGTGCGAGACCATTCCACTTTTGCTTAATTGGTTCTCCAGTGTACTCTATCTTTCTATCAATTTGGTAGTGCTTATTTACGTAAAGCCTCAAAACCAACGGTCTGAATAGGTAAATAATTGATGTCGTCAGCTTGACCATATGGATAGACGCACCATATTTAATCAAAATGCAACATGCTATAGTGTTGATGATTAGAGTGATTGTTTGCGTATTATACTGTATATATCCCCTTTGGTTTGCAGTTAAGAACAGTCTGTCTACGACACCAAAATAGTACTGAGCAAATGAACTGACACTAAGAGCAACAATCATCGTTGCAGTGTAAACCCATCCGAAGCTTTGATTCACTAAAAACGGATAGAAAACCACGAGAACAGCGACATATACTACTAATATTGTCGCAATTTTCCTGAAGAATTTTTGCCCTGAGTGGACTATTTTGCTTATTTCCACAAAATCATTCTCGGCTATCGGCTTATATAGCGAAGATTGAATGACAGCACCTACACCAAACTCCAAAAATCCGATGATTGAAAGAAACTGGGTAATAGAGTTCACCAGTCCATTTACTTCGGAACCATAAGTATTTAAAATTATACGCGGTAAGATAAACCCACATATAACAGTGGTAATCTGAAACACTAATGAAGAACCGGAATTCAAAAAAAGCTTTTTTGATCTACTGTATTCTTTGCTCAACTATTATCTTCCTTCCTATTTATCTGTCAAATCGATACATATGGCTGTTATTCATTAGTCTCTTCACCTTTGAGATGTAGTAAGTTTGTATGTAAAAATGCCAACGATAGAATAATGATATAAACGTAATGATAGTAGGATATGGAGGAATACTCAAAGATAATATATCTTATCATCAACACAAAAAACAGTTTTGACATAGCGTTTGTTGAATGCTTTTTCCACTCCGCCATAATCGTTGGAATATACTTCCTGTAAAATATCACAAAGCCGACAAGACCGTAATCAGCTAATATTTCGGTGTAATTGCAATGGCTATATACTTCCTTATTATATTCTGTAAAGCGATTAATATAATATGCAAAGTTATCATATCCCCATCCAAGCAGAGGCTTTTGTATAAACATTTCTATGCCTACGAGTCTATACAGATTTCTATCAATTGTACTCTGATCCTGGTCAAGGATACCTACCATTTCCAAAAGCCTTTCCCCAAGTATATTGTAAAAGAACTCATTATTCAATATAAAGTAGAAGCCAAGGCAGAGAACGAGTGCTATCACTATAATGTTTCGCAGTGTTTTGGTTATACTACCGCTTAAAAGCGAATAAAGGCAGAACAACACTACAAGTGATAAAAGTGCGCCTCTTGACCCGGTAAGTAAAGTAATAGCTGCAAACCAGGCTAAAGCAAAAATATGCTTTCGCTGTCCATATTTTTGGTAAAAGTACAGACAAATCAGCGCAAACATCGCACATGCATAGCCAGTAAAATTGCGAAACTGTCCGGTTATACCACCCATTTCGGTTGTTCCCCATGTAGATACCGGAGATGTAAACAGGAAAATAACACTGAAATATATCATTCCCACCATAACAGATTTGAGCAAATCCTCAATATCCTCTTCAGAGCGTACATAATAACACATCGTCAACGAAACCGCCAAGGCACGTCCCATCTGATAAAATGCAGTGGAATCAGATGTCCTATCTACATACGCCCAGTTATTCGACAAGTATACAAAAATAAAGAATAATAAATACCATGCCGCAATCGTAACCAGATTTTTGAGAGCTATCCTATCTATCCCCTTATTCAACACATCAAAAAGTGTGACTCCTATAACCAAAAACCAGAACACGGTTTTCACATATGGTATAGACGAATGAGCCATCGATATTCCCGTATATGCTGCGAGAGAAATCATATATAATGTTCTCGTGGAAAGAGATAACCTCATAATAACACTTGCACCTTCATTAATTACTTAAAATGGAATCAAATACATCTTGCCAACTGTCAAGTATATTCTCCAATGAGCACCATTTGCTGATGGTGCTTCTTGCATTTTCTCCTATTTCCTGTGCTTTCAGTGGGTCAAACACCACAGAATCGATTGCGTTTTTCATTTCATCTATATTATTTACCGGAACTAAGATACCGTTTGTACCGGTTTGAATTAATTGTGCTGGTCCAGTTGGGCAATCAGTCGAAATGCATGGCAGTCCTGTTGCCATAGCTTCAATCAAAGCATTTGGCATTCCTTCATAATCCGATGATAGAACAAACAAATCCGCCTTGCTCAAAACATCAATCGGATTATTTGTCCTCCCCTTGAGCAAGACTTTTTCCTTCATTCCCAATCGCCTTATCAGATTCTCTAAATTTGCTTTCTCACTGCCCTCGCCGTAAATCTCCAACACCAAATTATCATTATTACTTAAAGCGAAAGCATTGATGAGCATTGCGTGGTTTTTCTGACTTTCAAGTCGTCCAAGAGTAACAATCCTACGCACAGCCTTATATTCTCTGTTCACGGAAAGGAATTCTTCTGCAACCGGATTATAAATTATCTGCGATTTTATATCATATTTTTCAAAGTATTTTCTTTGCTCCTCTGTTTGAAAAACGCAAAAATCTGCTTTTTTAACAAATAAATCTCGTCTCATTCGTTCCCACTTGCTATCAGGATATACCCAAGGATTATTTCTGACGGTGTTAATGAATTTGGTCTTTAGCCCAAACGAAGCAAAATAAGCGTCTTCCGCAGGAATCGGTGAAAAGGGCACAACTATATCAATCTCATTTTCCTTCATTAGCTTATTAAGATTTCTAATTCTCTTTATCTTTCCAATAAATGCCGACTTTTTGCTATCTCCATATACAGAAACCTTTACTTTGTTTGAAATTGGATATTCGTCGTCTGTTCGCTTAAGAAGATAAATATATATACTGTGACCTCTTTCAGCTAATCCGGACGAGATTCGTGCTAATGCCTGTTCGGCTCCTCCACCTCTGATCGAACTGATAACAAACGCTATTTTCATATCAAACACCTTAATTTCATGTCTTAACCGTATGTCGGTCTATATGGTACACCAAATCATTATAGGCTTTCAAACAAATCGACCCACTTATTCTTTATAACTTCCACACTAAAACATTCAGCCTTTTGTGAAGCCGCTTTTCCCATGCTCTTTCTAAGAGAAACGTCGTCAGCTATTCTTTCCATCGCCTGAGCATATGAATTAACGTCAAACTGGGGCACTATGATTCCTTCTTTACCGTCATCCACCAGAGGAATCATTGCCGTAATATCAAAAGCTACTACCGGCAAACCCACTTCAAGGGCCTCCAATACAACCATCGGCATACCTTCCCATCTTGATGACAACAGCAAAGCAGAACTGTCAAGCATTTCTGAATCAATTGTCTCCGAAACTCCTCTAAGCGTTATTTGTCCTTCTAACCCTGAATTGCGAATCATGCTTTGCAATGAATCATGCTCCTTGCCTTCCCCGAAAATATCTAATTCCCACCCGGGATTATTTTGAGCGAATATCCGGAAGGCTTCAATTAACAAATCAAATCCCTTTGCCCTTACAAGTGCTCCGACGGCTATAAACCTCTTGCTGTTCAGCTCAGCCTTTTTCGGGCTGACAAAGCTTTTGGGGTTGTAGATTGTTGTTGCTTTGATATTTTTCTTTTCAAGATACTGCTTCTCATCATATTCGTTAAGCACAACATAAGCGTTCAATTTGGACAAATATGTATCAAATAAATAATCTTGATTCCAATAATAGATTCCTTTTGATTCAATATATGAAGCGTAAGAGTTGTGCTGCCAGCCTACCGTTTTTGCTTTGATCCTGTCTGCAATGCTTCCCAATATGTATGCACCTTTGGCTTGAACACCGACTACCACGTCAAAGTTGTTTTCGTTAATAAACTTAGTCCAAATATTCTGCATGTGATGAGGCAGATAAATCCAATTATATAATGCCGGCGAATTGATTTTCTTGATGATATTTGTCTGTTGATTAATTTTATGCGCCGCTCGTCTGATGTAACATTTTCCGTAAATCGGTTTCCAAAATATCACGTTTACCTTATTGGACAACTTATATCTATCTCGACTTACTTTGCTTGGATTCTCAAACGTTACAACCGTAACATCATTGTCTTTAGACAGTTCAGACGCTAAACATGATAAAACCCTGCTTATACCGTTTGCGCCGAATAATGACGTATTAAAAAAACATATCTTCATCTTATCTCACCCGTTACAATTTTGATATTCGTTATCACTTCTGCATGTTCACTATCTTTATGTCCCTTTAACAGCAAGCAACATGTCGGCTGTTCTTTGCCATATGATTCCGAAAACGTCCCCCTGTATATTTCCAGACCATCTATTCCTTCGAATATTATCTCAACAGTCTGATTTCCAGTATGCGCCTCTATAGCATTTGAGCAGATTTGTCGCAGTTCCACGGTGTCGGCGAATACATAGTTCACCGAAAAATCGCCTCTATAACTTCCCTCAATAGAATCACGGACAGAAAGATTATCTGAAACTATAAACTTTCTTGTAATGTTGCAACCTGCTGATTTCGCATATCCAAAGTGGACACATTCTACTTCTACCTGTGACTCGAATACCCTCGAGGTATGCTGGCATTTTGTATCGTTGTCCATCTTAAACGGCGTCTCTATCTTGATTTTATTTTGCTCAATGTCACCCAAGGCAACACAATTGTGCATTTTAGTACTTCTATACTTATGTCTTTTCTCTAAATCACGCTCATATACACAGCTTCCCGGGTCAATTATAAATGAATCAACGCCAATATCAAGGACAAACGATGTCTGGTCATTATGACCGTGACCTCCTCGCCCACGTCTGCCGATAGATCCCGCATGAATTAACAGCCTAAAATTGTCATTTTTGCAATAAACATATCCGCCTTCCGCATAATCAGTCAAGGTAATTGGCTTCCGACGTGTTTGTCCCACTTCTTTCTCTTTCCCGATGGTACCGGCACATAAAAACGAATACTCATTGATTGAATCTGCTGAATTTCCTAACACATAATTTGCAAAATCAACGACTTCTTTTCTGAATGTGCCTGTGCCATTCAAATCGAGCACTCTCTCACTGTCATTGTCTCCGATTATCGGAAAATGGTGAAAACTCAACAATTTTTCAGAAAAGGACACCATCTGATTTAAGCGAGCAATGCATTGCGGCTTTATAGTTTGCATTAAATTTCCGTCTGTCGCCAATCCAATCACGAAAAGTTCAAGTACAAGTCCATGATAAGCTGTGCTTGCCTCATGCTCCACGCCATCCGGTAAAACTTGAAATAAGACTTCCTTTTGGAATTGTTTTTTTGAAAAGTTATACATCTTGCGAGCGACGGAGTCCTGTGGGAATATCTGTGAAAGCACCTTTAAGCCCACAATGTCGGCAACAAAATGATTTTCTCTCACAAAGCCATATTCCAAATTGTCATATATAAAAAGCATGTGCGTGTACAGCAACTTTGAATACGGTTGGAACTCCTCCTCAAAATCGCCGCAGAAGGCCGCAAAAATTGATGCCGCCACTATTATGTTAATTGCCCGAAGTGCCACGTCTATTGTACAGCACCAATTTACTCCGTACCCAACCGGATTTTGCTCCACCCAGTCATCTAATAGTTCAAAGAAATTTTCCTTATACTTGCTCTCATTTGTAATTGCATAAGCTTGAGCAAGCGTTACCAGGAAATGAAGGCATCCTAACTCCCATGCATACTTTATATCATTATGATTTTCTACTGTCCCCTGGGGACATAGTCCTCTTACGTCTTTGTAATAAATAGATAACCAGTTGTAACCTGTCTTTGGATCTTCGCTCCACTTTCCTTTAATTTCTGACGTTTCCACGTCAAACACTACTGCATATCCATCGCAAATCCTGTTCGCTCTTTCAATAATATTTGCTGAGAGTCTACTATTGTAAAATACCTCGTTAAACTCGTTTCTTGATACATCGAGAAAACATAGCCTCAGATTATCGGGCGTCGTCTGATATTCATTGATTCGATTTTTCTTCGGAAAATAAGAATGACGCACATAATGTATCCAGTATGTCGGCTCAGTACTTATTAGAATCTCCTTATACCCTATCAGCTTTTTTACTTTACTCAGCATTTTTTCAACCCCAACCTCAGAAAAGCCCTATACTATAATTTGCTATTTGCCGACGTAATGGATTGCACCAATGAATCCCTGATACATCCTGTCGATACTTACTTCTTTCTCGTACTCTTTCTGACATTCATTCTTCATCGTCTCTAATAACTTCTTATCTGAAGCCAATCTTAGCAATGTTTCTTTATATTCTTTTTCAGAATTCAGAATAAAACCTGTCTTGCCATCTTTCACGTAATATATTTCGGGAGGTTGATAGCCCTTCGTGGTCACAATCGGAAGATTCCAGAATATAGCTTCATTTATTCCGAGACCGCAATTCACAGGAATACTAAAAACATCCCCCATTGCCCATACTTCATTTCCTTCTTCGCCATACTTCTGCCCCAGATAATATAGATTGGATGATGCATCGAATTTCTGCTGCAAATCCGGTGTCATTCCTGCGCCCATTGCAACAACAGCAATATCTGGTACATCAGCTAACGCTTCAAGCAGGATTTCAATATGCTTATCCTTTCTCATACGGCTTATATACAAAACAACTGTATTCTCAGCGATATTGTACTTTTTTCTTATTTTTGCTTTATCATACTTGCTTTTATCAATATCCGTGCAATTAACGGTGTTCCAGGCAACAAATAGCTTTTTTTGATTCTTCTCAGTGAAATTCTTTTGAGTTTCCGATGTATACGTTATTAAAGCATCACACATATTATGCATGTGATGATATACTGCATTCTTCCACTTGTTATCAGGGTCCGTATCACTAGTGCCTTTATTCCAAAAAATCGCCGGAATTTTATTGAGTCTGCAATAATAGATGACAGGGAGTTGCACTACATCTTTCAAATGTAAAAATACAATAACAACATCTGGCTTAATTCTTTTAATTTCCCGCAGATATGATAAGGCTGAAAACTTCTGTGTATGTGCTGTAAATTTCAGTTCATATTCGACATGCTGATACTCCGGGGCAAGAACATGAAATTCATACCCGTCATCATGAAATCTATCAGCAAAGTAATTATAAACTTTTTGTCTATAATGAAAGACATAATTTGACACCAGTAAGATTTTCTTCATTGTCCAATCCTCTGTTTCTACTCAAACTCTCCAGCAAAGAACTTCTCATACCCTTCCAAAAGTGCCTTGCTGGTGTGTTCCCAGCTCAGTTCATTCACTACTCGGTTTCTGCCGTACTCGCCCATACGCTTGCACTTTTCAGGGTCATTCAACAGTTCTATAATCTTCTTTGCCATATCTTCGGCATCGTTATTCTTAGCATACAACGACGCTTCTTGGGCAGAATATCTTCCCTCAGTGAGGTCAAACTGAACAATCGGCTTTCCAAGTGCCATGTATTCGAGAATCTTGTTCATAGTACTCTTGTCATTCATACTGTTATATGTATCGCTATTGACGCATACGTCTGCAGTGTTCAGGTACTCCAACAACTGCTGATCCGGTGCGCGTCCTGTGAATTCAACACAATCATCAAGCCCCATTTCATGAGCTTGTTGCTTCAGTGCTTCAAGATGCGGACCTCCGCCGACAATGCCCCAGAAAACGTTGTTATCATGCTCTTTGATGTACTTAGCCGCTTCCAGCAGGTATTCGACACCCTCTTGCTGTCCGATTACACCGACGTAGCCAACCATGTATTTGTAGCCACGCTTGATGTTTTCAACAGGCGGTATGATTTTCATTCTTTCAAGCTTCGGACCACTGCGGAGAACAATTACCTTTTCCGAATCCATTTTTCCACGTTCGATAGCAATCTTTTTGTAACTCTCGTTTGTAACAAAAGCAAATGTGCAATGCTTATACGTCTGGCGTTCAAGCCAAATCTGGCTGAAATACAGCGGACCACTCGTTTTCCCGAACTTAGCTTCGAAAAGCTCCGGGCAGATGTCGTGATGGTCAAACACATACTTCACTCCGTATTTTCTGAAATGCTTTGCCACCATGTAGATGTCATCCGGCGGATTGCAACCATGAATCACATCAAATCCAATTTCCTTATGCACAAGCTTTGCAAGTCGAAGCTCCTCACGCAAAGCACTCGTATACTCTTTCAAATAGCCGACAGCACCATTGCCTTCTTCCGGCAAATCGTGACGGAAGATATGAACACCGTCCAGTATTTCTCTTTCCTTAGAGTAGCCCTTACCTTTCGGGCAGATAACAGAAACTGTATATCCATTAGCCACCAAAGTAGTAGCTTCTTGCCATACTCGTGTATCAAACGGGACGGAAAGATTTTCTACTATTATTAATATTTTTCTCTCTTTCGCTGGCATATTATCCATCCTCACATCTTCATGAATTAAATTTTCTTGGAACTCGCTTTGATATGCTACACACAACTTCATATCCAATAGTTCCAACTTGTTCCGCCATTTCATCAGCGGTTAGTTCTGCATCACCACTTTTCCCTAACAAGATAACTTCTTTGCCAATATATATATTTTTAATATTGGTAACATCAATCATGAATTGGTCCATGCAGATAGTACCTATAATCTTGGCTTGAACTCCATCAATCAAAACATGTCCCTTATTAGATAAGGCTCTAGAATATCCATCAGCATACCCTGTAGTTACGGTAGCGACCCGCATATCATAAGGAGCGCAAAATGTTCTCCCATATCCCACATATTCGCCGATATGAACATCTTTTATCATAGAAATAACCGATTTCCATTGTAAAGCAGGACAAATTCCATTCGGAAGAACATTTCTCCTATTTGGCTTTAACCCATATAAGATAATTCCCAAACGAACCATATTCCCAAAAGTAGGAGTTGCGTATATTCCCCCTGCAGAATTCATACAATGTATATATTTCAGTTGCATATCTGATAATTGTTCTGCTACTGCTTTAAATTTCTGAATCTGACTCCTTGTAAACGACATATCTTCTTTATCTAGGCTATCTGCTACGCATAAATGTGTAAAAATTCCGGTTATATCAAACTCATCAGAAAACTGACGAATAATCTGACTACATATCTGCGGATGGTCACCGTCTATTCCAATTCGGTTCATGCCAGTGTCAACAGCGAATTGACATTGCAACCGCAGACCATTTGCAGACTTCGATAGTTCTTCTGCGTACTCTTTAGATAAAATGGTTTGGGTAATCCGAAATTCGAATAATTCTTTTGCCATTGATACAGGTGTGTAGCCCAGAATTAATATCATTCCACTAATTCCATTGCATCTTAAACGAATAGCTTCCTCAATATTGGAAACTGCAAACTCTTTAGCACCTGCATCTTGCAATACTTTTGCGACTTCCACATCACCATGTCCATATGCATCTGCTTTGACAACAGGCATAATACATAAGTTCACATCTGATAGGTTTCCTCTATAAATTTCAAAATTATTTCTTATTGTCCCGAGAGAAATTTCTGTCCATGAGCGTTCAAACATTGTATCTTCCCTATTCATGAATTAGTTGACTTTCCAACGTTGACAACTGCCCAATTGTATTTGCCTCTACTCGTCAATTGGATTTGATCTACCACTCGAACAGTGACATCCAATTCTCCTTCACATCTATCAGATAAATACTTAGAGATAGCACCCATATCTTCATCTTCGATTTTTTCGCTCGGAACAATATCCAGGAAAGCCTTCCCTGGTTCATCTTGAACAAACTGATACTGCTTTACTTTTTTAAACGATTCCGAATGCATTGTCATCGCACCCTTAAATATCCTTGCACCTGACTTAGAAATCAAACATACCTCAGAAAACTTATGCCCCATAATCTGAGCAAATCCATTTTCATTAATTGTAACAACATCATCCGTAACATAACGAATCAAAGGCATTTTTCGACTAATAAATCCCGTACATACTATTTGGTACTCTCCATCTACTTCTGTCGGAATATATTCGGTATATCCATATAATTTATTGAATCTGTACCCTCCCTGATCTTTATATTCTTCAGCAAATACTGCACGCTCTGTATGACCATAATAACCAATCACTTTGCATTTAAATACATCATGAATATATGCTCTTACCTCGTCACTACAATTTTCTGCATAGTAATATACTAATTCAAAATGATGATTTAGTTTTTTACGTTCTACAATTTGTGCGAGCATATATATTGCAGACGGATACCCCGCAATGCATGTAGGCGAAAACTCCTGAATTGCCTTCCAAGCTCTTTCAAACCCACTCTCATTAAGCAACAGAAATGGTGAAATTACAATCTCATTTTTCAACGGAGAATAATAGTAATCTGAACCCTTCTGATGTCCCCACAGAGCTAACGTCCTTGATTTTTTTGCATCATAGCCATACTTTGATAAGTAATGACATATGAAAGCCCGCTCTTTATAAATTGAACTTTGATCCAACATCACTTTTAAAGCGTGACCTGAACTTCCGCCGGTAATAGATTCATAATAAGAAATATTCTCGTTTGAATGTATTACCCCCCCACACTAATTACGCTTTCCTTTGTCAGAAGGGGTAGTCTTTTTATATCATCCAACGCTTTCATCTTTTCAGGATCAAAGCCAGTAGAATCAAATTGCTCTTTGTAGAACGGTACATTTTGGTATGCATAAGTCAACGTTTCTTTTAATAGCTGAAACTGTTTTGCTTCTTGTTCTGACGGACTCATTTTTTCAAATGCATCCAACTCCTTAGTAGTCTGAACAAATTCTTTATTGTACACCATTAGTCGAATAAAAACTGCAGAAAACATCCGCTTTATACCTTTTGGCAACCGCTCATATATTACCTTAAGACTATTAGTATTCATACTATTCTCTCCTCTATTTTAATTATTACTTTCGATTTATTTGTTCTTGCCGATACACAAATGCCGTTCGTTTTTTCGTATACCCCATATTTCCTCGAATATGGCTTATCAATTATCCCCACGTCACATTCTTTATCACAACAAATCTTCATCACAACAGTAATATCTATTGTAGAAATGCAAGCTTCGTTCTCTGACAAAGTAACGCTTACATCAGGGGCTAAGATGAAGTTTGCAACCATATCAGCCTCAGCTGTTAATTCATCAGAAATAATCAGCTCATCTTTATAATTAAATGTGTAGGATCTTGTATGTATAGCTGGCGAATATCCATTGTGGCTGGCTTCAAGTGTAACCTTGTCATCACTTTCATCAAACTGAAGAAGCTCACACTCCGCTCTCTTCCCCCACAGAAAAGCTCCGAGCATTTCTGACTGATCTTTTCCGTCTACACAAACTGTGTTGTGATTCTCGGTTCGGCGAAAAGCATTTCTATTCTCTATGTCGCAATGGTATATGTACGTACCTGGGTCTACGAAAATCGGCTGTCCGTCAACATACATCTGGAAACTCAGCGCATCCGCATGACCATGAGCGGCGATACTTCCGAATCCAAGTGCAGCATGGTCGATTCCTATCAGAATCCTCTCATCTTCACTACGAAGAATTGTGTTGCCACCTTCTTTATAACAGGTGCATTTCTTTGGAGTGTACATATCCTTTTTGCAGGCTTCTGCTCTTTCTTCCGCAGTGAACAGCCAGTTCAGATTTTCACAACACTTACTTACATCAGTATACTCAGTATCAAGCAAACAGCTCATCAAGCCAAGCACATACTGATAATGGCTGAATCCGCCACATAGGTCGAGAATTTTTCCATCGTCGTTATCGCCGAACTCGATTACTTCTCCATGTTTCCCAACGCAAGTAGCAAGATATTCTGACATCTCAGAAAGCCATGTATACCAGCTCTCCGGCACACTTATATCATTCTTCAGAAGCAGGCGCATCAAAAGCCCAACAGCTTCCATATAGAAAGACTGATAATGAAGAGAAAGCTCTTTGTTGATTCCGTCCGAATAGTTCTGGAGAGGAAACTCCCTTGTCAGAATAGAAACAGCCAGGTCAACCCACTTCTGATTTCCGAACAATGCCCCACTCTGACCTATTGCATACGCCTCAACAATCAGGTGGTTATTTGCTGAGGAATACCGTGAATAATGGTTCTCAATATATGATGTCATATTCAGTATTCCGGTCTGCAACTGCATAAGGATTTCTTTTGGCACATCATTCGACTTTACAAGGAAACAATATGTATAGCACCAGTTGCTACAGCGAATTGCTATCTCCATGACGCTCGTCCATGAAATGCCCCAGAGAAAAGGATTTTTCTGATTCCAGTCTTCAAAGAGCATCATAAGCTCATCTAAATACTTTTTGTCGCCTGATGCGTAATAATCTTTGGCAAGCAGAGCAAACTGAAAATGCCTGTTCAGTTCCCAGTTAGTACGGGCATCACCAATGTCATCGCGTTGTTTGTACTCCAGAGAATAGGAGAAAGTGTCTGACCATTCATTTTCCGTCTGAAACCCTGCCGACCAAGCTTTTTTGTACTCCTCATAATCATAGCCGCCGAGAAGTGGAATTGAGGCTGATAAGGAATAGTCTCGGTTATCTAGATTCAGGTGCATTTTATCTGCATCTAAATTCAAGCCCTCTAACTTCTTGTCAAACAGTTCATCTACAACTAAGCATTTATTAGAGCGGAATCGCTTTTCTTCGTTTTTCTGTATTTGTTTTTGAGATAACCGCCATGCAACTTCCGGTAAACTCATCGCTTTCAGACGCCGCATTAGCCAAGCAATATCCGCCATCTTTCGTTTCTCCTTGAGTCAGTCGCTCGACTCAACTGCATAATTAAATTTCACAGGTTTAGCAGGCATACCAACGGCAGTACAGTCACTTGGCAAATCGTGAAGCACGACAGCGTTTGCGCCAATCTTTACATTGTCACCTATTACTATTTTGCCGATTAATACAGCTCCTGCTCCTATCTGGACATTGTTTCCTATTACAGGTACTCCTTCATCATTGGCTGCAATTGTTACATGCTGTCTAATCCTACAATTCTCACCTATAACAGCTCTCTTATTAATTATAACGCCTAACCCATGATATGTGATAAATGTTCCTTTTCCTATGTCTGCCTGGTAAGGTATTACCCCCCCACACAACGGATTGAAACCTTTATTAGCATAGCCAATGGAGTTAATTTATGTAGGTAAAGCCATCTTTCAACTCGATATAAACGCATAATACCACTCATGTTTAACCCTTCTTTCTATGTTTCAAAGCCTCTAAACAACTCGGTTAATGTAGCCCTCAGTTGCATTGTCTTTTCTGTGTATGCAACACGAATTTCCAATAACGATTGAATGATCCGGAATATCACAGTTCACAAACGAATTCGGAGCAATCATTACATCATTTCCGATTTTTATATTGCCAACAACAGTTGCATTAATTCCTATCCACACCTTATCTCCTATAACAGGGGCACCCTTTCTTTCTCCCCTGTTTTCTCGCCCTACAGTAACTCCCTTATGCAAATTGCAATTATCGCCAATTATCGCATAAGGAGAAACTGTAATGTTGTAAGGGTGTCCTAAGTATAATCCTCTGCCAATATGAGGACTATCGATTTCCAAACCATATTTTTTTCTTAGATGTTCTCTGACAGCTTTAAAGAAAATCACAAGCCTTCCTTTAATTACCATTCTATGGGAGAATAAATACATTAATTCGTGAGATAAAATTATACGTATTACCCCCCCACTAAAGAAAACTCTTCTCCTGTTATTCTGTAATAGTCGTCTTTATAGTTTGTCATCCTGCACCTTCTCAGAACTCAGTCTTCGCCATATCCCTTACCAGTTCATCATTCTGAGCTGGATTCTCGTTGATATTGCCCCAGCTGATGCCTTCATAGTTGCCCTCGTAGTCAATCTCCTAAAACTGGCGTACCAGATCGACGATTGCCTTATGAGGATATTTAGCGGGGACATCTGCAAACTCTTTTTCCTTATTGGTGATAACAAGTACATCACACTCGGAGCATACTGCATCAAGGTCATCTGTAATGATGTCATGAAGATGCGGAAGCTTTGCGGCAATAAAGTCTGCATTGGTTCCTGTCAACTGAGATACACGGACATTTTTATCATAGATATGAATTTCGTAGCCCTTGCCAAGAAGTGCCTCAGCAACATCAATAATCGGACTGCAACGAAGGTCATCTGTGCCAGACTTAAAACTCAAACCAAGGATGCCAATCTTTCTCTTGCCCTTGCTTTCGATAATGTCAATAGCGTTCTTTTTCTGTCTTTCGTTGCTGGGGTCAATTGCCATTATTACAGGAACATCGACATACAGGTCGTGTGCCAATGTACGCAATGCCTTAGAATCCTTTGGCAAGCATGAGCCACCATAAGCAAAGCCAGGCTTGAAGTAATAAGGAGAGATATTCAACTGCTTGTCCTTGCAGAAAATCTCCATAACTTTGTGGCTGTCAATTCCGAGACCCTTACAAATGTTGCCCACCTCATTGCCGAATACAATCTTTAAAGCATGATATGTGTTGTTTACATACTTCATAATCTCGGCAACTTCAATGTCTGTGGCAATAAACTCTCCAGGAATATCCTTGTAAAGCTCACGGAACATTGCTTCGGCTTTTTCATTGTCCGTACCAATCAGGGTAAGTGGCGGGTTCAGATAATCCTGAACAGCTGTGCCCTCGCGGAGAAACTCAGGATTAGATACAACTGTGAAGTCAACATTTCTCTTCTTGCCAGATGCTTCTTCGATAATCTCTCCGACTTTCTTGTTGGTCCCTGGAAGGACTGTGCTACGGATAGCAACAACGTGGAATGAATCCTTGTCTTTCAACGCCTCACCTATTTCACGGGCAACCCCATATATGTAATTTAGGTTCAGATGTCCTTCCTTACTGCTGGGCGTGCCAACAACAATAAAGGAAATATCCGAATTGTGGACTGCATAATGGTAGTCCATTGTGGCTTCTAAAAGTCCTTTATCGTGAGCTTCCTTTACGAGCTCATCAATCTCAGCTTCAATAATTGTAGGACGACCCTGATTGATGAGGTTCACCTTGTTCTCTGATACGTCGTTACCAATTACATGGTGACCAAGTTTTGCACAGCAAGCTGCGCCAACGCATCCTACATATCCAAGTCCGAAATAGCTTATGTTCATAATATCTGTCTCCTCTGATTTTAATATATGATTTTAGTGTAAGCTGTTTTAATGCCTGACACTTAATTTCCAAAAGTTTAACTTGGCTAACTCACCTATTGCAGATTATCTTGTCTTTTAAAGTCAGCTCATTTCCGACCTGCACCTCTATCAAGCTAAGGTCAGTTTCTGCAATAATCATGTGTTTGCAACCAGCAGTTATTGTCACAACGTCGCCCGGATGAACTGCCCGTTCCATATCATCGACGATTACCTTTCCGGTTCCGGAAACTATTGTCCACACTTCATCCTTGCGCTCATGGTAGTGATAGCTCATCTGATGACTGGCTTTCATTGTATTCTTTATCGTCAGAGCTCCCGGCTGTGCATCAATCACCGTATATGTACCATATGATTTCTCAGCAAAATGGACATCGGTGCTGATGGCTTCCACATACGGTTTCATCTGACCGCTACGTTCTTTATCTGAAACGAGAATACCATCCGTGCTTGCGGCTACAACCATATCTTTACAACCCATGACGAGGATAGGAATGTCCAGCTCATTGACAACATTTACGTTTTCGCAAGCTTCATCAAGTGTGACGTTGCCCTTGACTTTATCTGCCATGACCTCAGCCATCATGTTCCAACTGCCGACATCCTTCCATTCACCTGCATAACGCATAACCTGAATAGACGGCTCTTTCTCGACTACAGCGTAATCAAAAGAAATCTTCGTCAGAGTTTCATATTTGGAATACAAATCACGATAATCTACAAAGTCAATCATACTGTGAGCCTTATCAACCAAGTATCCAAGCTTGAATGCAAACACTCCGGCATTCCACAATGCGCCTTGACTTATATACTGTTTAGCAGTTTCTTTATCCGGTTTTTCCTTAAACTCTTTTACCTTACTGATGTAATCCTTGCTTTCTGGAATGATGTACCCATACTTTCTACTTGGTACAGTCGGTTCAATACCCATAAGGGTCAGATTTTCTGTCCCTTGTGATACCAGAGCCTCAAGTTTATTTACTGCCTTGTAGTATGTATTATCGACATACGGGTCAACAGGACAAACGGCTACTGCCTCATCTAATCCAACACCAAGTTCATCGTGGAGATATGTAGCTGCGAGTGCAATAGCAGGGAATGTGTCTCGCCTGCACGGTTCAACGCAGATGGAAACTTTGTCTCCCAGCTGGTTGTGTATAGCACTTACCTGCGACTTGCTTGTGGCAATCGTCACTTTTGCCAACGGGTTAACCTCGGTAATCTGGCGATAAACTCTCTGCACCATCGACTCGTAGTCGCCGTTATTATTTCTGAACAGTTTGATGAACTGTTTGCTTCTTATGTCGTTTGATAGCGGCCAAAGGCGTTTGCCAGAGCCACCGGATAGTAAAATTATGTTCATCTCTGAACTTCCTACCTTATCTATTCTATCTAAGAGTGTGTAGCTATGTTCAATATTTTTTACTCCACCGTCACGCTCTTCGCCAGGTTTCTGGGCTTATCCACATCGAGTCCTCTTGCAACGCTTACGTAGTAGCCCATCAGTTGAAGCGGGATTACTGCGAGGCTGGTTGCGAAATGAGGGTCGGTCTTGGGAATATAGACCACGAAGTTGGCTGTGTCTTCTATCTCGTAATTTCCACTGCTCACAAGTCCCATCAGGTAGGCTCCACGGCTCTTGACTTCGACCATGTTGCTGACTGTTTTCTCGTAGAGCTTTGGCTGTGTGAGAACTCCGATGACGAGCGTGCCGTCTTCTATCAAACTTATTGTCCCGTGCTTCAGTTCGCCTGCGGCATATGCCTCTGAATGGATGTAGCTTATCTCTTTCATCTTGAGACTGCCTTCCAGACAGATTGCATAGTCGATGCCTCTTCCTATGAAGAAGATGTCTTTGGCATTTGCAAACTTTGCGGCGAACCACTGCAGGCGTTCCTTGTCGTCTAAAATCTTCTCAATCTTCTGCGGGAGAGATTCAAGCTCCGCAATCAACTCGGCGTACTGCTTCTCATCGATTCCTCCACGAATGAATCCAAACTGAATTGCCAGGAGATACGATGCGATTAGCTGAGTGCTGTAGGCTTTAGTGGTAGCGACGGCGATTTCAGGTCCAGCAAGTGTATAGAACACGAAGTCTGCTTCTCTTGCAATAGAACTTCCGACCACATTGACGATTGCCAGAGTCTTGATACCTCTACTTTTTGCTTCACGAAGTGCGGCAAGAGTGTCCGCCGTCTCTCCAGACTGACTGATTACAATAACTAGCCCGTTTTCATCAAGCATCGGATCTCTGTATCTGAACTCAGAAGCCAGTTCAACACGAACAGGTATCTTTGCGAGGTCTTCGATTACATACTGTGCGACTACTCCGACATGATATGCTGAACCGCAAGCTACGATATATATCTGAGAAATGCTCTTTATCTCGTCATCACTTAGCCCAATTGAAGACAGGTCGATTTTTCCGTCGTTTTCGACTGAATGAAGTGTGTCTGCAACGGCTCTCGGCTGTTCGTGGATTTCCTTCATCATGAAGTGCTGGAATCCGCCTTTTTCTGCCGCCTGTGCATCCCAAGTGATTTCTGTAGGCTCTTTCGCCACTTCGTCTCCATCGAGATTGAAGAATGTCACAGCACCCTTTGTGAGACGTGCCATTTCGAGATTATCGATATAGTAGACCGAGCGTGTGTACTTCAGAATTGCAGGAACATCAGAAGCAAGGTAGGTAGCCTCGCCATCACCGCCTATAATCATCGGGCTGTCTTTACGGGCAACATAGATTTCGTCCGGGTAGTCTTTAAACATTACTGCGAGAGCATACGAACCGCGGACACGAACCATTGTCTTGGCGATTGCGTCAATCGGTCCAACCTGGTATTTCTTATAGTAATAATCCACCAGCTTTGTCAGGACTTCTGTATCTGTCTGCGAATAAAATGTATAGCCTTTTCTCAGAAGCTTGTCCTTCAGCTCCTGGTAGTTCTCAATAATGCCGTTATGTACAGCAACCACGTTTCCGTCATCAGAACGGTGAGGATGGGCATTGAGCTCACTCGGCTCACCATGAGTAGCCCAGCGGGTGTGTCCGATACCGCAAGTACCGACAACGCTCTGACCGCCATTGGTCTTTTCTGAAAGATAGCTCAGACGTCCCTTTGCCTTTACAATCTCCACATCAGAATCGCCATCACGAACGGCAATTCCGGCAGAGTCGTAACCTCTGTATTCAAGCTTGGAAAGCCCATCAAGCAGAATCGGTGCCGCTTGATTCTTTCCTGTGAATCCTACTATTCCACACATAAGGCACTATCTCCCTTACTGTTTTCTTACTTTCAATCTCTCCCGTACAAATCCCTCGTATAAACCTTATCCTTCACATCATCCAAACAACTATCATACCTATTGGCAATAATCGCCTGTGACTGCTCCTTGAACTTTGCGAGGTCATTCACAACAACGCTTCCGAAGAACGTGCTCCCATCTTCCAGCGTCGGCTCATAAATAATCACAGTTGCTCCCTTTGCCTTGATGCGCTTCATGACACCTTGAATTGAGGACTGGCGGAAGTTATCTGAGTTCGACTTCATGGTGAGACGGTAAACGCCGATGACGCAAGTCTTCTCCTCGTCTGCACTGTAATCTCCACGGTTATAGTAGTCATAGTAACCCGCCATGTTCAGAACACGGTCTGCAATGAAATCTTTTCTCGTGCGGTTAGATTCAACTATCGCCTGAATCAGGTTTTCGGGAACGTCTTCGTAGTTAGCAAGGAGCTGTTTCGTATCCTTTGGCAGGCAATATCCACCATAGCCGAAGCTCGGATTGTTGTAGTGAGAGCCGATTCTCGGATCAAGGCAGACGCCCTCGATAATTTGTTGGGTATTCAAACCCTTCATCTCGGCATATGTATCAAGTTCATTGAAGTAGCTGACTCTCAGTGCCAAGTAGGTGTTTGCAAAAAGCTTCACAGCTTCCGCCTCGGTGAAGCCCATGATTAGGGTGTCGATATTTTCTTTGATTGCACCTTCTTGGAGTAAACCTGCGAAAGCGTTTGCAGCTTCTACAAGTCTTGGATTGTTGACATCGGTGCCGACGATGATTCTCGACGGATAGAGATTGTCGTATAGAGCCTTCGACTCACGGAGAAATTCAGGGCTGAAAATGATATTGTCACAATGGAATTTCTCCCGTATGCTCACTGTGTAGCCAACTGGAATGGTACTCTTGATAACCATGATGGCGTTGGGGTTGTTTTCAATGACGAGCTTAATTACGTCCTCAACTGCGCTTGTGTCAAAGAAATTCTTTTTGCTGTCGTAGTTGGTCGGGGCAGCGATTATGACGAAATCAGCGTCCTTGTAGGCGGATGCTCCGTCCAGTGTTGCGGTCAGGTCGAGGTCTTTTTCTGCTAAGTATTTCTCTATGTACTCGTCCTGAATTGGGGACTTTCTTTGGTTTATAAGGTCGACTTTTTCGGGGATGATGTCTACGGCTGTGACTTTATTGTGCTGGGAAAGAAGTGTCGCTATCGAAAGTCCGACGTAGCCGGTTCCGGCTACTGCTATTTTCATATTGCTCATCTTTCTTTTGTCTCCTCAATTATAATTTCTTTTAGAGTTCACTACAGGTAGTCTCTTAAGCACTCCTGCAGATACACCCTATAATTGTGTTGTTTTAACGCCTTTGAAAAGCAGGCTAAGCTTTCATCAGGATTGTTATCAGGAAAATATAAGTCAGCCAATTCGCATTGATTAACAAATATTGCCTTTTGAACCTTAGAACCAAGTCTGCATGTTCTGCGATACGTGAGCTTTGCCGTTCTGAGAAACACGTTATAATCGGTATCTTCTATTTTTAAGTTGAACTTGCTTTTGTCTTTTAAAAGAGCCCGTATCACATACAGTGAATCAATAGATTTGGGCGACTTTCTTGATTTTACGGTAATGCCATCTTCATTCATCAGATACTCGTAGACATATTCGGGAATTGTATATGCACTTTTGCACTGTTGCCAGACAATCATCGAAAATATGGAATCTTCATACCAATAGCCTTCCGGGAAGCGCAGATTATCAAACAAGCTTCTTCTATACACTTTACCCCACGGTTGACCATATAACTTTCCAAGTGGCTTGACTTTCTCAAAAGAGTAGTTCGTTCCTTGCTTGCACTCTTCATTTTTATATCTGCGCATGAAGTTGCCGCATACAACATCTGCATTATTCTCGACGGCGCATTTCATAAGAGACTGAATTGAGCTAGGAAGCAAAATATCATCCGAGTCGAGAAACATGATATACTCGCCAGCCGCCATATCTATACCGGCATTTCTGGCACCTGAGAATCCCCTGTTTTCCTGGTGAACTATGTGAACATCTGGATTCTCCGAATACTTATCTACAATTTCTCCTGTAGAATCTTCTGAACCATCATCTATGACAATAAGCTCGTATGAGTAATCTGTTTCTTGTGACAAAACAGACTTAATCGCTTTATCCACCCATTTTTCACTGTTATATGCAGGAAGAACAATACTTAACCAGTACCCCCCACACACACACACGTCCAACATTATCAGCAGTCCAGCAAGAGCTTTTGACATCCAGATTTATAGTATTCAAGTATTCATACGCCTCATTTGCCGTCATATCGACCTTTGACGAGAAAAGCGACTGAAGTGCAAACTTAATTCCGATCACATATTTCTCAATATTCATATATTTCCTCTTGTCTGTATTTGTATAAAGCTGCTATGTCTATATTACTCGTTATTCTTCTGTATTCTTAAATTTACTTACGCTTTGAATGACTTAAAGTGGTTATCAAGGGGATATGCATGAGAAATTAATCTCGGTTTCTCCATTACAACCGTTGTATTATCAGGTATATCTATTGTAACAACAGCATTTGCGCCAATTCTTACATTATTGCCCACACATACATTTCCTACTATCTTGGCTCCAGCACCTATATAAACATTATTGCCTATTTTTGGAGCACCATATGCTTTAGAATCTTCAATTGTATTACTCCCAATCGTTACCTGATGAAATATCGTGCAATCGTCACCTATTACTGCACCCTGAGATATAAATATGCCCGTCAAGCCGTGAGGAAAAATAATATTCTCCCCTATTTCCACTTTTGGCGGAACAAAACAATTTAAAGAATCACAAATCCGATTGTAAGCAATTTTTCTCGGAAAACTCAGTACCCCCCCACGCTGAATCTTTGTTCTTAATTTCAACGCTCTCTTGCTCTTATCAAATCTCTCCATTATCTTTGATAATTTCATGATACACCTCTGTAATTACATGTAAAATTCCTTGTACCACTCAGCAAACTTTCTGAGACCATCTCTGAGGCTTGTACTTGGTTTATAACCAAAGTCACGCTCCAAAGCTGATGTGTCTGCGTATGTAATCGGTACATCCCCCGGCTGCATTGGGACGAGCTCTTTATGACTCTCGAAGTCATAGGTTTCTGGGAGAACTCCCGCACGAATCAACTCTTGCTGAAGAATATCCACAAAGTCCAGAAGATTCTCTGGGCTGTTGTTTCCGATGTTATAGAGAGCATATGGCGGAACCGGCAAGCCGTCCTCACCGGTCGCTCTGTCGGGAGCTTTCTGCATGACACGGATAACGCCCTCAACAATGTCATCCACATAGGTGAAATCACGCTTGCAGTTGCCATAGTTGAAGATTTGAATCTTTTTGCCTGCACGGAGCTTGTCCGTGAAGCCGAAATATGCCATATCCGGGCGACCGGCAGGTCCGTAAACCGTGAAGAATCGGAGGCCTGTGGAGGGAATATCGTAGAGCTTGCTGTAGGCGTGTGCCATCAGCTCGTTGCTCTTTTTCGTAGCCGCATAGAGAGAAACAGGGTTGTCCACCTTGTCATCGGTGCTGTAGGGAACTTTCTTGTTGCTACCATAAACGCTCGAACTCGACGCATAGACCAAATGCTCTACCGGATAATTCCTGCAAGCCTCCAAAACGTTAAAAAAGCCGATCAAGTTGGATTCTACATACGCATCAGGGTTCGTAATCGAATAACGGACACCAGCCTGCGCTGCCAGATTCACGACAATCTGTGGCTTGTACTGCTCGAAAATCGAACCAATGAGTGCCTTGTCAGCGATGTTGCCTTTGATGAACGTAAAGTTGGCATACTCGTTAAGCTTAGTGAGACGGTACTCCTTAATTGAGACGTCATAGTAATCGTTCATGTTGTCGACACCGATGACTTTCACACCGTCTACTTCGTCGAGCAGACGTTGTGCAAGGTTGGCACCGATGAAACCGGAGGAACCGGTTACTAGGATGGTTTTATTTTTAAGGTCGATGTTCATTATTTGCTTCTCTTCTTTCCTATGTCTTTTGCCACATGACAGCTTAAGAGTCCTTTAAAATCAGCTTTGTCTGTACAATTTTTTTGTTCTATTTACAAGAACTCAAGTGAGTTCTGTGGGACATAACAAAGCCTTCACTCATCGTGCTGACCCATTTTTCCTATTACCCACCGAAAAAAGCCAAAAAAATAAGCCCTGTGAAGGACTTTATTTTTACAATTTAATTGGCTGATTTTTTATATGCCAGCTTTTTAGCTTACTACAAACTATACAAAAACTCCACAACAGAAATCCGGATTTTCGGAAGCTGTTATGGAGTTTTTTTACTATTAACTTGATTTGTACTTTGGCGACCTCGAATACGCAATTTCTGGTATATGGGGCACTATTTTGCGGTATTCCATGGGAAGCCGAAGTCTTTCCGCTTGATTTTGCAACGCGGTGCGCCGTCCTTCCAGAAGACGATGCCCTCGATGTAATGCTCCCTGAGGTATTCCCGAATCCCGTCAAAGGTGCGCTCGACCTCGATGATGTCCTTGCCGTGCGGCTTCAGAGTCTCCTGTTCCAAGCCATACGGATTTGTCTGAAAGTGCGGTCCAAGAGCCTCATACGTGCCGTCAGATTTTTCGTCCGGATAGTTATCGTACGCCGCCCAGAACCATCTGTCGGCGGGATTTTCGCGGTCACACTTCACCCAGCACGGAAGATGCCCGGTCACCGGGTCGGGAACTTCTTCACACTGAATCGCACCTTTGGGAATCTTTTTGCCTCGCTTGGCGTCGTATCTCTTGTAGAACTCGCCGCCGATGATGGCGCAACATGCGCCGTCCCATTTGACCGTGGCAATGCCTTCTCCTTCCAAAGCCCATTCAAGACCGGAAGTTACTTCGGGAGAGATTTCGACGACAACGTGGTTTTCAAATTTTCTGGCGAACAGAGTAGGAATCTTTTTCATGGCGTATCCTTTCAAAGGTAAATATTGCTGGGATAATTATAACATAGATAAAAGAAAATGGCAAGTGCTGAGTCCGCGGATAGTCAAGAAAATAGCCTAGCAGATTTAATCAGTTAGTCTCACAGATAAAATCCACTGGGCTATTACAATATTTCTTATGCCGCAGGAAATCAGGCGACAGAAAGTCCAAGCCACTTTCTGACGAGTTCGACGCTGACATTGGCGGCTTTAGCAATCAAATCCTCTGACACTCCAGACTCGTGCAGACTAATCGCCATATCTTTTTTGCCTTGCTCGTAAATATCCTTCGCCTTATAATCAAGTACAGTTCCTCCCATAACGTCTTTCACTCCTTTCAAGACTTTCTCATACTGTGCTGTTAAACTCTCAATAACCTTGCCTGACATTCAAAGAGATACTTCTTCGTTTCCTCGCCTATTACGGTGAAGCTTGCATCGGTTATCCGTTCCTCTTCTTCCCCGTCCTGCCGGTTCATAAAATGCTCGTTTTTGGAGTAGACAATCCGCTCATTACCAGTATAGTTTTCTCCAAAAATCTCGTTCAATACTGGAAGCAGGAGCATTTTGCAATCGTTCAGAAGTGTACGAAACACGTCATCATACGGAGTATTATATTTTCTTTCCGTCAAGTTGTCAGTGGCAACTTCTCCATTCTGTCCCATCGGCAACCACCGCCTTTCGCACAATGTATAGGATACGTCTTCTGTACCTATATCATACCACAAATCTAAGGTATAATCAAGCCCCGCCTTAAGATTTCTCATCTGCATCCACGGGCACCTCCTCCCACTTCCACTCTATCTCAATACACCATTCATCATAGACAGTGACCCTCTCCACAAAAACCTCTGCCATTGTGCGGGTGAGGCGAGGTTCGTTCTCGAACAGCCGGACGTTCTCCATCAGGCAGTCGAGCTCCGGCTTGCGGCGGTTTCTTGTCTTCCGGAGTCGCAGTTCCTTCTCGTGGAGCTTATCCAGCTCGGCTCTCAGCGAGTCAATCCCGGCTGAGAGCTTTTCTTTCTGCAGGATGAAGTCTTTCCTGCCTATCTCGCCGTCGCTGTAGCTCTCGTAAAGCTCAAGCTTCTTTGACCGGAGGACTCCAAGCTCGGTCTGAAGCTTCTCCGCCTCTTCGCTCAGGAGGTGCAAGCCCTCCATACGCTTCTGCTCCGCTTCATCTGCGTTTCCGCAGGCTGTCTCCAAAAGCATCATCCAGGACTTGAGCTGTATGAAGACCCTTTCATTGAGGTACTCCTCCGGGAGGCGGTCGTCGGGACAGCCTACATTGTTCCCGGTCTGAGTCGCGTGTGTACAGCTATAGTGGCACTCATCGTGGACGTTCTCCTGATAGGTCATCGCGTAGCCGCAATTGCCGCAGAAAACCTTCGATTTAAGCGGGTAACGGCGGCTTTCCGCGGGCTTTTTCTGCCATCTGAAGGTTTTCTGCGCCTTATCGAACGTCTCCCGGCTCACAATTTCAGGATGGTTATCGGGGATTTTCTTTGGACTGCTAACAGGAACAGTTCTCTTTGAGCCAGCGGAGATTCTCCTTCTCTTCTGGGAAATGTAGGTGCCGGTGTAGACCTCGTTTCTGAGGACGCTTGCAACCTTCGTTCCGGTCCACGCGGCGAATTCGCTGTTTCCTTGTGAGCCTGCCTTGCCTTTGATTCTGTGCTCGCGATTGTATGCCGAAACCGTCGGAACTCCTTCCCGATTGAGAAGCTTGGCAATTTCACATGTTGTCATACCGTCGCAGGCAAGGCTGAAGATATACCGGACAATTCCGGCGGCATCCTCGTCAACAAGAATCTTTCCGGGGTGGTTCTCATCCCTGACATAACCGAACGGCGCACAAAAGAAGAATTCTCCGTTCTCCCGCTTTGAGTCAAAGGTCGAGGTGACCTTTCGGGACAAATCCTGCGAGTAGTAGGCGTTCACGATGTTCATCATCGCAACCTCTATCTGCCGGTCTTCGCTCCTTCTTCCGCTGTCGTAATTGTCGGAAACGGAAATGAACCGTGTGCCAAGAAACGGAAAAAGCTTCTCAAGATAATCGGCGCACTCGACATAGTTCCTCCCGAAACGGGAGAAGTCTTTCACAATGACCGTGGTAACTACTCGCTTTTTTATGAGCGATAGCATTTTCTGAAACGCCGGTCTCTGGAAGTTGGTGCCGCTGTAACCGTCGTCGATGAACTCCTCGGTGTCTTCCGCCCGCAGGTCGGGGAGCTCCTCAAAATATTCGTGCAGAAGTCGCCGCTGGTTTTCCACACTGTTGCTGAGCTGTTCGCGCTCCTCCAAATCGTCGTCAGGGCAGGACAGCCGGATATAGAACGCCACCATTGTCACCCCTCCTTGAACTGAATTGCAAGACCGCCGTCGGAGCTGTACCAGAGCTTTTCGACAAAATCCGACAGAAGCTCCGCTGTCAAGCCTGCTCTTAAAAGCCTCTCAACCCTGTCCTGATTGTCGACCGCTACTATTTCAACCCACGATGTGTCGCTGAGACGGATTATCCCGACTGTATCCTGCGGGAGCTCTTTTATCGGGAAATCGCCTGCCCGAAGGTGCTTTCTCAGCTCGTCCAAAATAAATTTGTGAACCCTTTCCTCTGGAACGCTTGAAATTCTGACAGAGCATGGCGGTGCACCTGCGTCGTCCTTCCTGTAGTCGCTGTAGCCACTGCAACGGTAGCGGAAATTCCTGAACCCGTGAGTTGAGCCCGCCCTCTCATAGAGCATCGCGCGCCCGCAGTCTCTGCAGTAGAATTTGCCTTTCAGAATATTTGGGAATATCTCTTGCCTGAGCTGTGCTTTCTTGAGTGCATCCGACCTGCGCCTGCCCCTCTCCTTCATTTCCCGGGAAATTTCATCGAAAACAGCCTCATCGACAAGTGCCTCGTGAGTTCCCGGAATCACGGTATAGTCGCCCTTGCCAAGGGTGTTATAAACGGTGGCACCGGTGTAGGTGCGGTTTTCGAGCAGCTTCTGGACGCTGATATAGTCCCACCTGCCGGAGCATTTAACATTCCGGTACTTGCCCTTTGATTTGAGATAGCCGAGTGGTGTCGGCGCGCCGATTTCATCAAGCCTGTCTGCTATCTCGGTCAGGCGGAAGCCCTGGGACTTCATCTCAAATATCAGCCGGACATAGTCGGAGGTTTTCGGGTCGGGAAGGAGGTGATAGTTACACTCCGGGTCGACCATATATCCATACGGTGCCATTCCGAACGGTCGCTCGCCCGCTCTCTCCTTTGCCCGAAGAACTGCAAGAACCTTTCTCTGTGTTTCACGAGCGTACATTTCGTTGATGATGTTCTTGAGTGGAAGGATGAGACTGTCGCAACTGTCCTCAATCAGGCTGTCAAAGCCGTCGTTGACCGAGATGAACCGGACTCCGAGCTCGGGAAAGATGGTTTCAAGATAATATCCCGCCTCGACGTGGTTTCTGCCGAAACGGCTGAGGTCTTTGACGAGAATGCAGTTAACCCTGCCGATTTTCACGTCCTCCATCATCCTCTGGAACTCTGCACGTTCAAAGCTCAGTCCACTTCTGCCGTTGTCGACATAGCGGTCGACGAGAATCAGGTCGGGGTGCTTTTCTATGTACTCCTCAAGGTATTTTATCTGATTTCGGAGTGAGCGGTCGTCCTCGAAGCCGCTGTTTCCGACGGACAGCCGGGCATAGAGAGCCGTCTGCCAGGAGCAAATCATTTTTCGCTCAAGATATTTCTCGGTTGATTTCGGAATTCTGTTTCGCCTGCTCATTCTGCCGCCTTCCTTCCGTATAGAGTGCTCCGGTACTCCCGGTTTCTATGCTTGAGATAGTCCTCCACATCACCTGTTTCAGAGTCAAAGCCTGCCTCGACGTCAATAAGCCGGATTCCGCACGGTAAAAAGTACTCTCTTATGAGCCTTGCAAGCCCGGAAATGCTCGGTGCTACAGTTCTTGCGGCATAAATCACTATAACTTCAATAGCGGAGGTCTCGGTGTCTCTTAGTAGCCTCTGCCATGCGTCGTTTCCGGTGACACCGAGGGGAGTTCGCCTGCCGTTTTGCTCGGAAGTCCTGACGACTGTGACCTCATCGTCCCAATAGATTCGCATGAGCTTCAGTTCTCTATTCTTTCTTATAAAAGCCTTGCATGAGGCGAGTGCTTCTTCCAAATCCACAGGCAAGCCATAGGCAGACGGTGCTATGTAGATCCCGGCTCTTTTATATAGCTTTTCTGATTTCATCGCCATAATCACCCTCCCCATATCCATATGCCTCAAGAGCCGCATCGATGGAATTCTGATACCTGAAGACTATATCCAACTGCTTGTTTTCGTGAACGAGAACCTCCTCCACAAGCTCGGCAAGAATCGGTCGCTCAAGGCTCGTGATTCCCCGGTACTTTTTGAAGGTCTTAATCCACTTCATGTCCTTGTAGCTGTCAACTATACGTCTGCGCTCGTCCGTCACTCTTCGCAATTCAGCCTTTGCCATATCGATTTTCTCTGAGAAGAGCCGGTTATAGTCGTTGTACTCCTCCCGGCTGAGGATTCCCGAGAGGAAATCCTCATAAAGTCCGCTTTTAAGGCGGGAATATCTCTCTGACTCATCCTGAAGCTTAATCAGCCCGGCATCAATGCGGGTGACCTCACTGCTCTTAGCGGGCACATGGTCGGCTTCGCCTATGATTTTCTCCATCCGGACTGCAACCTCCGCCATATTCCTGATGGCTTCAAGGATTGCGGATTCTGCCTTTGACTCGCTGACGCGCTTGGTCTTCCTGCCCTCGTCACGGCAAGACTTACACGTGTAGTACCTATACTTCCTGCCGTTGCAGTATGTCGACTGAATCACAAGCTGTCTGTGGCATTCCGCACAAAACAAAAAGCCGGAGAGTAGCTCAACCTTAGTCTTACCTCCGGCTATCCTTGTATCCTTCTTCATTATCTCCTGCACAAGCTCAAACAGTTCCCTGTCCACTATCGGCTCATGTGTGCCGGGGACTCTCGTCCACTCCTCCTTCGGGAGTATTATAATTTCCTTGGAACGGTAGCTGACCTTTCGCCGCTTTCCCTGAACCATCGTGCCGGTGTAGCATTCGTTGTGGAGTATGTTATAGACGATTCCCCTCGCCCACCTTGCCTTCTCGAACTTCTTGAAGTTGCCGGAAACACGGTTTCCCTGGGACAGATGGTATTCGTACGGAGAAGGAACTCCCTGCTCGTTCAGCATATCGGCTATAATGTTGTCGCTGTAGCCCTCCAACTTCCAGATGAAAATCTGCTTCACGATTCCCGCCACGTTTTCGTCAACAATCAGCTTTGAACGGTTTTCGGGGTCTTTTTTGTAACCATAAGGTGCGAAATTTGAAACGAACTCGCCGCGTCTGCGCATGGCGTCAAGCTGGGTGGTAACTTTCTTTGAAATGTCCTTGCAATAAATGTCGTTGATGAGGTTCTTCATCGGAACGGTAAGAGAGTCACCGCCTTGCCATTCATTCAAAGTGTCGAAGTTGTCATTGATGGCGACAAGTCTGACTCCAAGAACGGGGAAAATCATCTGAAGATACCTTCCGACCTCGATATAGTTTCTCCCGAATCGGGAGAGGTCTTTGACTATAATGCAGTTTACCGTCCCGGACTCCAAGTCCTCATAGAGCCTCTTCCACGCCGGTCGCTCAAAGCTTGAGCCGGAGTAGCCGTCGTCGACATACTCGCCGACAAGCCTGAATTCGCTCCTGCCAAACAGGTAATCCTCAAGAAGCTTTCGCTGATTCGCGATGGAATCGCTCTCCGCTTTGTCTCCGTCGTCGCGAGAAAGCCTCAGGTAAATTGCCGTACGGTAAACGCTCCCACGGTTCTCTCTTTCAAAATCTGATTTTTGCATAATTGCAATACTCCTTTCATACTGCAAGCTGAAAATGTTTGCTTGCTTAATGCTTGGATTTTAGCACAATAAAGGCACTATTGCAACTTTAATGTTTTGGGCATAAATAAGCCCGGCAGACTGTCGCCCGAAGTGCGGTTCACTTCAGAAGAAATCTGCCGGGGATGTTTTGTTTTTGTGGCGGATGGGGAGTCAGGCAAACGTGGATATTATACTATTCATTCTTTTCCTCACAGAACAGTCCGAAAATAAACAGTGCAGACTGCCCATACAAGCCAGTTTCAGAGTCAGACAGCGATTCCGCCGTCCGCGAAGTATAAAACTCATCCATTGCTTCCTCTTCCGAAACATTAAATTTTTCTGAAATCATCCGTACAATTTCCGGGATCAGGGTTGCTCTTATAAGTGCGTGTGCCATATAGCTTTATGCCTCCACAATATAACTCTCTACAAACGTCAGTTCAGACAATGCCGCTTCCGTACAGAAAGCAATCTGATTATTGATTTTTTCAAATTTCAGCCGTTCAACTGCGTCTTCTTTTCGCATAATGCCCTGAACGACATAGGACACAGTCTCACCAACATTATCGTTCGCAATCTTTCCAATAACAATATCATACTCGTGCTGATAACTGGTATCGCTCCTGCACTGTACTACCATGTCAAGCCAGTCCAGCGAAGCATCTTCAAAAACCTTTTTCTTCAAAGTTTGTTTCTCGTTCCATTCATAGACATTTACAACCGCCTGTTCGCTTTTCCCACTGTTTCGTGACAGAATCTTCGCACGTCGAATCGCCCAACGCTCCGCCTGTTCCTTTATATCCGTCGTATAAAAAGCGAATCCAAAATCTCTTCCAATTTCACTTGCGAAGATTTTAGGGTGTTGTATTTCTAATGTCGTGCCATGGTACACTAACATTTGCCGTCGCCTCCCAGATACTGATCGATAAGCTGCATCATATACTCCATACTCATTCCATGAAGGTCGTCGTAATCATCGCGAAGCATATCCAAAACCTTTTCCTTCTTGAAAAGCTCGTACACCTTTTCGCTTGGCTGATTAGTATGCTCAGCATAATACTCCACACAAAAAGTCACAAACGACAACTTGCTCATTCGACCACCTCCGGTATCACAAATACTATACTTATAGCTTACCACAAAGCGAGGCTTAAATCAAGTATCACAAAAAGAAAAACCGGCGCAGTCAACGTAGGCTGTGCCGGATTATTTCGCGAATCATCCCAACATATCAATCAGTTTTGCCCCGTCTGTCCAGACAAACTGATTTTCCTTTTGAGATTCTTTTTTTGAGTCTATCCAGTCTAACTGCCCAGCCGGAACTATAGGTACACCAAATATTTCTGCGGCTGTTTCTATTTCTACTGTACGTTCCTCTTCTGACACAATCAGTGCGTCCGCGTCTCTGAGATATGGATATGGATTCTCCTTTGCTCCAAGAAGAGTGAAAGCACTGTCGACATCATAAATTGCTACTTGCTGGATATAGCGATTAAAACGCACTCCATCTCCGATAAGGTAACAATGAACCGGCTTATTCTGTTCCCGCAGTTCTGCAATTTTGGCGGGCAGGGTTTCCATGTCGCTTTCCACGCTCATTCGGCATTTATCTCATCCTCTCTGAACTCACAATCACAAGGCTGTTCTGACTGTTCAAGATACCAGGACGAATCTACAGGAAGCTTTACAGTTTCGCAGTATAATTTTTTGCAGATTTCCTCATCTGACGCAATCACCGAATCAAACTGACAACACAAATCAGAATAAAAAGCATGATCTGACGGCATAAGATACAAATTCGGGTCATCATGAATCCATAGTACTTGCCGTTTTGCCCCTGCAGAACTCAAGTTTACGCACGTAAGGGCAGTTGCAAGACACCAAGGCGAGCAACCATCCCATGCAATCAGGCAATCACACTCCGAGACTATCTTTTCCCGCGCAGACCATCTTCCACAGCTTGTCCTGAAACGTGACGGAAACAACTCGGTCTCTTCTTTCTGAGGCGAATTGTCATATAGCAACGTAACTCTTAGCTCATCAAGCTCTGGAATACGTTTATCTCTATGAGTCTGAATCAGGAGAGTAATATTATAGTCTTCTTTCAGACAGCCTATCATCACCCTAAGGCTTCTGAAATTCTTTATCTTAAGCGACCCATCATCACTCATCTGTGTGGGGATAACAAATATAAGCTTCTTCATCTGTTCCCTCCCTCAGTACAGCTCAAACGAACTCATCTCAGGCAAGATAATTTCAAAGAGACTGCGGATATACTGAGAACGCTCTTCAAAATCAATCTCGTCTAAGCTATCATTCAGGCAAATAACGGGGTTCTCTGCACTCAGTATTGCGTCCCGCAACACATTCATAGGCTCAGAAACCGTTATGGCAATTCCCTTTGGCATACGAGGGACAAATTCACCTTTTACAAGTTGCCAATACCGCATCAGCCAGACTGAGACATCTTCATTGGAGCGGAATTTATGACCCGAGGTTCTTCGCAACAGACGATACTCTTTTTCACACACTTCCTCAAATGTACTCTTCAAGAAGGGAATCGGGAGGTGTTCATCCCGGAAGCCAGGAAAATTGTGGAACGCAGAACATGTTCTATTCAAATCCATCACTACATCTGGATATAACTCCGAAAACCACTTCTCCCCATTCTCTTTCATGCAATCTCCCATAGAAAAATTCCGATTTATGCAAGCAATATTGTTCCACAAAATATGCCCAAACCCATCCTCACAAGATTCTGTTATAGGTCGCAAGCACAAACAATCACAAGGCAAGCCACTCTTAAAGTAATAATCCGGCTCAATTTTCCCGATGAAAAACATGTCATCATTCGCGTATATAAATCGCTCAGAGAGTCCCTTGATCCTGTGCATATTTAGTTCTATCGGATGTGATGAAAAAGATGGACAAAATTCAGATGGAATATAATCTTCGTGTTTGACAATCTGAAGCTTTGGATGAGAAATATTGAGCCACTTCGGAAGATGTCCCCAGGTTACGAAATGGATTTTCCGAATCCACGGAAGATTTCTCTCCACTCCCCTGAACCAGTAACGCATCAGTTCCCAGTCACGATAGAAGATTACAGAATTATTGCTTTTGCCATCAATCTCATATTGTCGTCTTAAACTAATCCAAGAAGAATCAGTTCCATCAACCCAAGTGACGACCAAATCAATATCATCCATTGTCACAATTCACCGTCGATTAAAGTGTACAAACAGCAATATAGGGAATCAATGTTTTACACCCGATTCCCTCAGCTTTGCTACAGATTAATTTTTTGATAACACCAGATAAACCAACATTTTTGATATAAAATGTCTATTGCTTTCTTATTTATCAACAAGTTTATATCCCTCAAAAGTCTGCGGCTTACTGCCTGAACCGGTTATTGAACCGGCAACCAGTACATACTCCTGCTCAAAGCTAACAACTTCAAATATAGGTGTCTCATAATTTTTCATAATAACTTCTCTCCTATCTTAGTAAACTCAAAATTCAAAGGGAATTCTGATTTGATTTCTTCATCCGCCGGCGTTTTTCCTGTATGCCCTTGAGAGACCTGCCGAGCTTCACGGACAGTTCACTGTCGGGTATGGAATGTTCCATTACAAGCTGGGTTTCCTCTTCCGTCCAGGCTCGGCGTGAATAAAGATTTGCAGTTTTCGCGTAGTAACGCTTCCGGCAGGCGCGCTTCTTTTCAACCGACCTTCCCGTCCTTGGTCTGCCTCGACCTGGCATAAGTCTCATCCCTTCGCTGTCGCTGAGAACCATATAGCTCAATATCTGAGAAATTGGGACATTTGGCTATAAAATTCTCAATAAAAGAATCAAATCTGATAACCCTATTATACCCCCCGCAAAATTTGTCAATAGTAAGTTTTTAGCTTTCAGGGGTGAGAAATTTCCGAAAAATTCTTAATATTCTGATACGATTTTGAGGCAAAAATCTCAGCAGGTGAGAAACCTCCGATTTGCACATTCCTCCCCAATTTGTCCCTTGACGACTTCAAAAAATGATATTATAATGGTATAAACAACAACTTTGGAGGGGTTATTATGTATCAGATGACCGGGAAGGTCAGATTCAGCGAGACGGACGAGCAGGGGCGGCTCAAGCTTGGGAGCATTATGAACTACATGCAGGACTGCGTCATGCTCCACTGCGAATCTATCGGCGTATCTTAACGCAAACCACCGGGTCTGGCTTCTTTCAAGCTGGCAGGTGGTCCTGGAGGATTGCCCGAAGCTCTACGACGAAATCACTGTCGAGACGCGACCATATGAGTTCACGAACTGCTACGGACACCGCAACTTCATTATTACTGACAAGTCCGGAAAGACCCTCGTCAAGGCGAACTCCATCTGGGTCTATGTCAACACAGAAACCGGAAGACCCGCAAGACCTCCCGAGGAGGAAAAAGCCGCATATAGCCTTGATGAAAGGCTTGAGATGGACTATGCGCCGAGGAAGCTTTCCCTTCCCGACGAGATGACCCCTGTTGTGCCGATTCCCGTCAGAGCGGACGACATCGACCTCAATCACCATGTCAATAACGCCAGATACATAGAGATTGCCCTCGGGCTTATGCCCGATATATCAAACATTAAAGAGCTCCGCGTCGAGTACAAACGCCAGGCGCACCTTGGCGACACCATCTATCCGAGGATTGCCACGGTTGGCGGAAGCTGTTTTGTTGATTTGGCGGATAGTGAAGGGAAGACTTATACGGCGGTGGAGGTTATTGGTTGACCCATCCACCATCGGCTTTCAGAGTAGCTGGCACACCGATGGCGTGACTCAGAGGGCGCACAAAGAAAATTCCCCACCGGGTGAGGTGGGGAACTTTCTCTTCTGCAGGGTTTGAACCCTGATCTTTTGGATGTAAAGACTCTTGGCGATTTCTCACTTTGAACAGAAGCTGATATTTGAAGAGAACGAACTATTGATTATGCTACCGGTACTAAGACCTGGATGCTTACAATCTTGTAGGATGCGGAGGTGTTCGAGATGAAGACGAGTGATGTGCCGCCATCTGCGTAGCCGCCGTCTGTCCATGCTTCATAGATTGTTGAGCCATCATAGATAACTGTTGTCCCGTCGTCAGATGTGCAGTCGATTACATCTTCGTCAGCGGAGGTGTGTCCTGCAGTGCCAAGAGCAATCGGAGTCTGGTCGTTAGACCACCAGGAGTCGATGAGAAGGAACTTCTCATACTCGCCATCAGCGAAAGAAACCTCAGTCTCGGTGTCTCTTGTGATGACTAAGATTGCGCCCTCCTGGGAGAGTGCCTCGATGAGGTCGAGGTCGCCGAGGTCAACCTGAGTCCAGTTGCCGGCGGAGATTCCGTCCTCGTTCGAGTAGACTACTTCATACTCTACATCGTCGATTGTGACTATTTCTGCTTCCTCTTCGTCAGTGCCGATGTATTCCTTGCAGGTGTCGCAGTAGCCGTCATGGTCTTCGTCTTCGTGAGGAATACTGATGAGGAATCTGCGGTTGACGCTGTTTACTTCTCTTGTGACTATAAGCGCATGGTAGTCTTCATTGACATAGATGAACTGATAGCCGGATGTAAGAGCGGAAAGTTTCGAGCTAACAGAACCAACAGTGAATGTAAGGGTTACTGTTGTGCCGGAGGTGTTGAGTGCATTGTAGAGCTCGGATGTGACGGTTGTGATTATGGTGTTGTCACTGCCGGGAACACTTGAAACGGTGTAGGTCAATGTCTGCTCAACGTTCTGACTGTCAAGGTAAGTAACGGTCATGGTTACATTACTGAGAGTCTCGCCGGAGTTGGTGATAAGGAGGTTAGAACCGTCTGCAACGAGGTTTGTAGCAGTGAGAAGGTCGGTTATGTCGATATTGACAGTAACAACTTCGCCTTCCTCAGCGTAGCCTTCAACCTGAGTGCTTGGGAGCCACCAGTCGCCGCCCCAGTCGGATGTATTCTGAACATCGAATGCGAATACATAGTAGAGGCTTGTATCCTGGTAAACTGTGTAGCTTACGTCGGTGACAGTGAGGTTGCCTGCCTCGTAGCCCTGGATATAGATCTGCTTGATAGCGGTCTGCTCAGGAGTTACAGTGCAAGTGCCGTCAGAGCTGGAAACTACTGTAGTGGAAGTAGTGCCATCAACGTACTCAACAACTACCTGATAGGTCATTTCGCCACCGGTAGTAACTGTGAATTCGGAGAGAACCAACTCGCTGGAAGAACCGAACCACCAGCCACAGCCGCCCCAAGCGGAGGTGTAGGTGATAGTTCCGGTTGTTGCATCATAAGTATAGTTCCAGCCGGAGGTTGCGATGTCAACATCCTCAACCAAAGTGGAGGTCTCGTCGCCGCTGTCTTCTTCAGCAAGAGTGTAGCTAACGCTTGTGAATGCTATATCCCCAGCAGCCTTTGACTGAACATAAATCTGGCTGATTGCTGTAGCTTCAGGAGTTACAGTGCAGGTGCCATCAGATGCAGATACTGTTGTGGAAGTAGTGCCATCAACATACTCAACTACTACCTGCCAGTCAATATCGCTGG
>JAJQDP010000043.1:0-3716 GCA_021202155.1 Oscillospiraceae bacterium | reverse complement strand
GTGGAAGTAGTGCCATCAACATACTCAACTACTACCTGCCAGTCAATATCGCTGGTAGCGGTGATTGTAAGTTCAGAAAGCTCAAGAGTACTGCTTGAACCGAACCACCAGCCCAAACCAGTCCAGCTACCGAATGTAGCAACGCCGGTGGTTGAATCATAAGTGGTGCTCCAGCTGGAAGTAGCAAACTCAACGCCCTCAATCGGGAATGTGTAATCAACTTCCTCTTCCTCATCAACAAGTGAGAATTCGGTAAGGGTGAGAAGCACGTTGCCTGAGCTGTCAAGGAATTCGATCTTGGTTATAGTCCATACAGGGTTATCAGCATCATATGTCCAGCCAGTTCCTGCGGTGATTGAATATGCATCATCTACAGAAGTGATAGACAAAGGATAAGAAATTGAGTTACCAGTCATAGCGAGGGTGTTGCCATCTGCATATTGACCGGTTGAAACCAAACCGTCAAAGAAATTCCAGAGATAAACCGTGCCATATGCCACCTGATACTGAAGATCGGATGCAAAATCGGAATTTCCATCAAAGTAGAACTTAACAGAAGCTGTACCGACTGTAGCCTCTTTCTGAGAGGTGGTCAGGTCATCAGTGCAAAGAATGGAATAAGAATCAGTTTCCTGATTATAAGTGCTACCATATCCGCCATAAATACCACGCAAAGCCGCAGTAGTAGCCGTCTCCTCAGCAGTATAAGTAACTACAAAACCATTAGTAGTATCGCCAGTTACCTCGTAAGTGTAACCCTCAACCTCGGTAGCGGTGACGGTATAAACGAGATTGTCGTCATAGTTCTGAACAGAGAACGACCCAGCCCAGTCATTGTCGTCAGACAGCTCAACAGTCGCAACATCACCAGAGGTGGTGCTGAGTGTCAGAGTAACAGCATCATGAGAATCAGTGTCGCTCCAGACAACGGAAGCGGAAACTTCAGTTGCGGCAACTGAATAGGTAACAACAAATCCAGTGCTTGCGTCGCCGGTGACTTCGGCGGTGTAGCCCTCGATATCAGCAGCTACTACAGAATAGGACTCGCTACCGGTGGTGCCGGTGAGTCTTAATGTTCTTTCCCAGTTACCACTGCTGGTGACGGACTTAGTCATAACAGCTTCATCGCCATCATAGAGAGAAACTGAAACGCCCTCAGGAACATCCTCTTCCGCAACTGCGCTTACATCAACTGTAACATCGATTTCAGTGACAGGACCATAAACAACAGTTGCAGTGCAGTTGGTAGAAGTGCTTACAGCCGCAGTAGCCATAGCATACATATCATCAGAATATACGACTATAGTTCCGCAAACATCCTGGAATGCATTATGGTAAGCAGCCGACCCAAGACTAGTAAGAGTAGTCGACTGAATATCGATAATCAAATCCGGGTTTGTGCATCCCTTGAACATGTCTAAAATACTACAAGTCATTCCTTCAGGAAACAGTACATATTCAATGTAGAAAACATTGCTATTGCCTATCTTCAAGCCACTAGGCAAGTACACTTCTCTTAAAGATGCATTACTCCGGAATGAACTTGTGGGAATAGTAGTATAGGTGTCCGGGAATCTTATAATTTCAATTGTGGAATCACCAGCCGAATCGGTTATAGAACTACCACCCCAAATAGTGTTATAAATTCCAACACTTAGAGTAGTACCGTCTGACTTGTATGTTGGGAGAGTGATGTCGGTGGCGTCGCCATAGTATTTGTTAACCATGGTCTCCCCGTCTTTCCAATACCACAAACTATAGTCGACGTCTTCATCTGCAAACAATCCGGTCGGCAGAAGTGACACAACCATCAGCACGCTCAGAAGAACGCACAAGAGTTTTTTTGCCATAAAAAATTTCCTCCTCAAAATGATCTTTTTAGACCGCCTAAGGAGGATAGATATAAAAACGCCCTCCAAAGCACGTGTCGCGTTCGGAGGTTTGATGTGGGTACTTTTGCGTCTGCCGGGCTCATTTTAAGGAAGGAACTCCCAAAAAAATTTGCACGTAGAAGGTAGTACCCCCCCCGCCAAGATTACTCCTGGTTAGAAGCATAGAATCTCTACGCTCCTAAATACGTCTATATCATAACACAATTTTGGCGGATGTGCAAGCGAAATAATACAACAAATTTCGATTTGTGAAAAGTGCATAAAAACGCAGGGGCTGGCTTGTGCAAGTTGCACAACTGTCATCCGCCGTCGCGCACCCTCCCTGTCGTCTGCGGCGGCTGAAGCCGCCTTGTCGAGCGTCCGCACCTTCGGTGTGGACGCACCTCTCAGTCGCGCTTCGCGCGATCCCCCGAGGAAACCCCTCCACCGCCCTTCGGGCGGTCCCCCTCCGGAAGTTCGCTCGCGAACTTCATTTCAGAGGGAGGCTATTTTACTTCTCCCGAAAGCTTCTGCAAGAGCACAAAGTAGCAAAAACAACGTTGTACATCACTCAAAGCTTGCATAGAACAGCAACAAGCCTCCCCTGAAAGGGGAGGGGGACCATCGCCAAAGGCGATGGTGGAGGGGTTTGCCGCCAAAGCCGGTGGCGTAAGGACAGTCACACCTTTTTTAAATTACCCATTGCAAACTCACACGAAATAGTGTATAATAGTCCCGTAAGTTTACTTTTGGGGTTTCCCCTACTACTATAAACGGAGGTAATTATAATGCTCGTATCTGCAAAGGACATGCTGAACAAGGCTCGCGACGGTCATTATGGCGTCGGTCAGTTCAACATCAACAATCTTGAATGGACAAAGGCTGTATTACAGACGGCTGAGGAGCTCAAGGCTCCTGTTATCCTCGGTGTTTCCGAGGGTGCCGGAAAGTATATGTGCGGCTACACCACCATCGTCGGAATGGTAAAGGGTATGATTAACGAACTTGGAATCACTGTTCCTGTCGCTCTTCACCTTGACCACGGTACTTTTGAGGGAGCCAAGAAGTGCATCAATGCCGGATTCAGCTCTATCATGTTCGACGGCTCGCACTATCCTATTGAGGAGAATATCAAGCTCACAACCGCTCTTGTCAACACCTGCGACATCCTGGGTATTTCCCTTGAAGCTGAGGTCGGTGCTATCGGCGGTGAGGAGGACGGAGTCGTAGCGGCTGGTGAGTGCGCTGACCCGGCTGAGTGCAAGATGATTGCGGACCTCGGCGTTACAATGCTCGCCGCCGGCATCGGCAACATCCACGGCAAGTACCCCGAGAACTGGCCGGGTCTTTCCTTCCCGACTCTTGAAGCCATCAAGGCGGCTGTCGGCGACATGCCTTTGGTTCTTCACGGCGGCACCGGAATTCCCGCTGAGCAGGTCAAGAAGGCAATTTCCCTCGGCGTTGCAAAGATCAACGTAAACACCGAGTGCCAGATTGCGTTCACAGCCAAGGTTCGCGAGTACATAGAGGCTGGCAAGGATCTCACCGGCAAGGGCTTCGACCCGAGAAAGGTTCTCGCCCCCGGCGTAGAAGCCATCAAGGACACCGTCAGAGAAAAGATGGATATGTTCGGTTGCATCGGCAAGGCATAATTTAACCACATCGCAAAAATGCGCCGGCTCGCGCCGGCGCACCCCTCCACCGGCTTCGCCGGTCCCCCTCCCCTTATCAGGGGAGGCTTTTTGTTATTCTAACAAACTTTTAAGAGGACAAAAATAGGCTCCCCTGTTAAGGGCATACGCGTACACTTAAGCGAAATTGGCAACAAAGTCAACTAAAGCGGGG
>JAJQDP010000040.1 GCA_021202155.1 Oscillospiraceae bacterium | reverse complement strand
TTTTGTAACCATATTTTAACATGTAGAGGCTATAAAGTCAAGATTATTTTCGATGCTTTTCGAGGTTTTCTGAAAAAAACTCCCCGCGAGTGCAGGGAGCTTCAATTCAATTTATCTTTTCTTGGAGAAGATTACTACGGATGTTACGATTGCCATCGGCAGAAGTGCCACTACAATTCCAGTCGTAGGATTTGTCTCGGTCTCAGGCACAGTCACTTCTTCCTCTTCCGGCTCAGATTCGGTGGTGGAATCTTCCACCGGCTCGGTGATGGTTACTGTTTCCTCAGCTACCGGGACAAGATTCGCAATTGCCGCTTCAATATTCTCCGCATAGGCGGTGACGGTTTCTTGATTAATGATGCTCAGATTCCAGTTGACTGCGTCGATTGCGGCGGTCACTAACTCGAAATTGCTATAATCGCTCGCGTTCAGAGCGTTAGCTATACTGATTGCATCGTTAATGGCAGTGTAATCAGCCGCGGTCTTCAGGAGGCTTGTGCCAGTGGACACTGAATCGCTGTAGGTCTCGCCCTCGAATGTGACTGATGCCGTATGCACGGAAACTCCGAGAGAGCCGACTCCGGATATTGTCGCGTCAAGTGTGTAAAGCTCTCCGCAGGTCTTGCACTTGAATGTCGCGGTCGCGGTGCTCAGGTCATTTGACCAGGTGAAGTACTGGAATTCGTAGGTGTGACCAAGTGCCGCGGTATAGGTGTCTACGTAGCTGTCTCCGCAAACCGAACATGTATGGGTTGTGTACCCCTGCTCGGTACAGGTTGGGGCAGTTACTACTGCTTCGTAACTGTGACCGAGTGCCGCGGTCTCATCTGCTACATAGCTGTCTCCGCAGACGGAGCAGGTGTAGGTAGTGTAGCCGGTCTCGGTGCAAGTTGGGGCGGTTACTACTGCCTCGTAGGTGTGACCGGTGGCTGGAATCACCGTTCCGGTTGAAATCGTCATCCAACAAACTGTGCAGACAGTATCACCGGTATAGCCATCCTCTGTGCAGGTTGCTTCCTTGGCGTTCTGGATTTCGGTTGTATGAGCAGTTTGTGTATAAGTCGCCGTATATGTTGCGTCGCCCGTGACGTCTGAAACTGTCGGTGTCCAATCGTCAAATGTGTAGTGATACTGAAGACCTGACGCCTTCGTCGGCTTTTGCCCGTCATAGCTCGGCTCTGTACCGTAGGCTACATCGGTATCTTTTTCAAGTTCTGTCCCGTCCTCATCAAGCCATCTGACGGTGTAGGTATTGACAGTTGCGGAATAGGTTGCTGTATAAGTCACATCTCCGGTCACATCAGATATTTCCGGCGTCCAGCCTGCGAAGGTGTATGTGTACTGCGCATTCGCCGCCTTTGTTGGTGTTTCCCCGTCATAGCTTGGGGTTGTACCATAAACCACATCAGTATCAGTTTCAAGAACTGTCCCATCCTCATTGACCCACACTACCGTGAAGGTTATTTTCGGGATTGATTCAGTTTTTGTATCGCCACACACTGTGCAAGTATAGGTCATTTCGCCCTCGCTCGTGCCAGTTGCTTCTTTTGTAACTACGCCCTCGTCCCAACTATGCCCTGTAGCAGGAATCTCCTCTGTGTAGCTCTCCCCGCACGACTTGCAGGTATAGGTCATCACGCCGTTTTCGGTGCAGGTTGCCTCTTTTGTGACTGTGCCTTCATCGTAGTCGTGACCTGTTGAGGACAATACCCATTTTGCATATACGATTTTTTCAGAGTCCATCGTGACAGAATTTATCTGCGTCAACAAATCCGCATCATCATACCATCCGGCAAATTCATAGCAGCTCCGAGTCGTTACATAATACGACAAATCGACACTGATGCCACTGTCGAAGATCATACTTCCAATTTCACTGCCACCGTTGGTTACAAAGATCAGCGTATAGTAAACATGTACTGTTGTTGTAGACTCAGAAATTGTGGTTACTCTTAACGGAATTGCACTTACCTCGTATGGTGCATCTGCATTATCACGCAGATTTGAAACTGTTACCCTCGCAACTCCAATAACTGCTATGCAAAGAGTTAAAAGAATCGCAAAAACCTTTTTTGTCATAAAAAACGCCTCCTTATAATTGTCATCGGGGCTTTAATAAGTGGTCACTTATTTTAATTCCCTCATCTAATTATAACATAAAACATCCCTCTTTGTCAATAGACATTCGAGGGATTTGGAAAGAATATTTTCAAAAGGGTCATTTTATGAGCTTCAGCTTTGGGAGATTGGTGTCTTCGGCAAAATTCTGGGCGTTGTAGAGGATGAGGATGGAGTCATACTCGGAGAGGTCGCCGATGGCAGTGGTCGGATTCGTCAGATAGCGGAGGTCTATGACGTCAATTTCGGAGTAGTTTTCGGCGAGGAACGGGATGAGGCAGTTGGCGTAGGAGTCCTTGATGATGAGGAGCTTGCCGCCGGTGGAGTCGGAGACTACTTGCGTAGTAGCGGTGTTCGAGCCAAGGTAGCAGAGGTATTTGTCCTTTCCCGAAAGATAGGATTCATCGAAAACACTCGAATAGACGGTGTTACCGTCGTCATCAGTCGTGACTTTGGAGACGGTGCGGGTGTTACTGAGATAAAATTCGATGGTGTCGGCTTCTATGCCGTCGTAAAGAACCTTTGAGTGGAGCGAGCCGTAGAAACTGTGGGAGGCATATTTGACGTTGAACTTGTCAAGGGTCGAGGCAGTATAGCCCATGGTGTCGGTAGCTAAAATGTAGGCAAGATAGGCTCCCTTTGATGTCCAGTGATGGTCGGTGCGATAGTAGATGTACTCCTCACGGTTTGAGTAGAGGGTACTGTAAATGTCAATCATGCCGACTGTCGAGTTTTCAGCAAGGTAGTTATAGGAATAGGTGATGAGCTCCCGCTGGCTGACCTTCTTCTCAGTGTAGGAGACCTCGTCGGAGTAGATTTCCGCGGCAGTCGGGACAAGCATGATATATGTGGGTGTGTCGGTGAGTTCGCTCAAGTAGGCTATCGCTTCAAGGGAGCTGTCAACGACAGAATAATCAATCTCATCGGTGAGCTCAAGGAGGCGGTTATCGGTGATGTAGACTCCGTTGACCTCGCTTCTCCCCTGCAGAAGTTCAAGGCTTGTGTGAAGGGAAATCCAGTTTGTGCGCATGGCGAAATGGTCGTCGAGCCAGGAGGTGAGGTCTTCCGAATAGTCCCCCGAAAACCAGTCAGAGACGGAGAAGTCGGGCATGTCGGCAAGATAGCGGTTTTCCGTTTCGGAATAGTCGTCTTCAGGGATAGCTAAAGATACCACGGCAAGGACAACGAGAAAGCCGAGGAAAACGGCGATATTTAGTATTTGTACGGCTTTTTTCATCGGTCTGTGCCCTGCCTTTTTTTTAAAAGTTGAAGTATAAGAACGGATTGTAGCTTGAGTTGACGAGATACGCCGTGCAGGCGATGAGGAGCGCGGCTGTCGCGACGGGTGTTATCGCCATGACGACCTTTGAGTCCTTTCCGCCGAGGCGGGAAATATAGTTTCCTGTAGCGCCCGACGAGAAGAAGAGACAGAGTGCCAGCGGAATGGCGGCTTCCGCAAGGAGAGCCGAGCTCTGGGAGTTGAGGAAGCTTCCGCCTGCTCCGAACATAGCTCCAAGATACTGAACGCCTAAGCTCAGGCTGTCCGTATCAAAGAACACCCAGCCGATTACAACGGCAAGCATGGTGTAGAGCCAGGAGATGGGCTTCGGGAGCTTTTTCAGGACTTTCGAGAAGCCGAGGTGCTCGATTACGATAAAAATTCCGAACCAGAGTCCCCAGAGGACAAAGTTCCAGCTTGCGCCGTGCCAGAGACCGGTAAGAAGCCATACAATGAGAAGGTTGCGGACGGTTTTAAGCGTCCCTTCCCTGCTCCCGCCGAGTGGGAAATAGACGTATTCGCGGAACCACGAGCCAAGGCTGACGTGCCAGCGTCGCCAGAATTCCGAAACGCTTTTTGAGAGGTACGGCAGATTGAAGTTCTCCATAAAATCGAAGCCAAGCATCTTGCCGAGACCTATAGCCATGTCCGAATAGCCGGAGAAGTCGAAGTATATCTGAAAGGTAAACGAGATGATGCCGACCCACGCCGTGAGCACCGGCATTTCGGAATAATCCATCGCCTTTATCTCTGTCCAGATAGTGCCGATATTGTTGGCAAGGAGCACTTTCTTTGCAAGTCCGAAAACGAATATTGTGACGCCTTCCGAGAATTTTGAAAGGGTGACTGTACGCTGGTTGAGCTGTTCCTCGACATCCTGATACTTTACGATAGGACCCGCTACAATCTGCGGGAACATGGCAATATAGGCGAAGAAGCTGACAAAATTGTGCTGTGGCTTGCTTGTCCCGCGGTAGACGTCGATAGTGTAGGACATGCTCTGGAATGTGAAGAACGAGATTCCTATCGGAAGTGGCAGTCCCGGGTCGGGAATTGAGATATTGAAGATTGAATTTATCGTCGTAACTGCGAATGAAGTGTACTTGAATATGAAGAGAATCGATAAATCGAGCACTATCGAGAGCACGAGAAAGAGCTTCCGCTTATTCTCATATTTCGACATCAGAAGCCCGGCAACATAGTTGATTATTGATGTTATGATAAGGACAACAACGTATATCGGCTCTCCCCAGGCATAGAAAACAAGCCCTGTCAGTGCCAGCATCGGGTTTTTGAGCTTCATCGGCACGGCACAGCATAATAGAAGGGCTACCGGTAAAAAGTAAAAGAGAAATTCTATGCTTGAGAATACCATTATTTGTTACTGTCCTTTGTTTATTTCGTCCGCAATTTTGCGGTAGTTTTCATAGCCGACTGTGCGGTTGATGGTCTCCAAAAGTCCGTTCACATTGAGTCTTTCGGGAAGCCCCAGTCTGCGCTTGAGTTCATCCCGGCGGGAGGAAGAATCAGCTTTTCCGGTGAAACCGTCCTCATAAAAATCCATCTTGGTGACTGCACGGGTGTCTGCCGGCTTCTCTTCTTCCGAGAACGGCTTCAGGACTTCAATGAGAATGCTGTCAGGCATACCCTCGACGCCTAATTTTCCCTCGGCTGACGGAGAGGGCTTGCGCTTCTCCTTGCCGTAAATTTCCGGAATATAGGCGCAACGGACTTCGCCGTTTTTGATTATGCCCTTGATGTGCCCGCGGATTCTGAATCCTGCAGAGTCGCTGTCTGTGAGAATAATCAGCCCGCCGTTTTCGGAGTAGTAGCGGAGGAGCTTCACCGTTTCGGTGTCCTTGAAAACTCCGAAGCCGTTCACAACGACTATCGGGCAGTCAACGAGCCGGGAAAGCTTTGCCTTGTCATATTTCCCTTCGACAACTATCGCGCCATTGATGTGGAGCATGAGCTACCTCCTGTAGGCAAGAATTTTGCTGATGGCTTCCTCCAAAAGTATCTTCGGGTCGGTTCGCTTTGACTTCATGTCGATGTCGCACTGAGAGAGAATTCCCAAGCCATAGCGGAGCTTTTCGAGAGGAATGCTCATACAATCTCTGAACGCGTTCCTGACGGCGAATTCCCTGCCGCGATACGCGAAGTCACTCACTACGTCGCTCTGGGAATAGCCGCCTATCACTGCGGTTTTTGCGCGGTACAAATCCATGAACGAGCCGGAAATTACGGACAGAAGCACAATAGGCTCAGCCTGCCTTGAATAGAGCTTGTCAAGTGTTTTGAAAGCCTCGCCTCCCTTTCCGGAGAGTACCGCCCGGGAAAGCTTGTAGGCGTCGGTTTCAAGCTGATCAGATACAAGGAGGTCTATCATTTCCCGGGTAATTTCACCTGAGCCAGCATATGCCGAGAGCTTGTCGAGTTCGTTATTTATCATTAAGATACTGCAATTCTGGAGGCTTGCAAGGTATTCGGCGTTCTTCGGAGACATAAAACAGCCGGCTGGTGTGAGCCTTGACTGGATATGGTTCACGAGCTCATTCGGCTTTTTCTGCGGGAATTCGGTGACAATTCCACCGCACTTTGAGATGTGGTCGCAGAGCTTCTTGTTCTTTGGCGTAAGTGCTTTCTTGCCAGCGGCAAGGTCAACTCCGGTTGTATAGAAAATAAAAGTAGTGGTTTCGGGATCGAGGTCTGAGATGGCTTTGAAGAGCGTGTCCTGCTCGTCTTTTTTGAGATTGTCGGCGTTGAGGTCGTTGATGAGGGTCACGGTTCTGTCCGCAAAAATCGGGAGTGCCTCGGCAATATCAGACAGCTCGGAGGCTGAGAAGTCAGAACCGGTTATGAAGTGGTAGTTGAGGTCTCTCTGATCCTTCGGGAGGAGCTTGTCCCGGAGCTTTTTCGCGATGCTTTCAGACGTGGCGACATCTTTACCCCAGAAGAAATATACCGGGCGTATGTCTCCCTTTCTTATTGATTTTATGAGTTCGGTATCTGATAAATAAGGCATAAGCTCGCCTCCAATCTCGTAATGCAACCATTATAATACATAATCTCCCTTTTTGCAAGTTGACTTTATCGCAAATGCGGATTATAATAGTAAGTAACGCAAATTCTATGGCAAGGATATGACCTATAATGAAAATTAAAAATATATTTATCCTGATCACTACGGTGGTTTTAGGACTGTCACTCTGCGGTTGCTCGATGACGAGCGACTTAAGCACCGATGCGAACATGAACTTCGATCAGTACGGTGAAGGTTATCCGCAGATAGCGGAGGGCGATGACGCCTATTACTACGCCGACGGAAGTAATGTCAATATCTACTACACCGACACAGGCGAGACGGATGTATTTTGCTCAGGATTTGGGAATATCGACTATCTCGGGTATTATAACGGCGGAGTTTACGCTGTCAGCGACAACACGCTTTATTCTGTCTCGGAAAACATCAAAGTGAAGCTATTCGATATTCCTGAGGCTGAAACTCTCAGCAAAAAGCAGTATGTCATGCACTCCGGATGGTTTATACTCTGTGGGCTTTCGGAAGATTCCACTGCGGAAGTCATGAGATATTCTCTTGAATCGGCAGAGTGCGAAACGGTTTATAAGCTCTCAGAGGCGAACTACGTAAAAACCTGTCCTTATTCGGATGTCTTGTATATACTCGCTGGAAATACTGAGATTACCGAGCTCTACGGATATGATCTCGATTCCGGAGAATCGACAGTAATCTATAACTCGGGTGATTGCGTCTTCACCGACCCGTTCTTCAGAGCGACCGTTGAGGCGGCTTACATGAGCGAGGGCGGAGCGATTTATGCCTATGATGTCACAACCGGGACTATTTCGCTATCGTTTGACTTCAATTCGGACGATACGACCGCCTATAAGATAGGCGGAATCGTTGAATACTACGTCTTTGCTGGCTACAGCGATGAGAGCGGGTATCATCTATATGTCAAGGACATCTATGGTAACGACAAGATTGTGACAGACATCGCTCTTTCAGGCGAGATTGAAGCGGTTATCTGCGGAAACGACAGCCAGAGAGTCTTTGTCTGGGTGAATCCCGGCTCAAATAACAGCTCTGTCGTCGCTGTGAACTACCTGAATGGTGAATTTGAGACTCTGTGGTAACCGCGCCGGCGGGAAATGTTGAAATATCCCTTGAAATAATCACTAAGATATGATACAATAACGCACGGATTAATAATTACAATTACCACGGAGGAAAATATGCTTTTAATAGATGAATTAGCAAGAACGCTTAACGAATATCGCCCGAAACTCGACGAACTCCACAAAGCTCTCAACATCGAGGCGGCGAAGGAAGAAATTGAACAGCTCCACAACAAGGCGGCAGAGCCCGGCTTCTGGGATGACATGGAGAAGTCACAGAAGATTCTGCAGAGAACCAAGTCGCTCGAAAATGCAGTTGAGAACGACCATAGGCTCTTCTCTCAGGCTGACGACATCGAAACCATGATTGAAATGTACAACGAAGACGGCGACGAAGAGCTCTTGGAAGAGATCAAGTCGGAGCTTGAAGAATTCTCCGCAAAGATTGACCAGTTGACGCTCTCTACCCTTCTCACCGGAGAATACGACCACTCTAACGCAATTCTTAATTTCCATGCAGGTGCAGGCGGAACCGAGGCTCAGGACTGGACAGAGATGCTTCTAAGAATGTACACCCGCTGGGGCGAGGCGCACGGCTACAAGGTGTCTGTCCTTGACGTCCTGGACGGTACAGACGCCGGAATCAAGAGCGCGTCGGTCATCATCGAAGGAGAGAACGCCTATGGTTACCTCAAGAGCGAGGCGGGGGTTCACCGACTTGTCAGAATCTCACCGTTTGACGCGGCAGGTGCGCGGCACACATCCTTCTCTGCGGTCGAGGTCATGCCGGAAATAAACGACGACATGAGCGTTGAGATTCGCCCGGAGGACATCAAGATGGACGTCTTCCGTTCAAGCGGCGCAGGCGGACAGCACATCAACAAGACGAGTTCTGCTGTAAGACTTACACACATTCCCACCGGAATCGTAACATCATGCCAGACTCAGAGAAGTCAGGTTCAGAACCGCGACTACGCCATGAAGATGCTCGTTGCGAAGTTAGTTGAAATCAAAGAGCGAGAACACCTTGCCAAAATCGAGGACATCAAGGGTGTCCAGAAAGAAATCGCCTGGGGCTCGCAGATCCGCTCCTATGTCTTCATGCCCTACACCCTCGTCAAAGACCACCGCACCGGCTACGAAAACGGCAACGTTCAAGCGGTCATGGACGGAGAGCTGGATGGGTTTATAAATGCTTATCTAAAGGCACTTTCGAGTGGGACGCTGGAGAAGTAAGCAAGCCAGAAAGGTAATTTCTACGTTAATTGTGTATTAAGTTTTTGCTAAATATTGAAATTACGCATTGACATTTACGACCATTTCCACTATAATAGTTATATACATGAATGCTAAATATAGCCACCGCTAACATGGTTTTGCTTTTATTTAGCATTCGTTTGTATTATGATACTATAGGAGGAAAATCAAATGGCGAAAATCGGAAAAAATATTACTTTATCAGTGATAACTGTTTTATTCCTTATTGCAACGACGGTTACGCTTGCTACAGTCTCCGCATTTGCTGCAGAGAATCAGACTCTTGGTGAATTTTTAGAAGAATATGACTATGGCACAGACGCTGATTTCAGTTATTGTCAGAACTTCTATATGCCAGATGGTAACTATGAACCATCATCAACAAGCTACAATTTCTGTGGAACTTACTATAGCATCGAAAGCCTTGATAGTGTACTTGAAATTTTGCTTGAAGATTCAGATGTGATTCTTGAAGACGTCCTGCAAAGAGACGAAGATGGCATCGGATATGACCAGTGCACCTATAACTGTGGAATCTGGAATAAAAAAAGAATTCACATTGTTTCATCCGACAACATGGTTCCTCGTCTTTTTGTGTATGAGACTGATGAAGGAAACTCTTATCTGATTATCTGGGAGACAGGGATGGGATGCGAGCTTTCAGATGGTGCTTATGACAGAATTCTCAATGCACTTTCCAACGCAACTACATCTGATGGTATAGACACAGTTTACAGTTACTTTCCCGAAGGAGTAGAAGCGGGTACTCCTATAGATGGTGAGTTAGACATAGATTATATTGATGATGAGAGCAACGAAGCCTCCGAGGAGGATTCAAGCGTTGCTTCTGACGAAAATCCTAAGACTGGTGTAATAATTCCGGTCGCGATGATTACTTTTGCATTTGGTGCGGCAATCATCTCAAAACGAAAGTAGTACCTAAAAATCGAAAGCACGGCAGAGGTTATCTCGCCGTGCTTTTTTGTCGCTTGTATTACAGGTCTAAATCGCTTCTTACGGCGTTGATGAGTTTGCGGGTCATGCCGCAGGTGCCGCAGTCGACTCTTTGCATACCGATGAGTATGGTAAGACCGCTTTCGGGGCTGTTCGAGAAGTAGGGTCCGAGCCAGCCGTCCCAGCCGTATTCGCCTTTCTCGGCGAAGATGAGTGCCTGACCGGGGTCAACACAGTTGCGCATGAGGTTGCCATAGTTGAAGCCGCGGAGTCCACCCCAGTGCTCGCTGAGGTCTTTCTGTTGCCAGGGCATGAGGCTTGGGGAAGTCATATACTTGACAGCAGACTTTGAAAGAATTCTATGCCCGTTATATTCGCCGCCATTCTGAAGCATTGTCGCGAATTTAGCGTAATCATCAAGTGTTGAGCAAAGTCCCGCTCCGCCAGACTCGAACTCAGGAGGTTTGACCATCGAATATCTGATGCCGAGGTGGTTGCGGTTCATGTCCTCTTCCTCGATGCACCACTTCTCGTAGTTGGTGCGGTAAATCTTTGAGAGCCTTGACTGCTTCTCCGGAGGAACCCAGAAGCCGGTGTCGGTCATGCCGAGAGGCTCAAAAATCTCTTTTTGAAGGAATTCGCCGAACTTCATTCCGGATACGAGCTCGACAACCGCACCCAAAATATCCGCAGAAGAGCCGTACATGAACTTCTCACCGGGGTCGAAGCTAAGATCGCACTCGGCGATTCTACTTGCGAACTCCATGGTGGTCATCGGGTTGTCGCCGGTGAGCCTTTGCTGAAGCTCCCAGAAGACGGTCGAGACCTGCTGTTCAGCGATGCCCTCGCCGGGATATGGGATTCCGGAGGTCATGTTGAGGAGATCTTTTACCATGATTTCATTCTGGGTCTTGACACGCTTGCCGTCCTTATATGTATACGCTGGTTTAAAGCCAGGGAAGAACCAGCAGAGGCAGTTTGAGATGTCCAGGAGTCCCCTGTCTGCTAAAATCATGACAGCGGCGGCTGTTATCGGCTTGCTCATCGAGTAAAGACGCATGATGGTGTCGCGTGAGAACGGAACTTTATTCTCCATGTCGCGGTAACCGAAGTCCTCGTAAATCAGTTCCTTGCCGTTCTGAAGAACGAGCATATTCACGCCGGCGGTGAAGCGATTGTCCTCGCATTCCTGCCGCATTATTTCTTTGTAATTGTTCATAGTATACCTCCAAGAAGTATTTAAGCTGGTTCAATTATATACCCGATTAGGCGTTGTGTCAATGAAATTCTTTGAAAAGGGTTGAAGTTGGGGAGGATTTAGGGTAGAATAATGTAGGGGCGGATATTATCCGCCCGCATCGCGGGGGAGCACATATCTGGCGGATGGTATCCGACCCTACAGAAGTCGCGACGCGCCGACTGCGTCGGCTCACCCCTCCACAATCGCCTTTGGCTATGGTCCCGAGTTCGCTTGCGAACTCGTCTCCCCATTTCAGGCATACGCGTACACTTAAGCGAAATTGGCAACAAAGTCAACTAAAGCGGGG
>JAJQDP010000033.1 GCA_021202155.1 Oscillospiraceae bacterium | reverse complement strand
ACCAGACTTTTTTCGACTTGTATATACCTTATCGCTAAGTGTACGCGGATGCCTTAAAAAGGGGAGCCAGTAGTATTCTTCCGAAAACTACTGCAAGAGCACAAAGTAGCAAAGCCGTGTTGTGCATCACTCAAAGCTCGCGTAGAACGAAAATGGCTCTCCTTTATAAGGAGAGCTGTCGCCGTAGGCGACTGAGAGGTGCGCCTCCAGAGGAGGCGCACCTGCTGAAGTGGCGTCAGCCTTCGTCTCCGAATCTCACAGCTTCAAAAGCCTTTCAAACTCCTCCTCCGTGCAAAAAGTCGTCCCCTCATGCGAAATCGCTCCTGCCGCGGCGGTTACAGCGTACCTGAGGACGCTTTCGAGCGGCAGGTTCTTGGTCAGGGCTAAAATCGCGCCCGCTACCATACTGTCCCCTGCTCCTGATGTGCTCTTCACCGGGACTTTTACAGCCGGATGGCTATAGCACTCGTCACGTGAAACGATAACCGCACCGTCCTCGCCTCTTGAGACCAGGACAACCTGGACGCCATACTCTGCGATAAGCTTTCTTGCGGCGGAAACTATCTCATCCTCCGACGAGATTTTCCCGATGATGGTCTCAAGCTCGAAAATGTTCGGCTTGATCATGAAAGGCTCAGCCTTTAATCCTTCTTCAAGAAGCACTCCCTGCGCGTCCAAAATCACTTTTATATCGGGATTAGCTTCCTTCGCAATCTCGCCGAGTTCACGATAGATGCCGGCTCCGACGCCCTTCGGAACGCTCCCGGCAAGGACAATCATACTGCTGTCCTTAGAAGCCCTTGCAACCGCACTCTTCAAATTTTCGATATTCTCAGAACTGACACATGGATTCGATTCGTTTATCTCAACAGTTCTTCCAATATCCGTTTCCATAATTTTGAGGTTCGTTCTGAGAGAACCGGCGCACTGTGTGAACCGACACTCAACGTCCTCCGCTTCAAGGGCTTCGGGGATAGCTTCCCCACCGGAAAAGTTGAATCCAAGAGCGCGGCTTCTGACGCCCAATCGCGAAAGTGCCCTGCTGACGTTGATTCCCTTCCCGCCGATGTCGAGGCTTACGGGTTCGATTCGGTTCATAGCGTCAAGGTTTAATTTTCCGGTCTTCACCGTCTTGTCGATGCATGGACTCAATGTTACAGTTGTTATCATAAGTAAAGCCTCCGAGAGAAGTAAAATGGCTCTCCTTATAAAGGAGAGCTGTCAGCGAAGCTGACTGAGAGGTGCGCCGACCAAAGGGAGGCGCGCAAGTTTCGCTGTAGGCGAAACTTGCCGACTTGGCTGAAGCCAAGTTGTGTGCCCAGCAGGGCGACAATTACAAATTCCCCATAATATCTCCCGGCTCGGCAACTATCTCATCCGCTCCCGCCGATTCAAGCTCCTCGCGAGAGCCATAGCCATAGGTCACGCCTATGCAGGGGATGCCGTTGAGGTGCGCACCCTTGATGTCGTAATCTCTGTCGCCGACCATGACCACTGCCGACTTGTCGGTAACTCCGATTCGTTCCATCGACTGCGCAATTACCTGCGCCTTGGTCATCGACTCGTCGCCCAGAGGGATTCCGCAGATGTCCTCAAAGTACCCGGCAAGCCCGAACTTCTCAAGAATCTTTTTCGCATAGACCTCCGGCTTTGAGGTCGCGACCGCCTGGATATACCCGGCTTCACGTAGCCTTTCAAGTGCCTCCGGGATTCCGTCATAGATGCTGTTCTCAAAGATGCCCTTGTCGGCATAGTATGTTCTGTAAATCTTAATTGCGTTGTCAACGCCATTTTCATCCATCCCGAGATAAACTCCGAACGACTCCCTCAGCGGCGGTCCCACAAATTTCAAGAGTGCCTCATCGTCCCAGCCGGTAATCCCGAGCTCATTAAGGCAATACTTGAACGAATTCACAATTCCCCTCGCCGAGTCGGTCAACGTCCCGTCAAGGTCGTAGAGGATGTATTTTATTTTAGTCTTATCAAGAGCTGGCATCATAATCTTCCTTCTCTCTTTAATTCTTCGACGAAGTCTTCTAAAGGTGTTACTCTGCCCTCTCGAATATCTTTCATGCCTTTCTCAATTTCAGCATCAAGCTGTTCTTTTGTCCACTTGCTTGCATCTAGATGTGGCGGTGTCGGAGGCACGCCTTTAATTCTTGCCAATTCTTCAATGGTCATTTCGCTTTCGGCAATTTCCTTTGTTTCTTTTTTATCCACGTTATCCCCTCTTTTACTTCTCATTCCGCCTTGTCTCCTGCCGTTACGCTTTCGAGTGGAACTACAGCAAGCGTCTTGCCAAGAGGAACAAGGATTTTGAGAATAGTATCAAGCTGAGGGCTTGTCGTCCCCTTTTCCATTCTCGCTATTACCGGTTGCTTGACGCCACTGAGCTCTTCAAGCTTTTTCTGACTTATGCCCTTTTCCTGACGGGCTTTGACAAGCTCGCCGATAAGTGCCACGCGAAGGTCACTCTCGGCGATTTCTTCCGGGGTAAACAGCTCTTTTCTAACATCACTCCAACGACGTAGTTCAAGATTATTCTGATTCATGTTCAAAACTAACACCTCTCTCAATAAGGTCAGCAAGCTCTCGCTTTGCTTTTTCGATTTCTCGTGCCGGTGTCTTCTGAGTCTTTTTGACAAAATGATGAAGAAGCACATATCCTCCGTCAACCCACGCTGCAAACATCACCCTGTTTCGGATCGGTCTAAGTTCCCATATCTCTCCATCAAGATGTTTTACATAAGGTTCTCCTATTACCGTTCCGTAATCGCTCAATGCCTGAATGTAATCGTTGATTTTATTCAAATTGATACGACTATCCTTATCATTATGGCTTTTAAGGTCTTCCATAAAATCAAATACCGGCGATTTGCCGTTTCTGTCTTCGTAAAAGTAAATCTCATACATTTCAATCTTCCCTCTTCTTGCTTCTATTATACTTAAAAGTTATCGTTTTGTCAATACCTTTTAAGTTATTGATTCCACAACAGTTTTGACGTAATTCATGGCTTCCACCAGCTCTTCAAACGTCCCGAAGGAGCTTCTATATAGTTCGAGCATGATTGAGCCGGAGAAGTTGACGTTACGTAGGGCTTGGATAAAACGTGGAGTGTCTATGTCGCCTTTACCGGGGAGGGTGCAGGTGGACTCGGAATTGTGGTCTGAGAAGTGGATGTGCTTGATATTTGGGGAGAGTTCTTTTATGAAATCGTACGGGTCATAGCCGCGGCGGATGGCTTGCTTGGTGTCGAGGACGAAGCTCACGTCGTCGCCGAGAGCTTTCTTCATCGCGACAAGCTGTTCGAGAGCTCCGGTTGTACAGCGGTAAACATTCTCCTGCAAAACCGTCTTGCCATATTCTTTTGCGACGGAATTGAGCCGCCGGTAGCCCTCAATCACGACTTCGTCGGGACCTTTGTCCTGGTTGCCGTGGAGGATAAGATACTCCGCACCCAAGATGTCCATCGCCTCGAAATATCTTCTGTGATAGTCAAGGAAGTCCTGGATTCTGCGCTCATAGGGAGTATAGAGCATGTATGTATCGATGGCGGCGGTGAACGGGTGAACCGACTTGCAGGTGCAACCGTAGTCGTCCATCATCCTCTTAAGCTCCCTGACATACTCCGGCTTTGTCTCGGAGTGGGTGTTAAGGAAAATCTCGACGTGCCTGACTCCCAAATCTAAAAGCCGCTTAAGAGTTATCTCGGGATATTCTGGATAGCCACATGCCACCGAAATTCCTACTTTTATTTTATTCTGTGTGTCTGCCACAACTATCCCTCCCGATAAAATTAGCGGTGCAAGAATTTCCTGCACCGCTTTTTGTGCCGGAAAACCGGCTGTTATTTCTTTTTCTTTGAAGACTTTTTCTTGGGAGTCGCTGTGTTGATTCCCTCAGCCAAAGCCTTCTCAGCGTTCTTTCTGTCGATGTGACCCTGCCATGTGGTCCAGAGTGTCGGAGCTATGCAGTTCGAGGAATATACACCCGAGAGAAGTCCGACAAGGAGCGGGAATGCAAAGCTTATGATAGAATCGACGTTAGCAAAGAGCGCGACTACGCAGATTGAAGCAACTGCGATGACGGTCGTGACGGTTGTGTGAACCGAACGTCCGAACGACTGGCTGACGCTCATGTTTACGAGCTCGTCAAGGCTCTTCTCAGTTCCATAGAGGTTTCTGTTCTCACGGATTCTGTCGTAGATGATGATTGTCGCGTTTACAGAATAGCCGAGGATTGTAAGAAGAACGGCTATGAAGTTCGAGTCGATGTCGAATCTGCAGATAGTAGTGCAGGCGAATACGAAGAACATATCGTGCATAAGCGCAACAACCGCGCAGATACCTGCTACCCAGCCGCCTATCTTTCTGAAGCGGAAGCCGATGTAGACTATCATGACTATCATCGAGATGAGAACTGCGACCATGCACTTGCCGAAGAAGCCGCTACCGGTCGAAGGATTGACATCCTGTGAGCTGTAGAGGGTCAGTGAGCTTGAAGCGTATTCAGCCTCAAGTGTGTCCGTGAGCTCCGACTGAATCTCGGTGTCCATACCGGTGGAATCTGCAAATGAAAGGGAGATCGTCTCGCTTCCGTCGGAAACGCTTTCGCCATAGGAAATCTCGCAGGAAAGACCGGTTATCTCCTGAGCGGTGGAGGCAATTGCGTCGCCGTCAACCTCTCCCGAGTAGGAGTAAGTAATGATTGTTCCGCCCTTGAACTCGATTGCGACGTTTACGCCCAAAATCAGGGCAAGAAGCAAGGTTATAACGATAACTGCTACAGAGAAGATATAAAAGTACTTTTTCTTCCCGACTACATCAAAGGTTTTAGTCATTCTTAGCACCTCCGTACAGTTCAGGATTTCTGAGTCCCTTAAATCTTGAGAGCGAGCCGAGCATCAGTCTCGATGAGAGTACTCCGAATATGAAGTTCATTATAACGCCGACGAGGAGGGTGTAACCGAACGAATAGATTGTGCCCTCGATTGTTGTCGGGAACATGAAGTAGAAGGGCTTCATGATTGTCGCGATGATGCTGTCAGACGGTCCGAAAGCACCCATAAGGATGATTGCTACGAATACGATGGTGATATTACCGTCGAATATCGCTCTCCATGCCTTCTGGTAGCCGTGATCTAACGCTGTATCAAGGGTCTTGCCAGCTCTCAGCTCTTCCTTGACTCTTTCAAAGGTTACAACGTTCGCATCGATGCCGATACCGACCGCAAGAATAATACCTGCGATACCGGGAATTGTAAGTGTAACGCCAGAGATGTTTCCGAAGAAGCCGGTTACGCAAGCTACAGTTCCGACAACCTGTCCGAAGAGAGCGATGCAGGCGACAACGCCGGGAAGCTTATAGGAAGCTATCATGTAGATGCAGATGATGATGAACGCAACCAAACCTGCGATAAGCATGGTGTTCTTTGCACCCTCACCCATTGAAGCAGAGATTGAACGGAAGTTGGATGCTTCAAGAGCGAACGGGAGGGAGCCCGCACTGATCTTTTCGGCAAGCTCGCTCGCCTCTTCATAGGTGAAGTCGCCGGTAATCTGGCACTGTCCGTCGGTGATGGCGGAGCTTACTGTCGGGTAGGAGATGCAGGTATTGTCCATCCAGATGGAGATGATGCCCTCTTCCTCGGCGAGCCTTGTGGTTGCCTCGGCGAATGCCTCTGTTCCCTCATCGTTAAGAACGAGGGAAACTCCGTACTCATAGGTACCGTCGTCATCCTCCCAGAAAACAGCCGTAGCTGATGTGACCATGTCGCCGGTGAGGATTATGGTATCTGCGGTTGTTCCCGAAGGATTGCCATAGTCATCAGTCTCATAGCCCTCACGGAAGGTGAGCTCGGCGGTTTCTCCAAGCTCCTGAACCGCTTCCTCAGGGTCGAAATCTTCCTCATCCGACTGCCACGGGAATCTGACAATAATGTCGCTGTTCGAGTAGTCAACATAAACCTCGTAGTCTGTGATACCAAGGTTTACAAGTCTGAGCTCCAGAGCGGTCTTTGCCGCATCAAGCTCGTCCTGAGTAGCGTCAACATCCTCAGCGGGAGAGAAGGTAACCTCAACACCGCCGCTAATATCAATACCCCAGCGAATGTCACTTACAGACTTGATAACGGTCGTAGTGATGTCGCCATAATAGGTGCTGATGCCAAAGACGTTAAGCAACGTGAAAACCACCAACAGCGCAACAACAATAAAGAATACAGGCTTTTTTATGTGCCGCACTTCTGTTTTGCCTCCTTAGAATAATTTGTTAGTCAATGCTGTACTGAATATCCTGAAATCTAAGGCGGACAGCTCAGACGGCATAATCGACACTCTTTCCGGAAGAACACTTTACATTCCTTCCTCGATGAAAACTTTGCCTTCATCAGTTCAGTGTCATACTCTAATAGTATAGCCAAAAGATGGACAAAAGTCAATAGGTAGTAGGGAAAATTTCACTCAGGTGTCCGTCATAAAGCCTTAGCTCTGTCGAAGACTCTCTGAGAAAGCTTGTTACTCTCGGAGAGCTGAATCCCCTCAAGAAATTCTGTTTCCCTTCAAATCGCACTGATTTTAAGGGAAACTTCGACAGTGACGGGATAAAGATTAAGCTTTCATTAATTTTTCTGCCAACACGCTCAGATATGTTGACAACCTGCCCTTATAAATGGTATAATCAGTACACTATTAAATGTAAGGGGGACTTTTCATGAGTTCTATCACACAAAACTACAAAGCCGCTTTCGAGATTCTTAAGAAGAAGCCGATTCTCCTCTGGGGACTGTCACTTCTCTCTAACTTCATTACCATCATCGTCGTACTTTTTGGGGGAATTCCGATCATCACCATTCCCGTGGCACTTGTCCTTCAGGCGAGCCTCTCGGTGCTCTATCTTAAGGGCGTAAGAGGCGAGGGAGTTGAGACCAAGAACATCTTCTCCGGCTTCTCAAGCCTCAAGCAGGCGGTTCATGTCGCCGGCGGAATGCTCTGGATGGAGCTCTGGATTCTCCTCTGGGGACTTATCCCGATTGTCGGAATCGTTTTCGCGGTCATCAAGGTATATGAATACGCCTTCACTCCCTACTACTCATCACCCGCCCCGAAATCGGAGCAATGGACGCCCTCAAGGAGTCAAAGAAGATGACCAAGGGCTTCAAGGGCAAGATGTTCGGAGCTCAGGCTCTCGTTATCGTCGCAATCTGGGTCTGCGCGTTCATTTTGGGAGTCTTCTCCGCAATCCCCTTCATCGGCGGTTTGTTCGCAATCATTCTCTTCCTTCTGATTGTTGCAGTCGCTATCTTCTGCCCGATATTCTTGGGTCTTGTGAGTGCCAAGTTCTATGAGGACGCCCTCCACCCGGCACCTCAGCCAATGCCTCAGCCACAGCCGACTCAGTATAACTTCGACCCCTACACCGGTCAGCCGATTAACCCGCAGTATCAGTACGGTCAGCCTGAGCAGATTCCTCCGACTCAGCCGGCTTCCGAGCCTTCTGTTCAGCCGATTCCCCCGACCCAGCCCGCACCGGTCTATAACCCCGACGACCAGCCGGTTGTAAACCAGAATCCGACCCCGAATCCGACTGACGCTCCGACCGACAACGACCAGCCCGAAAGAATCTGATTGAATTGATATGAAAAGAGCTCCTTGCGGGGCTCTTTTTTCAATGCAAAAATCTCTCTGAATGAAAATTCCGAATCTGTCTGAATGAAAACCCAAAATGTCTCTGGGTGAAACGGATGAATTTGTCTGAATGAGCTTGACAAATTCATCTGAATGGGATATAATGTATCGTAGAAATTAATTTGTGGGAGCTTATCATGGAACAAAGAGATTACAAGACAAGAATTGTAGACGATGAAGTTGAGCGGTATCTCTCCGCTTTCGGCGCAGTTTGCATCGAGGGTCCGAAGTGGTGCGGAAAGACGTGGACGTCGCGGCATCACTCAAAAAGTGAATACTTAGTCGGAAATCCGGACCAGGGCTTCCAGGCAAGAAAATTGGCGGAGATGTCTCCGAGCTTGATTTTAGAAGGCGAGACTCCTCGGATGATTGACGAATGGCAGGAGGTTCCACCAATCTGGGACGCTGTTCGCTACGAAGTCGACAAGCGCGGCGAAAAGGGACAGTTCATCCTGACCGGCTCGTCAACGCCAAAGACAAAGGGAATCCTCCACAGCGGTGCCGGTCGAATCGCCAGGCTTCGGATGAGGACGATGTCGCTCTACGAATCCGGACGTTCAAGCGGAGCGATTTCGCTTGAGGCTCTTTGCCGGGGTGAACTCACTCCCGCTGTCACCGGAGAGGTCGACTTCAACCTGATTGTTGACAGCATAGTGAGGGGCGGATGGCCCGCAACGCAGGACTTGCCTCTTTCGGAGGCAGCTCTCCTTCCCAGCGAATACATCAACGCAATTGTGGAGGACGAAATTCACAGAATCGACGGCGTTCAGCGGGACACCCGCAAGGTAATGCTCCTTCTTCGCTCACTTGCAAGAAACGAGTCGACAACCGTCTCAAACCGGGTTCTCAAGGATGACATCAAAGAAATCGACGATGGAGATGTTGACATCAACACGGTTGCAATCTACCTTGACATCTTCAATCGCCTTTTCCTTACCGAGAATCAAGAGCCGTTTTCATCTAATATCCGCTCTTCGGTCAGAATCAAGCAAGCCGAAAAGCGTCACTTCTGCGACCCGTCGCTCGCCTGCGCGCTTCTCAGAGCAACACCGGACAGGCTTAAGGGTGACCTGAACACACTTGGCTTCTTATTTGAAGCACTATGTGAGCGAGACCTGAGAATCTATGCCGAGTCGTTCGGCGGGAAGCTCTATCACTATCAGGATTATTCCGGAAGAGAAATCGATGCGGTGATTGAACTTTATGATGGCGACTGGTGCGCTTTCGAGATAAAATTAGGTGCGAATAAGATTGACGAAGCCGCACAGAATCTCAATTCTCTTCGCAAAAGAATTTCCGACGCTGGCGGCAAACCTCCGAAGATATGCTGTGTTGTCAGCGGTCTCACAACGGCGGCTTATCAGAGACCGGACGGGGTTTTCGTCGTTCCGATTTTAGCACTCCGGGACTGAAGCTTGACATCCACCGCAAATCTATGCTACTATAATCAGAAAGGGGTATCATCATGAGCATCAATTTAAGTTTGAAGGACTACCGCGACCCTTGGTTGGCGGATGGGATACTGCTTGATGAAGCTATCGGCTTCTTCCCGAGGGAGTTTTACTGCCTCGACAACTACTCTGCCAACAAGATTGAGTACGACGGCTGGGTTTACGGGACGGTCGAGGAGGCATACCAGGCGAGCGCATTCAAGGGTGTCGCCGAGGACGTGGTCGAGCTCATTCGCCAGGCGAAATCTCCGTATGAGGCGAAGCAGATTTCTCTTGCGAACAAAGACTGCAAGCGTCCCGACTGGGAGACTGAGAAAGTCGTCGTGATGGAGGAACTCCTCCGCGAAAAGGTCAGACAGCACCCATATGTCAAAGAAATGCTTCTGAAAACCGCAGGCTACACCATCGTCGAGGACTCCCCGAAGGACACATACTGGGGTTGGGGCAAAAACCGCGACGGCGAAAACCACATGGGAAAGCTCTGGATGAAGATTCGGGAGGAGATTCTCAGCGAGTGACATTCACTCCGGTCAAATCTTAAGGAAAGGAAGCAAGCTATGACAGGCACTTACAGCATCCGGCTCTACGATAGCGACCTCATTGAATTTTCACTTGAGGAAAAAGGCATTGAGGGCTTGAAGGCACATATTATCAACGTGGATGACGCATATATAAAACTGCTTCCTTTGGATCTGGAGCTTTCGGACGACGGAATTATCCGCTGGCTTGAACGAAGGGTTATCCCCAAAAACCGGCAGTTTGTCGACGAGGTTCTTAAAACCCTCGGCTTAAGCGTCAATAATACAAAAGGCATCATCGATGTATGCATGGGGCTTTCGCTTAATGACAGCTACTGGGTCGTCAAGAGTGGCTTTCCTGGAAAATTCGCGGATTATAATCTCTATGAAAACCGTTTTTCCGAAGCACTCTCACTTGTTGCGTACACCGGCATCGGAGGAAGCAACGAAGCATTCACAACCTCTCCGGAGCTCACCACAAACGGAATGCTCAGAAAAGCCTGGAGATTCATCGAAAGTGACGGGATTTACCTCTACAAGGGCGGAACTGAGGGCTTAGCAAACACAGGCAACGAGCCCTACAGCGAATATTATGCCTGCCAGATAGCGAGTGCGATGGGTCTTGATTGCGTAAGATATGACTTGGAGCGTTGGAAGGGAATTCTTGCATCAAAGTGCAAGCTCTTCACCGACATCGACACGTCGTTTATACCTGTCGGCAGGATTCTCAAGAAATCTATTCTCACTGAATGCATCGCGTACTATAAGAATCTCGGCGAGGATTTTTACCAGCAACTTTGCAGTATGCTCGTCTTCGATGCTGTAATCTACAATGAAGACCGGCATTTTGGCAACTTCGGACTGCTAAGGGACAACCACACCGGCGAGATAATCTCACCTGCGCCAATTTTCGACAATGGCTTGTCCCTCTTCAACTATGGTATGCCCGATGATTTCAGGAATTTGGATGACTACGCTAAGACAAGAGCGAACCCCTACCGTGTTTCCTATGAGGACGTTTGCCGCGAGGTGATGGGTTCACAGCAGAAAGCACAGCTAAGAAAACTCATCGGCTTCAGATTCACACGCCATCCAAGCCTGAATCTGCCCGAGGAAAGGCTCACAGCCATAGAGAAGCAGATTGCTAAACGCATCACCGAGCTTCTTTCACTCAAATAAGCCAAAATAATGCGCAAAGCCGAGCTCACCCGAGCCCGGCTTTTTCGCGTTACAACTTCGTGCATATGAAGTAAATCACTCCATACACTACTCCCGCGGCTGTGCCGTAGAGGATGACCGGTCCTGCGATTGCAAAAATCTTCGTTCCGACGCCCAAGACCCAGCCCTCTGCTCTGAATTCTATCGCAGGAGATGCGACGGCATTTGCAAATCCGGTTATCGGGACGAGTGTCCCCGCTCCTCCATGCTTGGCGACCTTTGGGTAGAGCCCGAATCCGGTCAGAATGACCGACAGAAGCACAAGTGTTATCGAGGTAAACGCCGCCGTCTCGTCCTCAGACATCCCGAAATACCGGTACAACTCGCTTATCCCCTGCCCGATTACGCATATTATCCCACCGATTGCAAACGCCTTCGGCACGTTGAACCAAGCCTTCGACGGCGATTCGGCGTCCCTGGCAAGTTCACTGTATTGTTTGTTTGAGAGGTTCATATTCACGACTCCTTTTTGGGAGTAGTATTTGCGGGGAAATCAGGAATTATACGGGGACAATTGCAGTTCGCCGAAGGCGAACTGTGGAATTTCGGCTTCGCCGAAATTCCACCCCTCCACCACCGGCTTTGCCGGCGGTCCCCCTCCCCTTTCAGGGGAGGCTTTAACTGCCTCGAACAAAACTTTCAGTTGACCCAAGATTAAGATCTGTAAACCAAGTCCCTTAGCCTGAACTTTCGGGAGAGCGAATATAAGCCTCCCCCGAAGGGGGAGGAGGACCATCGCCAAAGGCGATGGTGGAGGGGTGCGCCAGCTTCGCTGGCGCGTCGCCCAAAGGGCGACAAAAAAGCTCTCCCGCAGAAATCTGCGAGAGAACTTCTTAGTTTTGAAATTATCCGACCAAACCGGAACGTGCCAAGCCTTCGGTGAAGTACTTCTGTAGGAAGATGTACATGACCAGAATAGGCGTAATTGATAGCAGACACCCGGCTTCCAGCCAAACAATCTTACGCCTCGTACCAACCTGTGCGTTGTTAAATAGCCGAGCATCGAGCGTTGCCGACAGCTTTTGTAGCTGTAGCGCGACGGTATGGTTGTTGATGAAGAATGTGGATGAAATGTAGTAGTCGTTCCAGTACCAGACTATCGAGAAGAGGAATACTGTAAGGAATGCGGAGGATGCATTCGGAATCATTACTCGGATGAAGGTCTTGAACGGTCCGCAACCGTCGAGATATGCGGCATCTTCGAGCTCCATCGGGAGTCCTCTGAAGAACTGGCGGAAGATGTAGATGAACAGTCCTGAACGAATACCGTTTGCCAGGATAGCCGGCACGTACATTACAACCTGATGGTCAATCAGCGATATGTAATGTGATCCATTCGACGCCGTATTGATGGCAATTCCAAGGAATGTCGTCGCGCCTGCGCTTGCCGCAACCTCAACAAGTCCGAACATCTTGAAGTATGCCCACTGAAGATACAGAGGGATAACTGTGATCTGCGGAGGAACGATGATCTGCATGATAACGATTCCGAACATGAGACCCTTTCCCTTGAAGTTGAATCTCGCGAAGCCATAACCAGCCAGGCAACAGCTCACAACAGAGAGAAGCGAGCAGACTATGTTGAGTCTCAATGTATTCAGGAGAGTTGCACCAAAGTCCATAACGTCCCAGACATCCTGGAGGTTTGAGAGCGTCAATGACTTGGGAATCCAGACTACTGACGGGTCGTTCATCTGTGCGTTCGGTCTGAAAGCGGTCGAAAGCATGTAGATGAGCGGATAGAGGATTACGAAGCCGAGTCCGAAGAGAATCAGGAATCTGGCGATGGGCCATACAAATCCAAATATTCTCCTCCTGCGGAGATACCACAGGTACTTGGGGTCAAGCTGACGTTCGTCAAGAGTGCCGTTCTTTTTGGCTTCCTTATAAGCCTTTTCCTTCTCACGAAGGTGCTGTCTGCGCTCCTTTTCAAAGAGCTTTTCGGCCTTCTCGGTACTCATTTCTTTCTTTCTGCGAGGCTTCTTTTCCTTTGCGGCTTTGACCTTCGCAGGCTTTTCCTTTGCGGATTTCTTCTTTGCAGGCTCTTCCGCGAGGGCTTCTTCCTTGACCTCTTCTACGGACTCCTTTGCAACGACTTCCTCCGCTAAGACTTTATCTTTCTTTTCTTTAGCCACTGTGATTCCCCCCTTTATACTTCGTAGTAAACGTGCTTGTTAATGACACCGAGTACGATACCCAAGACCACAATTACAATCAGGAAGTAAATCCATGCAAGAGCGGCGGAGTAGCCGTGATTCCAGTCGGACGCTTCGGAAAGAACCAGCGTCATGACTTCGTTATCGGTAGCAATGAACGAGTCAACAATCGTATAAACAAGGTTTGTAACGATCATCGGGCTGATGTAAGGAAGAGTGATCTTCCAGAAGAACTCCCATGCGGTTGCACCCTCGATGGATGCCGCCTCTCTTGCGGAAACAGGAATGTTCTGCAAGGCTGAGAGGAAGATGATAATCTGAATACCTGAGTTCCAGACGAGATTGAATACGTCCGACGTAATCAGGCTTATCATCTCAGTAAGCTGGTCACTGATGCTGTAAATTCCGAGGAATGTCAGGAGCTGACCCGCCATATCCGTCTCGAACATCGTCGAGAATGCCTCTGAACCTCCTGAGTAACCTGAGGTGTCCATATCACCGTTGATGATGCTCATAACAGGTCCGGTTGCGATGATAACCGGCAGGAAGAAGACTGCACGGGCAAAAGTTCTTCCCTTGAACTTCTGATTCAGGATAACCGCAACAAACATCGAGAAGATGATGATTATAGGCGTCTGCCAGAGTGTACTCTGGAGGACAGATAAAAGTGCGGTTGTGTAATCGGTGTCGACTGTGAAAGCATCTATGTAGTTCTGAAGTCCAACGAACGTGGTCTTCATGACACCTACAGTTACCTCTGTCGTGTTAAAGGAGTACCAAAGCGATGTAATCAGCGGTCTTAAGAAGAGCCAGATGGTTCCTATGATCCAGATGGCAAGGAAGCCGTAGCCATACAACGCTTTACGCCTCTCGTAAGGGATTATCATACCCTTGGCTTTCTTCTCCTTCGGAGGCTTGGCGGATTTCTTTGAAGCCTTTTCGCTCGTGGTCTCATCTGCTACTGCAGTTTCGACTGCAGCCTCGCCCGGGGTTTCTTCGACGGTCTTTTCGACTATCTCTACCTCATTGGTCTCGGCGGCTTCATTTACTACTGTATCAGCCATTCAATATCCCTCCCTCGTCAACATAGTCTGAATAGTTATAGGTCTTTCCGTTTGCTGTAATTTCGCCGGTCGAAAGATTTACGGTTGTCACAACGCCATTTTCGTAGGTTGTTGTGATAACTGAGCCGTCGGTCTCATATCCGGTGATAACGGAATCGGAAACGGTTGATAGAATCTCACTTGCAAGCTCATATTCAGCCGCCGCCTGTTCAAGCCAGCCTTCATAGTTTGCATAGTAGAGATTGATGTAATCAGTATCTTCAATCTCGGTTGTTTCCTCGTAGATGAAGGTGTACTTGACGTATGAACCGGAAGCTATTGCTCTCAGGAAGAGTTCCATTGAATCCGCTGAGCCGTTGATAGCTTCGGTGGAGTAAGGAATGTAGCCGTGGAGTACAATCTGTACGAACGGTACGTCCTCGTCGACAATCTTGAACTGGCTCGACTGGAGCGTGAGGTTCTGGATAACGTCGACGTAAGCGAGCAGGTAAGCGTTCGGAGCGTCTGCAATGATGCTGGTTCCGTCGCCAATGTCTGCAACTGCCTTGTAGTATTCAACGATATTCTGTGCGGTCACTTCTCTGTTGGTTCTGTTCTTGTTAGAGTAGTCGCCCCAGAGAGTGTACGCATATGCACCGAGTCCAACGCCGGGCAGGTCATACTTCGCAAGGTTCTTTGTAACCTTATTTGAAAGCTTCGATATAGACCTCGGTGAGAGAAGTGCTGACGCAACTCCGTCATTCGGTGTACCATAGGCTATGTTGTACTCATAAGGTCTTGCATAGGACTTTGATACACGGTATGCTGTGTTGAATAGCGTCCAGAAGCCGTTGCCGTTCTTTGAGAAGGTGTAATCGGTAATGGATCCATAGAACTGAGCTCCTATGCTCTCGCAATACTCGATCAAGTCCTCAAGGTCACTCTTGCCGCCCAGCACTGATGCAACACTGTCTGCGGTATCAAGCTTTCCTGTCATTGAATCGGTCGTCCAGTCGTTATAGTTTACGACGAGCTGGTCAACTCCGAGCTCAACGAGCCCTTCAAGAATCTCAGCCGCCTGGTCAAAGGTTGTGAAAGCGGTCTTGAGGTTTACGGGAATACCCAAGATTGACTTCGACTTGAGCGTTCCGCCGTAGAACTCTACGAAGAGCGGTGCGTAGTCGGATTCGGTCTTCTTGGTGAGTCCTTCCTCTTCGATGAGGTAGTCTCTGTAGACGTCAGCAATTTCAGTGTAGGTTACTTCTTCCTCTTCGGAGGTTACCCAGTAGTATCTTACAGCCAGCTTCTCAACTGCTATAGTTCCGTCGCCCTTTTCAAACATGATGATTGATGAAGAATCACCAGACATGCTGTAGGTGTCGGTTGAACGAAGTGTGAATGAGAAGTAGCAGTAGTTGTAGCCTGCGTTGTCGTCCGAGTTATAAGCAACTGCCGCATTTGCTGATGCGAATGTATCACCGTCGGTTGCAACCATTACGAGACCGTCGCTTCCCTGTACCATTGCGAGTACCGGGAGGTAAGCCTGTTCGGTTTCATCCGGCTGATTTTCCTTTATACCTGTGGTGTCTCTGCCATAGATGTAGGATGAATAGTTGGAGTAGTTACTCTTGCCATTGTTGAGGTTGATTCTTGCACCTGAGCCGTCCGGGATGAGCATGTAACCGGTTGCCTCGGTATCAGCAGCACCGAAGTAGGGGTTCATTGCGAGCTCTGTGAGGATAAGAACGTCGGAATCGGATTCCTGAGCATCCTCACCGTCGACGTAACCAGCTCTCTCATTGATCTCCGAAGTGTTGATGTAGCACTCAAGATAGGTTTCGTTCAGGACGTAGTAGACCGGAACTGTAGCCTTTGCACTTGAGAAGTTATAGGTTACCTTGACGCCGTTGTCGATAAGCTCGAACGTGGTGTCTTCATCACTGGTCGACTGTCTGTAAGAATAGAGATATGCCGAAATGATGAGGTCGGTAGCGTTTCCGTACTTGACGGCGATGTTGGATAAACGATTCTGCTGAAGAGAAGACTTCGTGGTGGCATCGTCCAAAAGTGCGTTAACGCAGTTAGACCACCATACCTTGCCGGATTCCTTGACGTAGATACCGATTCTCTCATACTCTCTGTCGAGATACATGATAGCTTCGTCGTTCTCGGCAACTACTTCTGAGCGTGCGATCTCTTCGTCGTCGGTGACATAAGCTATGGTCTCTTCTTCCTCTTCCTCGTCCTCGGATTCTTCATCGGAATCCTCGTCAGCTTCAGAGTCGTCCTCAGCTTCTTCCTCCTCTTCGGAGGCTTCTTCATCGGAAGCTTCTTCTTCGGAAGCCTCAGCTTCCTCCGATTCGTCGACTACTTCCTCAGTGCTTGTCTCAACCGCTTCTTCCTCTTCATCCTCTGCAACAGCCGAAAAGACGGTCATTGACATGAGCATGGAGATTACGAGCAGTCCGGCGACTAATCTAAGAAAATTTTTCTTCATAAATTCACTCACCTTTCTGCTCTTAACTTCTCACTCTATACAGAAGCTCTGTATAAATAGTGTAGAAGAAGACGTATACCTGCTGGAAGAGCGACAGAAGCAGTACGAACAAGCAAAGTATGAGTAACATACCGACAACTGTCAGGACTATGCAGACGAATGTTTTTGTGTAGGAATACTGGTGGCACGCCTTCATGCCTGTCACGATAAGAATTGCTGTCCATCCGATTCCGACATACATGATTGCTGTTGACCAGATTGACTCATCCAGGGTCAGGAAGTAGGTCATGAAAGTCGAAATTATCGAGCAGACGATGTAGGGAACGAGTGCATATGCCGTGTAGATTGCAATTCTGCGCATGTTGCCCTCGCCGTCAAGAAGCGTACAGAACGACCAGTTAGCTACTACCCAGGTAACGTAGATGATGATACTCTGGGTGATGATCGGGACGATGTTGAATACATCCGAATACGCTGACATGTTGAATGCGAATCCGCCCATTCTTTGGTTGACTATCTGAGCTACGAGAAGGAAGAATACGATTACTAAACTGATGACCATGGAACCTTGCTTCTTCCATCTCATGTCCTCATAGCCTTCCATAGGATGGAAGATGACATGCCTCAGCCATTGTATTGGCGTCATATCATAGACCATTTACTGCTCCTCCCTTCTTCTGTTTTCTTACTGCATTTACAATTTTCATTACAAGAGTCTTGATACCGTTTCCGATAAGTCTGAACAATCTCTTCCAGAGATGATCGGGAATCTTGCCCCTCTTCTGGAGCATCCTTACAACGAGGTAAAGAACGATCAGAACGGCAGCAATGATAATCGTCAATGTGAAGTTGTTTCTCATCAGGCTCTTGCGATAGTACTCGAACGCCTTGTCGTAGTCCTCATCGTCGTAACCAGCCTTGAAGTACTTCATAGCCTCCTGATACTGATCCTGGTTGAGAAGAGCCTTGCCTATAGCAACGTAAGCCATGTTGTAGTTACCGTCGCGCTTGAGAATTTCCTGCCAGAGTGCGAGTGAATCCTCGTAAAGACCTTCGTTATACATCTCAGCGGCTTCATGAACATAGGAGCCGAAGAGAGTCTCGGAGAAGACTGTTATATCGTTGTTTCTTCCGTCAAGGACGTAAATCTTATCACCATAGGACTCGATTGCGTTCGGGTTGTAGAATCCGCCGTTCTGGTCTTCCTGGTCGCATCCGAAGATGAACAGAAGATTGAACTCACGGTCGTACTGGAAGATACGTCCCGAGGTGTAGTCAAGGATATTGACGATTCCGTTATCGCCTATCGAAATATCGGTAAGACGGGTCGAATAGGTCGTTCCGGAATAGGTTACCGACGTCTGGTCACCGAATACTATCTCGGCACCGTTCTCGGTACGGGAGATGATGTTCGAGCCGGCAGGGTTGAGCTTCTTTACCGCGTCGGTGGTGGTGTTCGCCGCCTCAGTTACGGTGTAGATGAAGCCCTGGTCGTCGATGTCGAAGTTTGCGTACTCAACAGGGGTTGCCTTTGTAAGAGTTGCAGACTGGGACTCGGTAGCTATCCTTCTCCACATCCTGTTGATTACAACCTGGGCTGTAACCTCAACCTTATTGGCTCCGAAGAATCCAAGGAAGGTTCCCGACTCGGAGTACATGATAGCACCCTTATTTACTGCGGGGCAGATAACGTAAACGTTCTTTGCCGCATCTACGAGCACCTTCGTGCAGTAGAAGGATACCGAGTCGTAAAGCTCTGAATCAGGGCGAGTATATTCCATGATAATCTCACAGTCCTGGTTGCACTTTATAACTCTCTGGTTGTCTCTGTCGGCGATGTACATGTAATCGTCCTCGTCGACGTAGATACCATACGGGCTCTTAAGGGTGTCTGTCACTGTGGTTTCAACCGTTCCGTCCTCAAGGGTGGTTTCCGTTGTCATGGTGCTACCCGTGAAGGTCTTGTAGCAAGCAAGAAGGTTGAATTCGAGGTCTGTCTTGATTATACGGTTGTTGCCGGTGTCAACTATGTACCATTCCTCATTTTCGGAAAGGAAGAAGTCCTTGGCATCTGACAGCGTAGCTGGCTCATCCTCACTGATGAAGAACTCGCTGTCCGGATCAGAAAGCTGATCCAAACCTATATCCGCGCCGGTTATCGTGTCTGTGACCTGATAACCGTTCTGAGAGGGCACTGCCTCTTTCCACGCGTTGTAGTTATAGGATGTGTACGGGTCGTCGGCGAATGCGGTTACAGCCATCGTGACCATAAGCATTACCGCAAGAAGCATACACAACGCTTTTTTTAGGTTAAATTTCGTCACTGCTTATCACCTGTCTCCTTTTCTATAGTAGTCTTGCCTCAGGCTTTGCCTGTAGGCTTAGTCCTTCATACCTGAGCTTGCCATGGTTTCCATAACATTAGACTGTGCTACAAGGAAGATGATAAGCGGAGGAAGCATAAGTACTACAGCCGAAGCGTAGATGATGCCCTGACGTGAGATACCGGAAGCCGCCAACTGGTTCATGATTGTCGGAAGAGTCTTTAACTGCTCCTCGTAAACGAGTGAACCGCCCTGAATATTCCATGCGCCCTGGAAGACGTAGATTATAAGGGTTGCGATTGCAGGCTTCTGGTTCGGGATGATTACCTGCCAGCAGATGCGGAAGTGTCCCGCGCCGTCAACCTTGGCGGCGTCGATAACCGCATCGTTGATGGTCGACATACTCTGACGCATGAGGTAAAGACCCATTGATGTTGCGATGTTCGGGAGAATCAACGCCCAGTAGGTATTGATAAGTCCCAATGCCGCGATGACTATGTACTGCATGATCCATGTTGCTGTCGAGGAGAAGAGAAGTGCTATTACAATGATCTGGTTAAGAGCATTGTATCCGGGGAAGCGGCACTTGGAAAGTCCGTACGCCGCACAGCAGACAACGAAGACGTGGATTACAGAGATAACAACCGTAATGAAGACGGAGTTGAAAACGTATCTCGAGAACGGTACCCAGAGGTTACCGGCGACCTTGAAGAGGTTCGAGAAGTTCTCTATCGTCGGATTGATTACATAAAGTCTCGGCGGGAATACGAAGAGCTCACTGATAGGCTTCAAAGACTGGATTATCGAGTAGTAGAGCGGGAATATCATGAATAATCCGAGGAGAGCGAGGAGGATGAAGATCATTATGTCTCCGCCGAGGGAGCCGTTGATGTGCTTGCCCTTTGACTTCTTGACATGGACAGTCTCTATCTTTATCTTCGACTGTCTTTTTCTGAGCTTCGCCAACTCTTTTTCCTGCTTCTTAGCGAGCTTTTCCTGATTTTCTCTTATATCAGATGCCATACGTTTCCACCCCCTTAATCATCAGTATACTTGCCGAGGACTCTTCTGATAACGTGATTCGTCAGAAGCATTACTACAAAGAGCACCATACAAATTGCACTTGAGTAACCCATTTCGTAACGAATTGTACCGTAGTCCTGAGCGTGGTTCATGATTGTGTGAACTGCGTAGTCGGTCGAAGGAAGTCCGCAGAGTGTTGCACCAACGGTACCGCAGGTGAAGGCTCCTGAAATTGCCAGGACCGCCGCGAACAGAAGTGAGGGTCCCATCGCAGGAATTGTGATGGTAAAGAGTTCCTGGAATCTGTTCTGAATTCCTTCGATAGCTCCCGCTTCATAGAGGGAGTTATCGATGTTCTGGAAGCCTGCACGGAGTGCAAGGAAACCTGCACCCATTGACGACCAGAGCTGGACGATGATTACAACCCCCATCATGTAGCTCGTATCGGTCAGCCATTGTATGGCGTTGTTGATGATTCCGAGGTCCATCAGAACCGAGTTGAGGTATCCATAGGAGTCACCTGAGAAGATGAGCTGCCAGATAACGTATGCCGACGGCGTCATTGACGGAGCGTAGAATACGAATGTGAAGAATACCTTGAAGAACGGGTTCATTTCGTTGATGAGCCACGCAAGAAGGAAGCTCAATACGTAGGAGAACGGACCTGTGAATACTGCGAATATGAGCGTATTCGTGATAGCTGTCAGGAATACATCATCGTTTACAAACAGCGAGTAGAAGTTCTGGAGTCCGATGTACCTTGGTGCCTGTACGAGGTTGAAGTTCGTAAGACCCAGAGGAAGCGTCATGATAACCGGAACCAGTGTGAAGATGGTAAACAGCGCAAAGAACGGAAGCATCATCAGATATACAGTTTTATTCTGCTTGATGAGATGCCAGGTATAGGCGGCTTTGCTCTCCGTGTTTATCGGCTTTACTGCTGTTTGCTCTTTTTTAGCCTTTGCCATGAAACTTTCTCCCTCCTTTATTCAAGTGTTGAGATGTCAATTCCCAACTCCTCGTACTTTCTCGTGATTTCATCGTTGATGTCTCTGTTGTACCAGAGCAACGTGTCTCTTGCGTTCGAGTAGTTGTTTACGACCTCTCTGAATGCGTTGGTTATGTTACGTGTAACAATGTATGTTGCCGGGATAAGTCTCATCTCAACAGTGTAGTTCATCTGCTCTAAGATGAGTGAATACTCGGACTTGGACCATGAGAGCTGAGTAAGAGCTTCCTGGTTTGCGGTGTCGAAACGTCCCATCGGACCTAACAAAGCTTCGATTGAACGTCCGTACTGAGCCTGGATGTCGGAAGAAGTGAACCACTTGATGAGTTCCCATGCATCCTCGCGCTGTTCCTGCGAGAGCTTCGAGAAGATGATAGCTCCGTTGGAGGTAGAGGTGGTGGAGTGGTTGACAGTTCCGTCCTCTTCAACAGTACCGGGCATCAGAGCGAAGTCCCAAAGACCTCTGATTTCAGGTGCGGCGGTATAAACCTGGTTGTAGAAGGTGTAGCCGGTGATGATTATCGGGTACTCACCGGTACGGAATCTTGAGAACTGGTCGAAGGTCTGCTCGAAGGAGTAGAGAGTGTAGAACTCAGTCCACATTTCAAAGCACTCGACCGACGTTATATCATCGAACGTTGTCGCGGTCAATGAGTCATTATAGTAATCCATACCGCTCTGAACCATGAAGGTGGCATATGCGTCGAAGTTGAAGCCGACACCCATGTAGCTACGCTGAATGGTCGGGAGCATTTCGATGAGTTCGTCCCATGTCTCCGGAGGCTCGTCGAAGCCGAACGATTCAAGTACGTCGGTTCTATAGAACATCATCGAGAATGTCTGCGAAATCGGGAGTCCGAAGACCTCGCCTCCATATGTATAGAGGGTCATGATGTTGTCGGAGAACCTCTCGATTACCTCCTCATAGTCGTCAAACTGCGATACATCTACAAGGCATTCACGGATTGCGAGCTGCAAAGGCAGGTCGCCGCCAACGAAGAGTGCGACGTCAGGTCCCTTTCCTGCAAGGGTTGCTTCAATGATACCGCCCTGTACAAGGCTTACATTGACTGCAATACCTGTTTCCTCGACGAAGTAGGAGTCGATGAGTTCCTTTACTATCTGAGCCTGGTCACGACCGAGGGAAACCCACACTTCAAGGGCATCCTCGCCGCCGTCAGAAAGGTTGTTATAGTCTTCAAAGAAGGAAGCGATGAACTGATCCCAGCTGAACGCAAGCGACTTGAAGAACTTTTCTTTGGTGGATGTGAATTCAATGTCAGCGGAAGTGATTTCGATGAAGTCAACTTCGAGGTACTGGCTACGGTAGTCAGTCATCCACTGAGAAAGTGCGGTGACGTCATCCTTGAACTGGCTGAGCTTTGACGGGATGTCATCAGGACGATTGATCATTCTGTCAAGGAGCTGTGCCATTGTTTCAAGTGAAACAGCTTCAGTACCGGAGGTTCCTGCGATTTCCTCAATCTTTGACTTGAGAGCTCTGAGCTCTTCAGCATAGGTCGCAAAGTCTGTAAGGAGGTCAGGAATCTGCTTGTAAACCATGTAGTCGGTGTACTCATCAGGGTCAGAACCTGTAATCATGAGTATCTGTCTGTAGTAGCTGTTGAGCTCGTAAACGAGGTCATCAAGCTCACGCATGATTTCGCCGATGTCGCCGGGAACCGCCTCAAGGGTGAGGGTGTGCTCGCCCGCTTCAAGATAGAAGTAAAGGGTGTCGCCGTCCTCATCGGTAGGAGTTGTTACCGACCAGCTATTGGAGTAATAGAACTTGACTGCCTCAGCTTCCTCGCAGGGGATTTCGCCGTCTATATAAATGGTACGGTTGGAGAAGAGTCCTCTCATCTCATCCTGGATTGCGCGGATGCCGATCTTGACCCAGCCTGCTTCCTCCATCGTAAACGTCCATGTGACGCTCATTCCGGAGTCCTTCCAGGTTTCAGAACCGATGGTGTTGTAAACCTGCTTTGAAGAAGCGGCAGGAGAAGTGATGTAAGTGGAACGGTCCTGTGTAGGATAGATGGTTATATCCGAGGTGCTGGTGCAATCTTCACCCTCAAGAAGGATGTAGATGCCGGTCGACTCGGAAGCCACTGACTCATCGGTTGTAACGGTGTCGACCTCGGTAAGGGGAAGCGCGTCCTCCTCGTTGTAGAGCTTGAGGTAGGAGATAGCGAATCTTGCCTTGTCGGACACGATTGTGATGGTGTGCTCGCCCTCGGTGAAGTAGAATTCAAGAGGGTCGTTGTAAAGACCGTCGGTGTCCTCAAATGAGGCTGTCTGCCAGCCCAAGGACTCCTCAAGGGTAGGTCTTACCTGGTTGCCTGTAGAGTCGGTTCTGAAGGAGCGGTTGCCGTCTTCATCATACTCATAGGAGCTCTCGGAGATAGCCCAGATCTTGCTTAAGAGAATTCTCTCAGCGGTCGAATACTGGAGCTCGCCGTCGACATAGAAGGCAAGTTCAATGTCGTTTGCGGTGCTTGCAAGAGCATAGTACATGATCTCTACGTTGTAAATTCCAGCCTCAGAAACGTTAACCGTATAGGTTACCTCTGCTTCCTCAGCGGAAAGTACCAATGCCTCTACCCCGTCGATAGTGTCGACGTACGCCTCTGATTCCTCAGAAACAGAGTCATAGTCAACGCCGTTTACGACGACCTCGGTGTCAGGTCTCGGATCTGAGGCGTGGTTGTCGTAGAATGTCGAGTAGCTGTTTGCTCTACTGGCATCGTCGATTGCCTGTGCGGATGTTTCGGCGACAGTAGTCGTGGAGGTTGACGTTGATTCTTCTTCCGAAGTATCACTATCCGCATAAACCGTGCCGATAAAAGGCATCATCATCGCAAGTGCAAGCACAAGCGATATAATACGCACGAACAGTCTATTCCCGAACTTATTGTCCCCGAACAGTTTGTTTTTCACTGTGGTATCCACCTTTCTTCTAAATTGCTCCGACCGCTCCCGATAAGATTCGGTCAGATGCTTCTATTCTTCCTTACAGGTTATAAAAAGTTTATTCCGCCTTGCGAATATAGATTCGCTCAGCCTCCTTGTCAAGGTCAGCCTTGACTCGGTCTCCGCCCTTCATTCCAAGCTCTTCAAGATATTCCTTAGGAAGCTGGAGCCTGCCTGTGCGGTCTAAGACCACAAGCTCCTCGGAAATGAAGTCCGGTTCGCCCTCAGTCACCGATTTCGTGAGTGCCTCGTCAGCCTCCTCAAGGCTCATCGACTCCCTCATAATCTCGGCGTGCGTTTTCTTTATGATTTCACTGGACGTTCTGCCGTCCCGGATTGCTATTACTCTGTCTATCTGCTTTGCCAGTCGCATGTCGTGGGTTACGATTACAATCGTTATCCCTCTTGTGCGGTTTAAGTCCTTGAAGACCTGCAAGAGCTGGTCTGAGGTCTTTGTGTCTACAGATCCCGTCGGCTCGTCGGCAAGAAGTATCTGCGGATTGTTTGCAAGTGAGATTGCAATCGCGACTCTCTGCTGTTCGCCGCCCGACATCTGATCAAGCCGGGAATTGATTCTGTGTGACAGTCCCACGGCATCAAGGAGTTCAAGTGCTCTTTCCCGCCTCTGCTTCTGTCCCTGAAGTAGCATCGGAAGCTCGACATTCTGCTCTGCCGTCAGGTACGGGACCAGGTTTCTTGCGTTGTTTTGCCAGACAAACCCGACCATGTTGCGCTTATAGAGCATGTAGTCCTCTTCGGTGAACTTGAGTAGATTCCTGCCGTTTACGTTGAGTGACCCGGCACTTGGCTTGTCAAGCCCGCCGAGCATGTTCAGAAGTGTCGACTTTCCTGAGCCGGAGCTTCCTACAATCGCAACGAGCTCACCGCGCTTCACCTTCAGGTCGAGTCCCTGAAGTGCAACGACCTCAATCTGCTCTGTCTTGTAAATCTTTACTAAGTTCTCGCACTCGATAGCGTACTCGGTTGTGGGAGCGGTTATCTCCTGCTCGTGCTCAAGAATTCTCTGTTTTTTCTTTGATAATTTCTTTTCCTTCGGCTTCTTTTCAGCCTTCTCCTCGTCCGGCTTCTTGTCCTTTGGTTTCTTTTCTTTCGGCTCTTTGGATTTCTTCTTTGGCTTTTCCTTGACCGGCTCAGCCGAAATCTCCTCGCTTGCGGGAGTCTCTTCTGTTGCGTTCTCAGCCTCTGCCACGGTCTCTTCCAGAACGGTGTCTTTTTCCAAGACGAAGTCCTTGTCGTCAGTCAATAATCTCACCGTCCTCCAAAGTGTAAACCCTGTCGGCAATTTCCAGCAGGCTCGGGTCATGAGTTGTCATGACTATGGTCATCTTTTCTGAAATTACAAGCCTCTTGAAAAGCTCGACGATGTGGTGGCTGGTTGCGGTGTCAAGCTCTGCTGTCGGCTCGTCGGCAAAGATTATTCTTGGCTCGTGAGCGAGGGCTCGTGCTATTGCGACTCTCTGCTGTTCACCTCCGGAAAGCTCGCCCGGGCGATGGTTCATTCTCTTGGCAAGACCGACCTCCTCAAGGCACTTTCTGACTCTCTCATCCCGCTGTGCGAAGGGGAATTTTGAAAGCCTCAGTCCGAAATCGACGTTTTCATATGCCGTCATCGACGACATGAGTGCTACCGACTGGAAAACGAAAGCCATCTTGTAGCGTCTCAGCTCGTCTCTTTTTGAGTCGGAAAGCTTTGTGATGTCGGTTCCGTCGAAGAAAACTTCTCCTGTTGTTGGTCTGTCCAACGCTCCCAAAAGGTTTATCAGTGTCGTTTTGCCGGAACCGGAGCGACCTTTTAAAATGGTAAGACCGCCCTCGTTGACCGTTATGTTGATGTCATGAAGCGCGTGAACAACGCTTCCGTCGCCGATCTGAAAATCTCTGCTCAGACCGTGCGTTGCTATGATTGTTTCCATCGGCATCCTCCGAAGATGTAATTCGGATATTTGTGCATGTTGCACAAATTCACTGTTTTGTCCTCTACAAACACTTATAAGCAAATTCCTTTTCCGAAATTTTGCACAAATCAGATTGCGAAAAATTTCTGTGAGACAAAAGCACGACTTTCATAGCGCAGCTCCTGTACGGAAAAAGACATTTGCTTGAGTAAGTCCCTCTGTGGCGGACAAAACCCGAAATCCGTTTTCAGAGAGAAGAATTATGTAATGGCTCAGTCAACTAAATGGTAAAACTTAGTGAACTCCGCCATTCATTTGCGATGATTTTCACACAATCACCTTATAACGTTTTCTATTATTTCTATTATATCAAAGAAGAGACCGCTTGTCAATAACTTCTGCCAAAATAAAATCGTTCAGAACGAAGGTATTTTAGCTGATTTGACAAACGGTCTGTTTAGATGGTCAAAAATCGTGATACAGGTGAGAATTTGTTTTGGGGATGTTGACGGGAGTGCTCTATTCAATCGCTCAGTAGCTCCTCAAGGTACATTATATCAATCTCGACATCAGCACCCATCTCGTTATAGAAATAGTTGTCATAGTCGATGCGGGTGGCATTCATAATGACGATATATTCAATCAGATTGTCCTCCGAATCATACCATCTTAAAGAGTAGCTCCAGCCATTGTGCTGGCGGCTTGACTCGTCCCGATTGAATTTCATCCCATTTATGTTGTCGGTGATGTATGCGATAGTCTCTGCATCGGTTATTTCAACCGTCTCGCCGGAAGAGCCGGACATAAGCAGGATTTTGCTTGCCCCGTCGATGTCAAAAGTAACCGTCTTTTTCGCGCACCCGACCATCGTAAGCGCGACTGCAACCGCTAATATCAAAGCAATAATCCTTTTCATAAAAATACCTCCTCAAAACGGGTTTCTATAAGTAATACAAATTTGAGGGAAGAATTATTGCAGTCTCATAAAATATTTTGCAAAAAAGCCCGGCAGGAATCCCCGCCGAGCCATTTTCTGACGAGCTCAACATCAACATTGGCATACTTCGCAATTTGCTCTTCTTTCATGCCGTCCTGATGCATACTGATCGCCATGGCTTTAGCCTTACTTATCTCGCCTCGCTCAACACCCTGCTGAATTCCTCTCTCATAAACTCCTTGGCTTAAATTGCACATTGTGTCCAACTCCCGTTTCAATCAAGCGAAAACCCAAGCCATTTTCTGACAAGCTCAACATCGACATTGGCATACTTCGCAATCTGTTCTTCCTTCATGCCATCCCGATGCATACTAATCGCCATAGCCTTAGCCTTACTCGTTTCGCCTCGCTCGACACCTTGCTGGATTCCCTTCTCAATTCCTCTCTCATAAACTCCTTGGCTCAAATTGCACATTGTGTCCAGCTCCTTTCTGAAATCTGGTTTAACATCTATTCCGTACTCACTCTCTAAAATATTCAATTACTTCTTGTCTATACTTATATTTTATCACAAATCCCCGCTATAATCAACCCCTGCTCAAAAATTCTCCGCCCTTTTTTAGAGAGTATAGTTTTCTCCCAATGCAAAACAGAAACCGGCGTCCATAGCAGACGCCGGTTTTAAATACTTTAATTTTTACTCTCTGTCAATTACTCAGCGGCAACGGGAACCAGAACCTTGACGCTTACAATCTTGTAAGAGCCGGAGGTGTTCGAGATGAGGACATAAGAGCTCAGGTCGGCGAGTCCTGCGTCGGACAGAGCCGCATAGACGGTTGCGCCGTCATAGATGACTGTTGTGCCATCGTCGGAAACGTAGGCTACAAGACCGTCTTCATCATCGGTGGTAGTTCCTGAGGTCGAAAGAGCAATCCAGCTTGAATCGTCCTTGCCGACGATGAACTTCTCATAATCGCCATCAGCGTAGGAAAGTGACATCTCGGTGTCTCTCTCAATCACGAGGATAGCTCCCTCGGTGTTAAGAGCCTCCGCGAAGCCCGCGTCGCCAAGAGTTACCTTGTTCCAATTGCCGGAAGAAGCGTCAAGCTCAGCCGAGAATTCCACAGCGTACTCAACATCGTCAAGAGTGACGGTCTCCACTGTCTCCTCGCCGCCGATATACTCCTTGCAAACGGTGCAATAGCCGTTTTCGTCGACATCATGCGGGATGCTGATGAGGAATCTTCTGTTATTTCTCGTTACGAGAAGTCCATGGTACTCTTCATTGATATAGATGGTAGCTTTCACGCCGGAAAGCTTGCCGCTTCCAGCCTTCGCTATACTGAAGGAAGTCAGATAGAAGCCGTCGCCATAGTAAACACCATAGCACTGAAGCTGACCTCCGCCGTCAGGATAATCATCGGGAACCGTTACGGTCAGCGTAATTGTAGTAGCACCTGTTTCGTAATAGGTTGATGACCAATAGCCGGAAACGTCATCACTCGCCCCAAGAACACCGTTGAAAGAGCTATTGTTGCCCGAAATGGTTGCAGTGATTATGAGCTTGTCGCCCGCAGAATAATCATCCAGGTAATCAGCGAACTCGAAATAAAAAGTGTCTGCACCCTTAAATATGTAGAGAATACCGTCCGCATATCCGAATGTAGCGGTGACCGTTACGTTGCTTGAAGGCATCGTGAACGAGTAAGTTCCGTCCCCATTATCGGTGAGAGTTACCTCATCGCCATTGGCATCGGTGACAACAAGGGAATCGAGCTGATAATCAGTGTCAGCCGCAACCGTCAGGGTGACAGTCGCTCCAGCCTCTATCCTTGTCGTCTGAGAAGCGGTTACAGTGCCGTTGGTGCAATCGCTTACAGAAACCTTGTATGTCTTAATTCCAGTGCTCACTTCAGTTGTGATGGCAAAATAGGTATAAGTGGTATACTCAAGAGCTGAGGTTTCCGTGAATGTAGTCGATGAAGTTGATGTATAATCGTCAACAACTTCAGCGTCACTCGAACTTGAGCCGAGTGAAACGTTCATCTCATAGCCGTCTTCAGGGGCAAGGGTGAGGTGAGTATATGCCTTTGTTGACAGGAAGTTTACACCGCCATCGGCAACAATCGTTGTTGAATCGCCACTGGCAGTTATGCCATTTGCATAAATAGCCGGATAGCTACCGGACGAATTGGTATTCGTACATGTGAGAGTAGAATTCTCAACTACGATCGGTGAATCGCTTGTACTCGAAGCACTTCTTGAAGTATAAACGCAATAACTTGCCTTTGATGTTGCAGAAGTAGAAATGTCAACAACAGAATCTGTAATGGAGATAACAGCAGTTGTGCCGGTAACAATTCCTCTGACAGCACTGCCGTTTGAGACCGCATTCAAAGTAACGGTTGAATTATCGATGCTGATTCCATTAAGTGCAGATATGCAATAGTAGGTTGTATTTGTAAATGAAACCTCGCAGTTAGAAATGCTCATAGCGTAACCAGCTCCCTGAATTATGGGGTAATACAGACCATTAGACGACAGATTTCCGCCATAATTATCATTTGCATCAAGATCGGACGTAATGTCCAGCTCAGCCTTGTAGCAATAGATTCCGTAGGAATACTTGGCAACAGAAGTATCAACGCCGACCAGCGTATTTTCACCTACAAGCTTGATGGTGAATGGATCCGTTGGCGCAGTGTTGAAGTATACATAAATGCCATAATAGGAAGATGAACTGCTGACGTATGAAGACGTAATCGTCGCATCGGTCAGCGTCAGAGTGTTTGTGTCAGGGTCATAAACCGCCGTGCCACTGCCGCAGGCAACAGTATAGTCGGTAGCAGACAGAATATCAACACCATTGACGTAGAAAGTCTTGATCGTCGATACGTCTACCGAAGCGAACGCACTGGTCGGCAGAAGCGTCATAATCATGAGCACACTGATTACTAAGCAGATAAGACGTCTGCAAATATTTTTGTGCATAAAAATTTCCTCCTTAAATATCATAAAAACGTATACATGGGAGAAATTTTGCACCATAATCTCCCGCGATACAGTTTTAAGTCTATCACATTTTATAGATGATGTCAAGAGAAATTCAGAAATTATTGAATTTCTCTGTGACAAATATATAAAATTATCATCATATTCAGGCTAAGTGTGGATTAAGAATTACATGTCACACGAAAAATCAAGCAAAATCAACCGAAAAAAGCACCTGCAACTTGCAAGTGCTTTGTGGATGACGGTTATGCCGGATGGGATCAGGCAACGGACAAACCGAGCCAACTTCTGACGAGTTCGACGCTGACGTTGGCAGCTTTAGCAATTAAATCTTCAGACACACCTGATTCATGGAGACTAATCGCCATAGCTTTTGCATTTTCAAGTTTGCCTTTCTCAATTCCTCTCTCATAAACTCCTTGGCTCAAATTGCACATTACGTCCAGCTCCTTTCTAAAGTCAGGTTCAACATTTATTCCATACTCATTTTCTAAAATATTCAATCGCTCATTTGCCGTGAGTTCTACTGAGAACATCGTGCTTAGCAAGCGATGAAGCTCGTATTCTTCTCCTTGCTGTGGAAGCTCGTTCGGGATTCCTAGCAGGACAATATTCAACAGGTCGAGCTTCCCTTTCCATTCGTGATTTGCCATAATTGCATCGTTTGTGAGATGAACATGATTCCAAATACACTCATCCATATTCATACAAATCCAGATGGAGTAAACTCTCTTCAAATCATTATAATTTCTGCCCGTAAAGTCACGCTCTTTCTGTGACGAAACAAGGCGGCTGACATAGAAGATAGCCCGATTCAGAATATCATATCCGGACGGATCATTTTTCTGAGCTTCAACATTTATAATAATCTGAGATAGACCGTCGCGCATTCTCACATAGAAGATGACGTCGAAAGTCACATAGCCTTCTCTTATCTCCGGTTGAACCGTATTCAATCCGACAATTCTCTCAGCAGTTTCAGAATTTGTCACTCCGGGGTCAACAGGAACATTGCCAACATGGACGCCTCCCTCGATATATCCCTCGACCTCATCCGGCGACAAGCCTTTGAATTCATCAACGGTTGCAACCAAAATACGGGAAAGGATATTTTTATGTGCCAGAAGGACTTTTGCAGCAGTGTCATACTGCGACCGAACGTCGGCGGCTTCTACGGTGTTCTTTAAATCCGAGCTCATTTCAATCACTCCCACTCTGTATCTATATTGTATCACAAATCCACCCTATAATCAACCCCTGCCAGAAATTTCTCCGCCTCATCATGAGACTTGAAGATTTCAAATTCCCAGCGAAGGCGGATTTCATTGCTTTCGCTTGCGAAAGTGTTTTCATCTGCCGAAGGCAGATTTCTTCCATCCGTAGGATGGATTTAAACGAAAAAGCGCATTCGCTATTGCAAATACGCTTTTCATGGCTGCCTCTGTCGGGCTCGAACCGACGACCCCCTGATTAACAGTCAGATGCTCTACCGACTGAGCTAAGAGGCAATGTTGAATTCGGGTCTTACGCGAACGAGAGCAAATACTAAATAGTACTGCTCTCATTTCGTAAGTGTCGGCAACACCAATTTTCCCAGGACGTCGCCATCCAAGTATCGTAGGCGAGAATGAGCTTAACTTCTGTGTTCGGCATGGGAACAGGTGGAACCTCATCTCAATCGTCACCGACTGGGGATTACTGCTTAACAGCAACCTCAAAATTGAATAATTAGAATTGAAAGTGATGAACAATAATTCAAGAGGTTAAGCCCTCGACCAATTAGTACTCGCCGGCTAAACATGTCACCATGCTTACACCATGAGCCTATCAACCCGGTAGTCTTCCGGGGGTCTTACTCAGTAACCTGATGGGATATCTTATCTTAAGGACGGCTTCACGCTTAGATGCTTTCAGCGTTTATCCGATCCGCACTTAGCTACCCGGCTGTGCCACTGGCGTGACAACCGGTGCACCAGAGGTGCGTCCATCCCGGTCCTCTCGTACTAGGGACAGCGCCTTTCAAATATCCTACGCCCACGACAGATAGGGACCGAACTGTCTCACGACGTTCTGAACCCAGCTCGCGTACCGCTTTAATTGGCGAACAGCCAAACCCTTGGGACCGAATTCAGCCCCAGGATGCGACGAGCCGACATCGAGGTGCCAAACCTCCCCGTCGCTGTGGACGCTTGGGGGAGATCAGCCTGTTATCCCCAGGGTAGCTTTTATCCGTTGAGCGACGGCATTTCCACTCACATACCACCGGATCACTAACTCCAACTTTCGTTACTGCTCGAGATGTCTCTCTCGCAGTTAGGCTGGCTTTCGCGTTTACACTCAAAAGCATGGTTTCCGTCCATGCTGAGCCAACCTTTGAGCGCCTCCGTTACTCTTTTGGAGGCGACCGCCCCAGTCAAACTGCCCACCTAACAGTGTCCCCCCGCCGGATTCATGGCGGCAGGTTAGAAAACCAGTAATACAAGGGTGGTATTCCAAGGTCGCCTCCAGCCAAGCTGACGCCCGGCCTTCTCTGGCTCCCACCTATCCTGTACATGAATTACCAATCTTCAGTATTAAGCTACAGTAAAGCTCCATGGGGTCTTTCCGTCTAGTTGCGGGTAACCGGCATCTTCACCGGTACTACAATTTCGCCGGGCGGGCTGTTGAGACAGTGCCCAGATCATTACGCCATTCGTGCGGGTCAGAACTTACCTGACAAGGAATTTCGCTACCTTAGGACCGTTATAGTTACGGCCGCCGTTTACCGGGGCTTCAATTCAGAGCTCTCACTCCTCCTCTTAACCTTCCGGCACCGGGCAGGCGTCAGCCCATATACGTCATCTTTCGATTTAGCATAGACCTGTGTTTTTGATAAACAGTTGCCTGGGCCTATTCACTGCGACTCATTCTCATGAGTACCCCTTATTCCGAAGTTACGGGGTCAACTTGCCGAGTTCCTTGACAACCCTTCTCTCGCTGGCCTTGGAATCCTCTTCCTATCTACCTGTGTCGGTTTGCGGTACGGACGCTTAAAACGTACGCCAAGCTTTTCTCGCCATGCTCCAAAACTACTTCCACTCAATCGTGTCCCTTACGACCGGATCAACCAATCTCCGGCTAGTCCCTTCACATGTGTCCCTTGGTTTAAGTTTGTCAGCGGCTACGGAATGTCTACCGTATGTGCATCGGCTACGCGTTTCCGCCTCGTCTTAGCTTCCGGCTAACTAGGAGCGGACGAACCTTCCTCCTAAAACCTTAGATTTTCGGCCATTATGATTCTCACATAATTCTCGCTACTCATTCCGGCATTCTCACTCGAATAAAGTCCACCAGCACTTCCGCTCTGACTTCACCCCTTATTCGACGCTCTCCTACCACTCAGTCATTAAGACTGAATCCCAAGCTTCGGTAAACTGTTTAGCCCCGTTGAATTTTCGGCGCAGAGTCACTCGACCAGTGAGCTATTACGCACTCTTTTAATGAGTGGCTGCTTCTAAGCCAACATCCTGGTTGTTTACGCAATTCCACATCCTTTTCCACTTAACAGTTCTTAGGGACCTTAGCTGTGGGTCTGGGCTGTTTCCCTTTTGACAATGAGCTTTATAACACACTGTCTGACTCCCATGAATCGATTATCCGGCATTCAGAGTTTGAGAGAGGTCGGTAGACTTTCGCCCCCTAGCTCAATCAGTGCTTTACCTCCGGTAATCTGTCATGAGGCTAGCCCTAAAGCTATTTCGGAGAGAACCAGCTATATCCGAGTTCGTTTGGAATTTCTCCGCTATCCACACCTCATCGCCGACTATTTCAACAGGCGTGCGTTCGGCCCTCCATGGAGCTTTACCTCCACTTCAGCCTGGACATGGATAGGTCACTCGGTTTCGGGTCTATTGCATACAACTTCATCGCCCTATTCAGACTCGCTCTCGCTACGGCTCCGGACCTTAAGTCCTTAACCTTGCTGCATACAATAACTCGCCGGACCATTCTACAAAAGGTACCATATCACACATTGACGTGCTCTATGTGCTTGTAAGCACAGGGTTTCAGGTGCTATTTCACTCCCCTCCCGGGGTACTTTTCACCGTTCCTTCACAGTACTATTCGCTATCGGTCGTTAGGTAGTATTTAGGCTTGGAGGGTGGTCCCCCCGTCTTCCCACGGGATTCCTCGTGTCCCGCGGTACTCTGGATACTGCCGGCTGTCAGGACTTTTCGCTTACGCGACTCTCACGCTCTATGATGTGGCTTCCCATCCACTTCAGCTAAGTCCTTTCAATGCTTTATGCAGTCCTAAACCCCGAACGTATTGCTACACTCGGTTTGGCCTCTTCCGCTTTCGCTCGCCACTACTAACGGAATCTCGGTTGATTTCTTTTCCTCGCCCTACTTAGATGTTTCAGTTCAGGCGGTTACCCTCGCATACCTATTTTATTCAGTATGCGATGTTAAGTTCTACTTAACAGATTGCTCCATTCGGACATCTGCGGATCACAGTTTGCTTGCAACTCCCCGCAGCTTTTCGCAGCTGACCGCGTCCTTCTTCGGCTCCTAACGCCAAGGCATTCACCCTGCGCTCTTATTAGCTTAACCATCTTGAGAATTATGTTCATCTCGCAATTTTGTAATACTTGTTACCCGACTTATACACTTAGTTGGTAAAAACTTCATTGTATTTTGTCGTTTACTCGTATTAAACAACGTTTTATCCTCTCGTACAAACCGCAAGTTTTGCGAAGCAAAAGCTTGCCAATTTGACGCGAAGCGTCAACATTGTTTCCTCAATTTGCATTACTTTCTTTTCAATTATTCAATTTTCAAGCTACTGATTTTCCTCAACCTTTGCTCTTCATAATTACGAATTACGCATTACGAATTACGCATTGGTCTTGGTGGGCACAAGTGGACTCGAACCACCGACCTCACGCTTATCAGGCGTGCGCTCTAACCACCTGAGCTATGCGCCCATCTTTTGGGCTTACCCCTCGTGGTTACCGGTTGCTCTTTATCCTCTTCCCCTATGGTGGAGATGAGGAGGATCGAACTCCTGACCCCCTGTGTGCAAGGCAGGTGCTCTCCCAGCTGAGCTACACCCCCATTTTTCGCAGATACCTTCATCTGCAGGGTAAGGTGCCTTCTTTTATTGTGAAGCTACTCTACGGCAACTTCAAAATTGAACAATGAACAACTAAGTGACTCTTGCTGACCGGATTACGAAGATTTTACTCTTCGTGTCTCCTTAGAAAGGAGGTGATCCAGCCGCTCGTTCTCGAACGGCTACCTTGTTACGACTTCACCCCAGTTACCAGGCCTGCCTTCGACGGCTCCTTCCTTGCGGTTAGGTCACCGGCTTCGGGCATTCCCGACTCCCATGGTGTGACGGGCGGTGTGTACAAGACCCGGGAACGTATTCACCGCGGCATGCTGATCCGCGATTACTAGCAATTCCGACTTCATGTAGGCGAGTTGCAGCCTACAATCCGAACTGAGATCGCTTTTAGGGATTTGCTCCACATCACTGTTTTGCTTCCCTCTGTTTGCAACCATTGTAGTACGGGTGAAGCCCAGGTCATAAAGGGCATGATGATTTGACGTCATCCCCACCTTCCTCCGTTTTGTCAACGGCAGTCTGTCTAGAGTGCTCTTGCGTAGCAACTAAACATAAGGGTTGCGCTCGTTGCGGGACTTAACCCAACATCTCACGACACGAGCTGACGACAACCATGCACCACCTGTCTTAACGTTCCCCGAAGGGCACTCCTAAATCTCTTTAAGATTCGTTAGATGTCAAGACCTGGTAAGGTTCTTCGCGTTGCATCGAATTAATCCCCATACTCCACTGCTTGTGCGGGTCCCCGTCAATTCCTTTGAGTTTCAGTCTTGCGACCGTACTCCCCAGGTGGATTACTTATTGTGTTAACTGCGGCACGGAAGGGGTCAGTCCCCCCACACCTAGTAATCATCGTTTACAGCGTGGACTACCAGGGTATCTAATCCTGTTTGCTCCCCACGCTTTCGAGCCTCAGCGTCAGTAAAAGCCCAGTAAGCCGCCTTCGCCACTGATGTTCCTCCTAATATCTACGCATTTCACCGCTACACTAGGAATTCCGCTTACCTCTACTTCACTCAAGAGCTATAGTTTCAAATGCAGGTTACGAGTTGAGCCCGTAATTTTCACATCTGACTTGTAGCCCCGCCTACACTCCCTTTACACCCAGTAATTCCGGATAACGCTTGCTCCCTACGTATTACCGCGGCTGCTGGCACGTAGTTAGCCGGAGCTTCCTCCTCGGGTACCGTCATTATCGTCCCCGATGACAGAGGTTTACAATCCGAAGACCTTCTTCCCTCACGCGGCATCGCTGCATCAGAGTTTCCTCCATTGTGCAATATTCCCCACTGCTGCCTCCCGTAGGAGTCTGGGCCGTGTCTCAGTCCCAATGTGGCCGTTCAACCTCTCAGTCCGGCTACTGATCGTCGACTTGGTGGGCCGTTACCTCACCAACTATCTAATCAGACGCGAGCTCATCTTTCAGCGATAAATCTTTGGTAGCAGAATCATGCGGTTCCGCTACGTTATGCGGTATTAACGTTCGTTTCCAAACGGTATCCCCCTCTGAAAGGCAGATTGCTCACGTGTTACTCACCCGTCCGCCACTAAGTCAGCTTTCAATCAGCCCGAAGGCTTCAATCAAGCTAACCCCGTTCGACTTGCATGTGTTAGGCGTGCCGCCAGCGTTCATCCTGAGCCAGGATCAAACTCTTAATTAAGTTGTATCTTAAACGCGATTTCTCACGATTAAAATCCTGCTCCGGTATAAACCGGCTTCGTACATTTTTTAGTCTCGTACTTGACTTTCGTAATTACTGAATAATTCAAAGTAATTTCAAGGGTCTTTCTTAATTTTTATCATTGTTCAATTTTCAAGCTACCGTCTTTTGGATTGAGTCCTGATGCCGCTTCGTGAGTTTCCTCACTCACCTCGGCTTCTTTCCTCTCTCCCGTTCCCTCTCCCGAGCGAATTTGATTATTATATCACAGTCCCAAGGGTTTGTCAAGCCTTTTTTCAAACTTTTTTAAAAAGTTTTTTGCTTGAGTTTTGAAGGGCATTTTTTATCCGCTCGGTATTCCCTCGCGGACAGTGATAATACTATACCACATGTCCGAGACGTTGTCAAGAGGTATTTTACAAAAAATTCGAGGAAATTTTTAGCCGGATTTTGCCTTCATTTTGCCTATGTTAAAATCGACGCATTTCGACCTTATCTGTTGCTTTCCAACGCTCTATCTTCTACCCAAACATCAAAAAAGGAAGCCCGGTTAAAGGCTCCCTCTTTGAGTCGATATTATCTGATGGCGTCCTTGGTCTTAGCAGCCTTACCAACTCTGTCTCTGAGGTAATAGAGCTTAGCTCTTCTGACCTTAGCGAGTCTGACGACTTCAACCTTTTCGACGACCGGAGAATGGAGAGGAAAAACTCTCTCAACGCCGCAACCATGGGAAAGTCTGCGAACTGTGAAGGTTTCGCTGATTCCTCCGTGCTTGCGAGCGATTACAGTGCCTTCAAAGACCTGAATTCTCGACTTGTCACCCTCCTGGATTCTGACGTGTACTCTGACAGTATCACCGACAGAAAACTGAGGAACCTCTGATTTCATGCTCGACTGAGCGATTGTTTTTAAAGCGTCCACTTTAAAACTCCTCCTGTTAATTTCAGACATTCATACACTTCTATCAGTCTCTTGGGACTGCCTGGCGAAGTCAGAGGACTATCCGCTTTAATGTCATGTTATAAAACCGGCATTAACCCCCATTTGCGCTCGGAAAACGCAACGGAATTCAAATGCTTTAATATTATATCACATCGGGTCTGACGTTGCAATAGTGAGTTTTGTAAAATTCGCAGTTTTCTTAGCACGAGAATATGTGTATTCTGCACAATAATCCTGCTCACACTTCCCTGTCAATGAGTTCACATGCGATTATCGCGAACAAAGTCATCAGTTGTGATACTGAGACGCCCGCTGGAACAGTCAGTGTGGAGGCGAAAAACAGGAGTATCAGTATGAATGTCGTGATTCCTGATACTATCTTGAGAGACTTCTCACCATTCGGGAAGATAAGCTGGAGGATCATTCCTCCGTCAAAATAGCTCACCGGCATGAGGTTGAAAAGCGCGATTGCAAGATTTACTACCGATGTGGTGTATTTTCCTATTATATAGAATATGAGAGCGAATGTCAAGTTTGAGATACACCCTGCAGAGTAGATTATGAGTCGGGCAGGACGGCTCAGGCACTCTGTATCTGCGGAAATGCCGATTCCTCCGCCATAGAAGCGGACGCCGGTTACCCTTGCTCCCAAAAATCTCATCGCGACGAGGTGTCCGAGCTCGTGCATGAAGCAGAAGAGGAGGCAGGTTTCAGTTATGCCGTTCGGTCTCATGAAGCTCACTGCAGTTACCAGCAGGAATCCAAAGCCGATTCGGAAATCTGTTTCTAAAAGTCTGAATGATAGCATACTGAATTCTATTACGGTTTTCACTAAAAAATGTCCCCTGCGCTATGGCAAGGGACGAAATGTACTTTTTTAGTCTAACAGCCGGCTTCCTTTTTGATGCCGAAAATGGCTCTTAAGATGCCTCTTATCGGCTTCGACGGCTTGACAATTACAACCTTCATACTATCACTCCAATAACTATGCATTTCTACATAATATTCATCGGATGTGAAAGTTGCTAACGCTTCTTGTAGTCCTTGAGCTCCCACGGTTTGATGAGAGATGCTTCTCTGTACATCTCGCAGTAGCTACGATGGCGGATTTCGGAGATTTTGCCGTCCTTGACAGCCTCCAAGACGGCACAGCCGGTTTCCTTTGTGTGAGAGCAGTCCTGAAAGCGGCACTGTCCGCCAAGATAATCTCTGAACTCCGGGAAGCAGTCGGCAAGCTCATCTTTAAAGATAGTGTCATACTTTCCGGTCTCAAAGGTCGAGAAGCCGGGAGTGTCGGCTATGTAGCCGCCGCAGTCAAGCTCGAAGATGTCGACCCGGCGGGTTGTGTGCTTGCCTCTTCCAAGACTCTTGCTTATCTCAGCGGTTGCAAGCCCGAGCTCAGGGCAGATATTATTTATTGTGGACGACTTTCCCGAGCCGGAATTACCGCAGAACGCGGAGAATTTGCCCCTGAGTGCACCCTTGACCTCATCACATCCCTCGCCGGTTTCGTTATTTACCTCGAAAACAGGGTAAACTCCCCGGTAAATCTTCACGAATTCGTCGGCGGGCTGTTTGTCCGTCTTCGTGAAGACGATTACAGAGTCGATGCCCTTATACTGAGCTACCGCCGAGAACTTGTCAAGCATCAGAAGATTTGGCGGAGGCTCGCAGGTCGACATAATGAAGACCATCTGGTCTAAATTCGCAAGCGGCGGTCTTATAATCTCGTTTTTTCTCGGATGTATCTCCGTGATGAGCGGTTCCGCGGTGTCTTCAATCTCGACTGTAACTCTGTCGCCACAGCAAGGAGAGATATTCCTTGCGCGGAATATCCCCTTAGCCTTGCAGGTGTAGATTTCTCCATCAAGTGCGGCTACCTTGTAACCGGTGCCGAACGCGCTGATTATAACTCCCTCAAAAATCATGAATCGATAATTGTGAACGCAGACGACCAGTAGTTCGAGCGGTAGTATGTTCCGGTATCGAAATCAATCGTATACTCTGCGAAAGTCATCTGGAGTCCGGTTCTCGGGCTCTTTGCCATGATGTAGACGTTCATCGTCCCTTCACCAGTCAGTGCGATAGCAAGCGATCCGCCAGCATACTCTGCGCCGTTAAGAGTGATGGTGCTTGTCAGAGCTTCACCATTCTCACTGTTGTAGACAGTCAGATAATACGTGTTGGTTGCTCTTGCCGGAATGTCTATCGTGAGTATGACCGTATTTCCGGAAGCTGTTTCAGTTGTATCCGTTTCGGTAGTGCCGTTATCGATAATGATTCCGGGATATGTGGTTGTAGAGCCATCGTCGATTACTTCGTCATCGCTGAGGTCTACATCCTCCTCGGTTACTGTTCCGTCGGAAACATAGATAGTTACAGTTGTGTTTCTGGTTACCGTCTCACCCGCTTCTACGCTCTGGTCGATGACGGTTCCAGCCTCCTCGCTCGATTCAACATACTGGGTCTTCGCTACGAGGTAGTTGTCCTCAAGAAGCGATTGCGCCTCAGAAACGGTCAGTCCGACAAGTGTGGGCACTGTGGTGTCCTCTACAGAAGGACCGATACTTACATATACCTTGACTGTTGTGCCCTCTTCGACTGTCGAGTAGGCTACAGGATCGGTCTTGACGACATATCCGGAGGAAATATCGTCGCTCTCTATCTCAACTCTCTGGACTGTGAGCGATTCGCCGGTCAGTGCGGCATATGCAGATGAATAGTGATAGTTGACGACATCAGGAATCGTAACGGTTCTTGTTCCCTTACTTACGGTTACCTTGATGGCGTCGCCGACCTTGACAATTCTGCCCTCCGCCTTCTCCTGCTCCATTATGATACCAGCTTCATATTCGGAGCTGTATTCTTCTGAAGCTACAAGCTGAATTTCGGAATATAAAGACCTCGCCTCATAATAGTTGAGACCTATGAGATTCGGCATGGTGTAGTCGTTTGAGGATGAAGCGGTCGTCTGGAACGCGCCCATTATGACATTCGCCATGAAAAGCGTCGCGACGATTATGACTGTTACAGTCATTGCCGCAAGAATCGGGAGGATGTAATTATGGCGCGGACGCTCGTCCTCGTCATCATCATCGTCGTCGTAATCCTCTTCCGGGTACTCCTCAGGCTCCTCGGGGACAGGCTCGGGCTTAGGCTTTTCCTTCTTGACCTTGGGTCTCGCGGCACGTTTCTTTGAAACAGAGGTCTTGAGTCCGTCCAGAACAGACTGCTGTTCAGGCTTCTTCACCGGCTCATCGAAATAGCCGAAGGTTATGCTCTGGTCGCTCTTGAAAGCCTCGATGTCGCGAATCATCTCAGATGCCGACTGGTATCTCTTTGTGGGCTCCTTTTCCATAGCCCTGAGGACTATTTCCTCAAGACCCTTATAGATGTTTGAATTGTATTCTGACGGTCTTACCGGCTCCTCGTTCATGTGCTTCAAAGCTACCGCGACGGCTGTTTCGCCATCGAATGGCTTTCTGCCGGTCAACATTTCATACATCATGACGCCGACAGAGTAGAGATCGCCGCGCTCGTCGGTTCTTTCTCCTCTTGCCTGCTCGGGAGAGACATAGTGAACAGACCCCATTGTACGCTCGGTATTCGTTCCGGCGGCATTCTGGCGCGAGAAGCAGGCGATTCCAAAGTCCATCACCTTGATTGTTCCATCAGCTAAGAGCATGACGTTCTGGGGCTTGATGTCGCGGTGGATTATTCCTCTGTCGTGGGCGAGCTGGAGTGCTCTTAAAATCTGGATTGTATAGTGGACACACTCGCGCCACTGGAGCATGCCCTTCTGCTCGATGCACTCTTTTAAGGTAATGCCATTGATGTACTCCATGACAATATACTGTAGGTCATGCTCATAACCGACATCAAAAATCTTTACTATATTTGGATGAGACAGAACTGCAATTGCTCTGCTCTCGTTTCTGAAATATCTGACGAATTCCTCATTCTCGGCGAATTCGCGCTTAAGTATCTTAACGGCGACGGTCCGGTTTTCCATTATGTCTATGCCCTTGTAGACATCAGACATTCCGCCGACGCCGATCAGCTCAGTTATCTGGTATCTTCCGTCAAGCTTCAAGCCGATGAATTTATCCATTGTCTTTCTCCTTTCCTTTTAGACCGATATGAGCACGGCAGTTATATTATCCTTGCCGCCCCGGGAGTTCGCCGTATCGATGAGCTCATTGACAGCGTGTTCGATAGGTTGTTTATAGGATAACTCATATATCTGTTCGTCTGTGAGATAATTAGTGAGCCCATCTGTGCAGATGAGAATATACTCGCCGCCAGAAAGGTCGAGCTCAAAGTAGTCGGTCTCTACAACCTTGTCGACTCCAACTGCACGGGTGATGACGTTCTTCATCTTGTGATTCCGCATCTCTTCCTCGCTTATCATGCCGTTTGAGTATAGATATTCGACAATCGTGTGGTCGTTGGTAATCTGGGATATTCCGCTGTCATCCATGAGGTACGCTCTTGAATCACCGACGCTCGTTATGCTCAGGAGATTCTTATGTACCAAGGCGGCAACACATGTGGTTCCCATTCCGTAGTTACTCGAATCCTCAATTGCTTTGTTGTAGACAATAGCGTTTGCCGCCTCTACTGAGGAGACAAGAAGCGACTTGACGCTCTTCGGCTCCATATCGGCTCTGTAGCTGAGCTGGACACGCTCGTAGACAGCGTTTGACGTCATCTCGCTGGCAAGACCGCCTGATGCCGCTCCGCCCATGCCGTCACAGACAACTGCGAAAACAGTTTCATCGTCGATAGCGCATATTCTGAACTTATCCTGATTTTCTTCTCTGAGTTTACCTATATCGGTTTTTCCTGCTGCAAACACATTGTCACCTCCGGATTCATATTTCGTATTCCCGCCTGAGTTGTCCGCAGGCGGCATCTATATCCGCTCCTAAGGTTCTTCGCACAGTCGCATTCACGCCAAGACCTGTGAGCTTCCTGCAGAAGCTTTCGGCGGCGGCTCGCGAAGAATGATAGTCGCGTTCCTTTATCTTGTTGACCGGTATTATATTTATATGCGACGGCATTCCGCTCACCAACTTAGCGAGGGCTTTTGCGTCCTCCATCGTGTCGTTCGTGCCGTCTATCAGGGCATACTCGAATGAAATTCTCCTGCCCGTCTTTGCAAAATAGTCGCGGCAAGCCTTCATGAGCTCATCGATGTGGTATCTTTTGTTCACCGGCATCAGCTCGCTCCGCTTTTCGTCGGTTGTCGCGTGGAGTGAGATTGAAAGCGTCAGCCCCAAATCAAGCTCCGACAAATCGTATATCCTGTCAACAAGTCCGCAGGTCGAAAGAGAAACGTGCCGAAGACTCATGTTTGTACCCTTTTCGCTTGAGAGGAGTGTAAGGAATCTCACGACGTTATCGAAATTGTCAAGCGGTTCGCCGATTCCCATGAGAACTATGCTCGAAACCTTGCGCCCGGAAATTCTCTCAGCTTCATATAGCTGTAGTAAAATTTCGGAGGGTTTAAGGCTTCTCTTGAAGCCTGCAATAGTTGACGCGCAGAACCTGCAACCCATCTTGCACCCGACCTGGGTCGAGACACAGAGTGAATCGCCGTGCTCATAGCTCATAAGAACTGTTTCAATGTGGTTGCCATCGGAAAGCTCGAAAAGGAACTTCTCGGTTTCGTCAAGTCCCGATTTCAGGTTTCTGACACAGGAAAGTTTTTCGATATAGAATTCATCAGAAAGCTTTTCCCGGAGTGGGAACGAGAGATTCGTCATCTCGGAAAAGTCGTTAACACGCTTTTTGTGGAGCCATTCGTAAATCTGAGACGCCCGGAAGCTCTTCTCGCCGAGGTCTTTCATCTTGTCCGTCAGCTCTTCAAGACTCATTGAAAGTATATCAGTTCTTTCGTTGTCGGTCAAGATGTTCACCCTATTCTTGTGAATTTCGCCATAAAGAACCCGTCGCCGCCGAATTGGCAGGTTGCAGGCGTTATGGTCGCCTTGTAGTCGTCGAAATGCGTGAGCTTAGTTCCCTCGAAATCGGGATTCTCCCTGAGGAATTTCTCTGCAATCAGGTCATTTTCCGCACGGTTTAAAGTGCAGGTCGAATAGACGAGAGTTCCGCCAGGTCTTAAGTACCGTGACGAGGTCTTGAGAATCTCGTACTGGACTATCGGGAACTGGCTGAGGTCGCTTTCAGAAGCGTAGTTATATTTGATCTCCGGCTTTCTGCCGATTACTCCGAGTCCCGAGCACGGGACATCACAGAGGACTCTGTCAGCCATAGGAAGAGCCTCGTTAAAGAGCTTTGCATTGTTTGTGGATGCCGTGATTATATCTAAGTTAAGCCTCTTCGCGCCCTCTGTTATGAGCTTTGCACGGTTTTCGTGAAGGTCAAAGGCAAGTATTTTGCCGTGGTCATTCATGATTTCGGCAATAGTGAACGCTTTGCCGCCGGGAGCGGAGCAGACATCTAAAACTGTTTCGCCCTCTTTCGCCCCAAGTTCGCTCGCACAGAGCTGGCAGGAGGCATCCTGAACGTGGAGCATACCCTTCTTGTATGCAGAAAGCTTTTCTGCAAAGCCGCAATTCTTAAGGTCGTAACAATCAGGGATGACTCCGTTTGGAACTGCTTCTATATCGTCAGAAGCGAGTTCTGAAAGAATGTCTTTTGTATCGAACTTACAGGTATTAAACCGGACGGTTGTCGGGGGTCTTCCTAATGAAGAACGTAGAATCGAGAGTGCAATCTCCTCGCCATAGTCCCGCAGCCACATATTCACAAGCCACTCAGGGCAAGAGTACTTGAGGGACAGGCTATCAGAAGGAAGCTTTTTGCCGTCCCGAATGAAGTTCCTAAGGACTGCGTTCACAAAGCCCGATGCGGACTGATTATTCCTCTTTGCGAGCTTCACGCTCTCGTCGACTGCGGCACTGTCGGGGACTGAGTCCATATAGAGAAGCTGATAGATTCCCATCCGGAGGATTTCCCGGATTTCGGGATTGAGCTTTTCAAGCGGTCTTTTTGAGTACCGGGAAATCACCGAATCAAGGGTGATTCTTCTCTCGATGACCCCGTAGTAGAGTGCTGAGATGAACCGGCGGTCGATGTCCGAAAGGTCGCGATTTTTAGATAAGGTATTGTCAAGGGCGATGCCGGAAAAGCTCGAATTTTTCTCAACCTTCAGGAGTAGCCCCAAACAAATCTCTCTCGGTGTCTGCATTTATATTTCTGCTTTCGTAAGTTATTGGATTATTGAGCGGAGGTCAGGCGAGTGCCTTTCCTGACGGGCTTGCCTCTTAAATAGTCGGAAACGCTCATCCTCTTTGAGCCCTCCGCCTGGATTTCAGTGAATCTGACAGTTCCCTCGCCACAAGAAACGGTGAAGTCGTGCTCGTTTATTATTACTCCCGGCTCGGAATCAGTATTTCCCTCTGAGACAAGCACGCTCCTGTAAACTTTCAGGCGTTTGCCATCAAGATAACAGCAAGCTCCGGGGGAGTCGGACAAACCAAGGATTTTATGGTGAACCTCGGTTGCAGGAAGACTGAAATCAATCGCACACATATCCTTTGTTAGCATGGGAGCATAGGAGGCTTCCGATTCGTTCTGTTTGACAGGGGTTATCTCGCCAGCTACAAGTCCATCTATCGTTTTTATGAGAAGAGATGCTCCGACATAGGAAAGGCGGTCGTATAGCTCAGATGCTGTCTCGTTTTCCTTGACAGCCACCTTTTCGCTCATGAGCATGTCGCCGGTGTCGAGACCCTCCGCCATCTGCATCGTGGTTATCCCACCGAATTCGTCGCCATTGAGAACTGTCCACTGAATTGGTGCCGCCCCGCGATATTTCGGGAGGAGCGAGCCATGGACGTTGATACAGCCGTACTTCGGGAGCTCTAAAATCTCGACCGGGAGAATTTTTCCGTACGCCGCAACTACTATCATGTCAGGGCTTAAGTCTTCAAGAATCGGGAGATAGGTTTCAGTCTCCTTTTTGAGGGAATTCGGTTGGTACACAGGGATAATATGCGCAAGTGCATACTCTTTTACCGGAGAAAAGGCTATCTTGTTTCCCCTGCCCTTTGGCTTGTCGGTCTGTGTGAAGACCGCCTGGATATTGTGACCGTTCTGAATCAACGCTTCAAGAGACGGGATAGCGAACGTCGGGGTTCCCATGAAAACTATATTCAAGGTGAGTTATTCCTCCTCGGGCTCTTCGTAGATTTCTTCGATATTCTGGGGAAGTGTTACGCCGTCAAGGTGGTCAAGCTCGTGGCAGACGCATCTTGCGAACAGGTCGCTTACTTCCTTTTCGTACCACTCGCCAAGGCGGTTCTGAGCCTTGAAGCGAACGGTTTTCGGACGGGTGACATAGCCTGCGATGTCGGGATACGAAAGGCAAGCCTCTACCCCGCGCTGAGTCTCCTCCGAGCGATATGTTATCTCGGGGTTGACGAGTTCAAACAGCCCCTCACCAGTATCTATGACGACTGCACGTCTTATTATGCCCACCTGAGGCGCGGCAAGTCCAACTCCTTCGGCTTTGTACATGGTATCCTTCATGTCGTCAAGGAGCTCCGCAAGACGCTGATCGAATTTTTCTACCGGCTTGCAGGTTTTTAGTAGTACCGGATCGCCGTCCAAAACTATTTTTCTGAGTGCCAAGTGGCATTCCTCCTACTTGTGTATTTCAATCGCCGTTGATGTCGGCATAAACTCTCACATTTGAAAAGCTTTTATTTTTGTATGTTTCCTTGAGAAGCTCAGCCATGTAGGCTCGGAAGGCGTTCGACAGCCGGCACTTTATGGTGAGGGCGTATCTGTACTTTCCACCGATTCTTCCGTAGCCGGACTTTACGGGTCCCAAGACTCTCAGCGGAAACTTCTTGTCAACGGCTTCAAGGTTCTTTTTCATCATCGAAACGAACTCGTTTGCCGCGCGCCTGGCATCAGACTCAATCGTAGACGAGAATGAAACTGTGCATATGTCGCAGAAAGGCGGATAGATGAGCTCTTTACGGAGCGATACCTCCTGCTCATAGAAGCCCTTGTAGTCCTGCTCCGAGGCGAGCTTGATGATGTGGTGGTCGGGGAAAAAGGTCTGGATATAGGCGACAGCCTCCGAATCTCCTCTGCCTCCTCTGCCGCAGACCTGGGTCAGGAGTGAGAAGGTTCTCTCGTAACTCCGATAGTCTCCCGCGTTCAGGGAATTATCGAGGGATATAACCCCGACGGTCGTCACATTCGGAAAGTCCAAGCCCTTTGCTATCATCTGGGTGCCGAGCATTATGTCATACTTGCCGGCTTCAAAGTCCGAGAACTTCTCTTCATAGGCGTATCGCGAATAGGTCGTGTCGGCGTCCATCCGGAGAATCCGGGCATCGGGAAAAGCGTTAGTGAGCTCTTCCTCAAGCCTCTGTGTTCCCAAGCCTGTCAGCCTGACACGGTCGCTTCCACATTCGGGACATCTGCCATTGAAAGTGGCGTAGTAGCCGCAGTAGTGGCAGATGAGCTTACCGCTCGATTTATGGTAAGTCAGCGGTACAAGGCAGTGCGGACACTTGACTGAAGATTTGCAATCAAGGCAGGTAGCGGTGGTGTTAAAGCCACGACGGTTGAGAAGAAGGATTGTCTGCTTTCCCTTTTTCGTCTCCTCCGAAATTCTTCTGACCATATCGGCGCAGAAGATACTTGTATTGCCCTCCTCCGCTTCAAGGAGCATGTCGGCAACCACAACCTGCGGAAGCTTCGCGCCGCTGTAGCGGTGGTTGAGCTCAAAGAGGTGGTATCGCGAATTCTTTGCATAGTAGTAGCTCTCAAGGGAGGGTGTTGCAGATGCCATCAGGAGAAGTGCGTTGTGGTTGCCGCACCTTTTGATTGCGACGTCGCGGGCGTGGTATCTTGGCGAGGCGTCAGACTTATAACTGCTCTCGCCCTCTTCATCCATGATTATGAGCCCGATATTCGGCATTGGTGCGAATACGGCACTTCTTGTACCTATGACAATCTTTGCATCGCCGCGGGAGATTCGCTTGAACTCGTCCATTCTCTGCCCCAAGGAAAGGCTCGAATGAACGACTGCGACGGTGTCGCCGAAATATGTGCAGAATTTCGACACCATCTGCGGCGTCAGGGATATTTCGGGGAGCAAAAGTATACAGCCCTTGCCGGATTTTATCGTCCGCTCTATGAGCTTGATGAAAACTGCGGTTTTTCCGCTTCCTGTGACTCCGTGAAGGAGCGCACCTGCCGGCTTTCCTTCGTCAAGAAGTTTTGAAATGCCTTCATAGACTTCCCTCTGCTCATCGGAAAGGACGACGCTATCCAAGGAAAGCTTCTGCTCGGTTATGCTCTTCGGGGTTCTAAGTGATTCGTATCTGTATTCTTCAAGGATGCCCTTTTTGAGCATCGATGTTATTATCGTCTGTGTGACGCTCAGGATGTAGCAGAGCTCTTTTATTGACGCGGAGGAATTCTCCTCTAAGAAATCGACAATAAGCTGTTGCTTCGGAGTGAATGGCTTGCCGCCTGAGCGGTTCATGTAGTCGGGAGAAAGCCTGATCATGCGGACGGTTTCGTCTCCAACACGGCGTTTGAACTCGTCTACCTCCTCAAGTATGCCCTTATCCAAAAGCGAATCGATAAGAGCCTCCTTTTCGGGGCTGTCGGTGCAGTCTAAAATACTGTCGAATTCCTTCTGGGACTGCGCACCTGTGAGTGCCTGGTAGAATTTGTCCTCCTCGTCGGTGAGGGTTATGTCCGGCTTATGATTAGAGAGGGTATAGACGCTTCTTCGCACAACTGTATAGCCTGCTGGGACTATCGTCCGGTAAGCCTCGAAATAGGTGCAGAAGGTGTGCTCCTTGAGCCAGTAAACCAAATCCAGTAACTCGTCATTGATGAGTGGCTCGCGGTCTATAAGGCTTATGATGGGCTTGATGCCCATATCCTCGGTGAGCTCCTTCTCATAGACTTTGGTTACCAAGCCGATGCGCTTGGTGTTTCCTCTTCCGAACGGGACCAATACTCTCATTCCCGGGCGAACCGTGCCATTAAGAAGGTCTGGATAGCGATAGGTATACTCGTTATCATAGCCGTAGTCGGCACCGGACAAAACTACCTTTGCCGCATGGACACTCCCTGAATTCATTTTTTGAGTGATTTCTTAAGGGACGAGTCCTCGATGAGTCTGTACTCGCCGTTGGCGAACTGGTCGACGGCTGTCTTGACAGGCTTTACGTCGATGACCTCCTTATTTTCGTAGGCGGTGTCAAGAATCTCTCTTGCACGCTTTGCAACTGCGATTACGAGCGAATATACACTCTCGCCGTTCTTTAAAATCTGTGAGCTTGATGGTCTTAACATTTTGCTAATACTCCTTTTATAAGGTCTTGATTTATCTTAACGAGGTTCTTTGAAGCCGTCATGATGCCATAAAGAGTATCAACTGCTTCCGAAACGCTGTCATTTACAAAAACATAATCGTAATTTTCTGCCATGGCGATTTCTCTTTTCGCCTCGTTGACTCTGCCGTTTATTACCTCTTCGGTTTCAGAGTGCCGGTTTTCAAGGCGACGCCTGAGTTCTTCTATCGATGGCGGGAGCATAAATATCATAACCGCTTCCGGGTATGACTCCTTCACCATCATCGCGCCATTGGTCTCTATCTCCAAAATCACGTCGATTCCGTTATCAAGGCACTCGAAAACCTTCTCCTTCGGTGTGCCATAGGAATTGCCGCAGAATATCGCATGTTCAAGCATTCCGCCCGTCTCGACGAGCTCATCAAACCGCTCTCTTGAAACGAAATAGTAGTGCGTCCCGTCTATCTCACCCTCACGGGGAGCTCGGGTTGTCGCGGAGACGGAATATTTGAGCTTCGGCAGACGCTTTCTTATCTCGGTGAGTACTGTTCCCTTGCCACATCCTGACGGCGCGGAAAAGACGTACAAAACGCCCTTAGTCACCCGCTTCATCCCCCTCATCTGTCCCCAAAATGTAATCAGCCGTCCTTGATGAGAGTATCACGTGGTCGCTGACGGTGATTATGACCGACTTGTTTTTCTTGCCGAAGGTACAGTCGATGAGCGAGCCGCGATCCTTTGCCTCCTGAATGATTCTCTTTATCGGTGATGTGTCGGGAGATGCTATCGCAACTATCTTATCTGTCGAGACATAGCAGGAATAGCCGATGTCAACTACATTCATGGTATCTCTCCTATTCGATATTCTGAATCTGCTCTCTTATCTTTTCTACCGCACTCTTGAGCTCGACCACTATTTTGGTTATCGCAAGGTCGGAGCATTTTGAGCCGGTTGTGTTTATCTCGCGGTTTATTTCCTGGACAAGGAAGTCGAGCTTCTTGCCGATAGGCTCGCTCTCATCCAAAAGCTCCCTGAATGCGGCGATGTGGCTGTGAAGCCTCACTGTCTCCTCGTCAACTGCAGTCTTGTCGGCGAAAATCGCTGTTTCGGTGAGGATTCTTGCCTCGTCGATGTTCTTGCCTTCAAGCAGATCCTGGAGCTTCTGATAGAGCCGCTTCTGGTACTCTTCTGTGACTGTGGGAGAACGCTTTTCTATCTCGCAGACCATAGATTCGATGCTGTCAAGCTTTGTGAGGATGTCAGCCTTGAGCCTTGCTCCCTCGGCTTCTCTCATTGCGACAAAGCCGGCTAAAGTTTCTGTAGCAGTTTCTGAAACTTCCTGCCAGATTTCATTTTCGTCCGCTTCCTGCTTGGTGACGGCAAATATATCGGAAATTCTGAAAAGCTGGGAGAGAGTCAGGTCGTCCCTGAGTCCAAGCTCAGCTCCCGCTCCTCTCAACGCCTCTATGTAGCTTCTTGCAAGCTCGGTATTGACTTCTACGCTCACATCTGAGCCGTCGGTTGTGACAATTGTTATGTAGGTTTCAACCTTGCCGCGGTTGATTTCCTTGGCATAAAGAGCCTTCAGCTTGTCCTCGATGAAGGCATACTGCCTCGGATATTTCGCTGAGAATTCAAAGAATCTGTGGTTGACGGCTCTCAGCTCTACGGTTATCTCACGGTTTCCAAAGACTTTCTTTGACCTGCCATAGCCGGTCATGCTTCTTGGCATTGTGGTTACCTCTCTTCGTTTCTATTTCAGTAGGTAGACAGACTACGCTACATTACGCTCTATGTTATTATAGCACCTTTTACCGTTTAGTGCAAGGTCTTAAGTGCGAAAATAGATTACATTTTGGCTACATGGCTTGAAGTTCCCGGAGATTTATGCTACAATTGAGGTAAACAAATTACGGGAGGAACCTAAGTTGGCTTTATCTTTGATTGCACAGGAATATAAGGACAAATTTATAGAGATTTATAAGGCAAACATCAAGCGGGAGGGCTCGGAGAAGCTTCTTGAATATCTGCAGTCGAAAAACTGCGATTTCTTCTCGGCTCCTGCTTCGACGAGATTTCACAATTCCTTTGAGGGCGGACTCTGCGAGCACTCTATCAACGTTTACGAGTGCCTCAAGTCCTACTTGGAAACGGACAGGGCAAAAAACGACTTCGGACTTCAGTTCTCGGACGAGTCGATTGCTATCGTGGCTTTACTGCACGACGTCTGCAAGACGAATACATATGTTGTCAGCACACGAAACGTCAAGAACGACAAGACCGGGCAGTGGGAGAAGGTTCCATATTATGACTATAACGACACACTTCCCTACGGTCACGGCGAGAAGTCTGTGTACATAGTTTCGGGGTTCATGAAGCTCACCCGCGATGAGGCTATGGCGATAAGATGGCACATGGGATTCTCGATGGGTGAGGACACAAGGCTTGTCGGTAACGCCCTCCGGGATTACCCGCTTGCTCAGGCTCTCAACATTGCCGACGCAGAGGCGACGAACTTCATTGAAGAGAAGCGGAACAAGTCGAAATAAAAAATCAGCGGAGTGAGGTTCACTCCGCTTTTGTTATCTTAGTTAGTGTCTGTCGCCCCAGTGAATTACGGCTGTCATTCCGGGTCCTACATGCGCACCGATTACAGGTCCTATGTCGGTGATTCCGATGGTGGAATTCGGATAAAGCTCTTTGAGCTCGTTGCGGATTTCCTCTGCGGCAGTCAGGTTGTCGGCATGTCCGATGAAGATGAATGTGCCGAGATCAGGACGAATCGACTTCCTGACATCCTCTATGAGAGCGGCGGTTGCCTGCTTTCTTCCTCTTGGCTTGGCAATTGTCTGGAGCTTGCCATCGTCGTCAAGCGTAAGAAGCGGCTTGACCTGGAGTACTGTTCCCATTGCGGCAGTTGCGCCGGAAACTCTTCCGCCACGCTTTAAGTGCTCGAATGTATCGACCGTGAACCAGTGGCAGACGTGGTACTTGTGCTCATCTATCCAGGCAAGGAATTCGTCCATACTAAGACCTGTTCTCATCTCTTTTATTGCTTCATAGAGGAGGAAGCCCTGACCAAGGGAAGCCTCAAACGGGTCGACTATTTCGATTCGTCTGTCGGGGTATTGCTCCAAAAGATTTCTCGCAGCGACTCTTGATGCGTTCAGTGTCTGTGAAAGACCTGATGTGAGACCTATGTAGACGATGTCGTTGCCCTTCTGAAGCTCCGGCTCGAAAAATTCCTCATAGACCTCGGGGTTTATCTGGGATGTCGAAGCGAAAAGCCCTGAGCGAAGCTTCTGATAGAATTCCTCGATTGTTATTGTTCCGTCGTCCGAGTAGCTATAGATATAGCCCTCATCACCAACGGTGATATTCATAGGGACAAAGGTGACTTCGGAGAGCTCCTCGATCATTTCCTTGGTTATATCGCATGTTACGTCTGAAAAAACTTTATAACTCTGTGCCATTGTTTCCTCCTTGGATTCTGAGATTACTTTTCATTTAATTATACACGCTTGTCGCGAAAATTGCAATAGCAGTTGTCGGACAGTTTTGCCGATTTGTGTTTAAAAGCCGACCACATTTTTGAGTGCGGTCGGCATTTTATTAAAACTTAAGGTTCTTGGGCGTTCTTGCGTACGGAATTACATCGCGGATATTTGAGACGCCGGTGATGTACATGAGGATTCTCTCAAGACCCAGACCGAATCCGGAGTGAACGACTCCACCGTATTTGCGGAGATCCAGATACCACTCAAGGGTGCTTCTGTCCATATGCATGTCTTCCATCTTCTTGACGAGAACGTCATAATTCTCTTCACGTTGTGAGCCGCCCATCAGCTCGCCCACTCCGGGTGCGAGGAGATCACATGCGGCGACCGTCTTTCCGTCGGGGTTCAGCTTCATATAGAACGCCTTGATGTCCTTCGGGAAGTCGATGAGGAACACAGGTCCTTTTGCGACCTGGTCACAGATGTAGACCTCGTGCTCCTTGAAGAAGTCCATTCCCCACTCTACAGGGTTCTCAAACTTAACTGGAGCTTTCTTGAGGTAGTCGACAGCTTCTGTGTAGGTTATAATCTTGAAGTCAGAGTTCATGACGTGCTCAAGCTTATCTATCAGGTCATGCTTTTCGGAAACGAAGTCGTTTAAGAACTTCATTTCATCGGGACAGCTTTCTAAAACATCCTTGATGATATACTTGACGAGAGCTTCCATGACAGCCATGTCGCCTCTGAGGTCGCAGAAAGCCATCTCCGGCTCTATCATCCAGAATTCGTTCAGGTGATAGGGAGTATTGGAATTCTCGGCGCGAAATGTCGGTCCGAATGTGTAAACTTTGCCCAAGGCAAGTGCAAACGGCTCAACATGGAGCTGACCTGAGACGGTCAGGCAGGCGTGTTTTCCGAAGAAATCCTGCTGATAGTCGCCGTCTTCTCTTGTGGTTACTGTGAAGGTCTCGCCCGCACCCTCGGCATCATTGCCGGTGATAAGAGGAGTATGGATATAGTTGAAGCCGTTCTCGCGGAAGAATTCATGAATCGACTGTGAGACGATTGAACGAACCTTGAAGACTGCCATGAAGGTATTGGTGCGGGGTCTCAAGTGCGGAATCTCTCTTAAGAATTCTAAAGAGTGACGCTTTTTCTGCAAGGGATAGCTTGCGTCACATCCGCCGAGGAGAGTAATCTCAGAAGCGTTTATCTCAAAAGGCTGTTTTGCCTCGGGAGTGTGGATGAGCGTACCCGTGACGCTCACAGCACATCCGGTCAGGAGCTTTGAAATATCGCTGTAATTCGGAAGCTTTTCAGCCTCATAGACCACCTGGCAATTAGTGAAGCAGGAGCCGTCGTTGAGCGAAATGAAGCCGATGTTGTTGTTGGAACGGTTTGTTCTCATCCAGCCCTCAACGGTAACTGTCGTGCCGTCGGCGGCGTTATCGTCCGGCAAAAGCCCCTTCACACTTTTATATATCTCGTCAATCAGAAGTTTTGGCATAGCATATGTCCCCTTTGTGATTTATTTGCTCTGTTTATCTTATACCTTTCGGTGATGTTTGTCAAGGGCTCATAAAGAAAAACTACCAGTTAACTGGCAGCTTTTGTTCTTTGGTATTCCTTAATCAAAGCAACAGCTTCTTCATGACTTATATCGGGATGGTCATACTTTTCCTTGGTGTAATCGCCAGAGGAAGGAAATGCCTGCTTCATGAAAATAGCCGCGCCCTCAGCACCAAGTGCTTTTTCCAATGCTTCATAGCCCGCAATTCTTAGCTCTGCAGGATGGCTGTAATTTACTCGTGCCTGTGCCATTAAAAATCTCCTCCATTCAAATATTGCTCAAAATAGTCCTTCGGATTCATAATTTCTACTTCTAAATCTAGCCTCGAAGCCATCTTTATAAGCTTGTAATCAGTCGTCAACATAACATCCGCGCCGGCTTCTTCTGCACACGCTATGTGCATACTGTCAAACTTGCGCACATTCGACTGTTCCTGAATCTGAACCGAACGCAAATCTATGCTTTCTCTAAACTCAACTATTTCGTCTACATTGCCATAGTCGCTGAGAATCTGAGATCTTTTCTCCTTATCACTTATGTTGCCAAGTTCAAAGCCGAGTATATCGCTTCCTACAATAGATATGTCTCCTTGCAAATGTAGTCTGAAAATAGCTAAAATAGCCTTGACCTCAGATCTTACTTGCTCTTGACTCAAATCATCAAACTGCCTGCAATAACAGCAACAATCCAAATATACCTTCACAATTCCACCGCCTATAATCCTTGTATAGGTTCTTGCTTTAATGGTATTATATCACAAGATACGCAAATTGGCAATAGGCAATTAAAAGAAAAAGACCGCAGGCATGAACCTACGGTCTTTTAGAAAGTGGGAAAGGAGATTATCTCTTCTTAGAAGAAACTACTGCGATACCTGCGATAGCCATCGGGATGAGTGCCAATGCAACGCCGGTGTCAGGTGAAGAAGAACTTGAAGATGAAGAGGAAGAAGTGGTCTCCTCAGCAGCCTCAGTGGTGTCCTCAGCCTCGTCCTCAGTCTCAGCTTCCTCAACTGTCTCTTCCTCAGTGACCTCAGGAACAACTACAGAAACGCTGGTGATGTTGTAAGCACCTTCGGCAGAAGTGTTGCTGATGATGGTAGGAGTGCCGCCCTGGTCAAGTCCGAGCTCAATATAACGAGCATAAACGGTAGCTGCATCATAGGTGCAAACGAGACCGTCGTCAGACAAGCAGTCGATGATAGCCTTGGAAGGCTCATCAGCAGCAGTATGACCAGCAGTTCCGAGCCATACATAATCGTCTGCAGAGTACCAGCTATCTACGATAGCGAAGTTCTCATAAGTGTCGGAAGTTCCGCCGCCACTGGTAACGCCACTCTCGGCATCTCTTGTGATAACAAGAACTGCACCTTCGGTCTGGAGAGCTTCGAGGAAGCCGTCGCCGTCGTCAAGAGTGTAGGTGTTCCAGTTGCCTGAGCTGAAGAACATAGTGGTCTCAGACCAGACTTCTGTGTCCTCTGCGAAAACAGCAACAGTGAGTGTCAGCATCATGCAAAGAGCAATAGCCATTGACAATACTTTTTTCATTTGAATTCCTCCAAAATATATTTTGGTGTTAAAACCATATTTATCATAGCACAAGCATTCGGATTTGTCAATAATTATGTGAGAATTCGCAATAACTTTTTTTGTAGCAAAGAGAAAAGCCGCAGGGGTTAACTTGCGGCTTTGGTTCTTTCATATTCTTTAATCATAGCAACAGCTTCTTCGTGGCTAACCTCGGGACGCTCGTACTTTTCTTTCGTATAATCTCCCGAACCCGGATAACAATCCTGCATAAAGCGTATTGCATTATCTATTCCAAGTGCTTCCTTCAAAGCCATATAACCTGCTATTCTGAGCTCTACAGGGTTACTGTAATTTACCTTAGCCATTAAAAATCTCCTCCATTCATATACTCATCAATAAAATCTCTGGGATTCATTACTTTCACTTTCAAGTCCAACCTCGAAGCCATTTTTATGAGTCTATCATCCGTTGTCAGCATAACATCTGCACCGGCTTCCTCCGCACATGCTATATGGATACTATCATATGCATGGATGTTTGACTGCTCCTGAATTTGAAGTGAACGCAAATCAATACTATCGCTGAACCTAACAATCTCATCAACACTTTGATAGCACTTAAGAATTTTTGATTTCTTCTCGCAATCATTGATTTTTCCAATTTCAATTTCAAGCAAACTGCTTCCCACAAGCAACATGCCCCTTTGCCAATGCAAGTCAAAAATGATAAAAATTGCATCAACCTCTGCTTTAACCCGCTCTTGAGTTAAATCGTCAAATTGCCTACAATAACAGCAACAATCCAGATAAACTTTCACTACACCACCGCCTATAGTTATTATAGGTTCACGTTTCGATAGTATTATATCACAAAATTCGAGATATGGCAATAGGCAATTTAAAGAAAAAGACCGCAAGCATGTCGCCTACGGTCTTAATCTATGACAGAAAAGTGATTATCTTCTCTTAGAGCTTACTACAGCGATGCCTGCGATTGCCATCGGGAGGAGGGCAAGTGCAACACCGGTGGAAGGAGAAGCGGTAGTGGTCTCTTCGGAAGCTTCCTCAGTAGCCTCTTCGGTTACTTCTTCGGTAGCCTCAGCCTCTTCGGTGGTCTCTTCGGTCTCAGCAACAGCGTCAGCGGCAGTGGAAACTACAGCGACACCAGTGAGGGTTGCATAATCACTGCCCCACCAGTTGAGTACGATTCCGTCAGCAGGGTCAGCACCGATTGCGGCGAAAGCAGTGACAATATCGGTAAGGGCGTAGCAAACATAACCGTCAGTGTTAACAGAGAGGTCATAGTCAGTGCCATAGCCGATAGCGGTTGTCCAGCTTGTGTCGCAGAGAGCGGCAGGTCCCCAACCAGCATAGCTTTCATCATCGAGAGTGAAGTAGATGTAGAGATAGAGATTCTCATCAGTGAAATCAACACCGTCGGTGCAAGTAAGGGTTGCGGAAGCTGAGATAGACTCAGAAGCGATTGTGGTGTCAGCAAAAGCAACGACGCTCAAGGAGAGAACCATTACGATTGCGACTGCGATTGATACGAATTTCTTCATTTCAATTCCTCCAAAATATATTTTGGTTCAAAACCATATTAATAATACCACCTCTGACGCCTTTTGTCAACCACAAAACCGAGTTAATGAGGAATTTTTGCAAAAAAAGAGGCGCACCCCAAAAAGGGAACGCCCCATTTTTTTACTTTTGAGCAGAAATTACTTTCTCTTGGAAGCTACAACTGCAACGCCTGCGATTGCCATCGGGAGAAGAGCAAGTGCAACGCCGGTGGAAGGAGAAGTAGTAGTGGTCTCCTCGGCGGCTTCGGTAGTCTCTTCGGTAGCTTCAGCGGTTTCCTCAGCCTCAGCCTCGTCAGCAGAAGTGTCCTCAGTCTCAACAGAAGCGGAAGCAGAAGAAGCGGAAACTACTGCAACTCCGGTAAGGGTTGCTCCCCAACCGTCAGCCCACCAGTTAAGGACGATACCATCAGCAACATCATAGCCAGCGGCAGTGAAAGCGTCAGCAATAACGGTAAGCGGAATGCTGATAACGCCGTCTTCATTCAGAGAATAGGAAGCGTCAGTGTCAACAGTGATTACGTTATTCCATCCTGTGTCACAGATACCAAGAGGTCCCCAACCAACATAGCTGGAATCAGACATTGTGAAGTAGATCTCCAAGGAGAGGTCTTCATCAGTGAAGTCAACACCGTTGGTGCAGGTGAGTGTTGCAGAGCCTGAGAGAGACTCAGAAGCGATTGTGTCAGCAAATGCAACGACGCTAAGAGAAAGAACCATTACGATTGCGACAGCGATTGATAAGAATTTCTTCATTTCAATTCCTCCAGAATATATTTTGGTGTAAAACCACTATTATCATACCACTATATTTTGCACTTGTCAATCGGAAAAGTGAAATTTACCTCAAATTTGCACAAAAATGATAAACAGGTGTGTAGAAGAAAGGCTACACAGGGTTAGCTGGCAGCCTTTGTTTTTTCATATTCTTCAATCATAGCATAAAGCTCGTCGACACTTATATCGGGTTGCTCGTACTTTTCTTTTGTATAATCGACGGAGCAGGGGCAATTCTGCTTCATGAAAAGAGCCGCATTCTCAGTGCCAAGTGCTTTCTCCAGTGCTTCATAACCTGCAATCCTTAGTTCTACCGGATTGCTATAATTCATTCTCATCTGTGCCATTAAAATCTCCTCCATTCAAAATTTTTTCAAAACAATCCCTTGGGTTCATAACTTCTAATTCTAAATCTATTCTTGAAGCCATCTTTATAAGCTTGTAATCAGTCGTCAACATCACATCCGCACCAGCTTCTTCTGCACAGGCTATATGAGCTGCATCAAATGCGTGTATGTTCGACAACTCTTGAATCTGATTTGCTCGTGATTTATTACTATCGCTAATCTCAATAACTTCATCTACATTGCTATAGTCTCTAAGAATCTGCGTTCTTTTATCACGATCACTTATTTTGCCAAACTCGAAAGTTAGTACATCGCTTCCAACAAGTGACACACTTCCTTGTGCATGTAGCCTAAAAATAGCAACAATTGCTTTAACCTCAGCCCTTACCTGCTCTTGAGTTAAATCGTCAAACTGTCTGCAATAGCAACAACAATCCAAATATACTTTCACATTTCCACCGCCTATAGTTTATATAGGTTCTCACTTGGTAGTATTATATCACAAAATTCGTGGCTTTGCAATAGCAATTTAAAGAAAAAGACCATAGGCTCTCGCCTACGGTCTTGATCTATGACAGAAAAGTGATTATCTTCTCTTGGAGCTTACTACTGCGATGCCAGCGATTGCCATAGGAACTAAAGCAAGTGCAACACCGGTGTCAGGAGAAGAAGTGGAAGCAGAAGTGGTCTCGGTGGACTCGGTAGACTCAGTGGTCTCGGAAGTCTCAGCAGACTCAGCCTCTTCAGTGGTCTCTTCCTCAGCAGACTCTTCCTCAGTAGAAGCAGAAGAAGCGTACTCAGAGATTACAACGGAAACGTTGATGATCTTGTAAGCACCATCGTTGGAGCTGTTGCTGATAATGGTAACGCCGCCCTCAGAATTGAAGCCACCGTCGATCAAAGCCTGAGCAACAGTTGCGCCATCCCACATAATGGTTATGCCGTCATCATAGACGCAATCGATGATACCAGTACCGGGCTCATCCTCAGAGGTGCTCTTACCAGTACCGAGAACAACCCAGCTATTGCCTGTAGTTACGTCAGAACCACTCCACCAGGAGTCGAGGATGCAGAACTTTTCCCAGGTGCCATCACCAAATTCGATGGTAGACTCAGTGTCTCTGGTGAGAACGAGGCAAGCACCTTCGGTCTGAAGAGCTTCAAGCAATGCAGGCATAGTGATGTCATCAAGAGTGTAGTCACTCCAGTTGCCATTTGACCAGAACATGGTGTCCTCCGAAAGGAGAGCATCGTCTGCAATTGCGCATACAGTCAAAGAGAGAACCATGACGAGAGCAATTGCGATTGATACAAATTTCTTCATTTGAATTCCTCCAAAATATATTTTGGTATAAAACCTATTCTATGTTAGCACTAACCCGCCAATTTGTCAACCGATAAGGGGACTTTTTTCGGGAAAAGTTTTGTGAAATTTTTCGTAAAGCGCGACTGAATATGATTTTTTGAAACGAACTTATTGAGAAACGTAGAAAGAAGAAATGAGGGTTGATTTTTGTCAGAAAACGATGTACAATATTTGTGTAAGAGAGGAGACTTCGACATGATTAAAACAGTAACTCTTGAAGAATTGACTCCGTTGACTGACGAGCAGAGAGAGGAAATCAGGGCGGCGGCTCGAAAGCCGATTGTGTTCGATGAGGACTGCCCGGAGCTTTCACCTGCGATGATAAAGGCTTTCCAGTGCTTCGTAGCTCAGAGAAACAGACGGATGGCAGCAGGAAATCAAGCTTGAATAACGAATTGACCCGGCGGATGATGCCGGGTCGTTTTTTATGTCAGGACTTTGACTCCGCTAAGTCAATAAGACTCCAGTAGGCGGATTTGAGTTTATAGTCGCTGTCAATCAGAAGTGGGTGGTTGGTTCTGCCGGAGACGGGGTAGCTATTGAGCCAGGTTGCGCCGTCGTTATAGCCCCAGAAGACTACTGAATCAAGTGTGCCCTCTTCCGCAAGCTCAATGAACAGTTCAAAAAGCTCGGTGTACTTCGTGTCAAACTGCTCTACAAATTCATCTGTAAGTTCAACCTCAGTTGAGGTGTCGCTCCAGGTGAAGCAGGACATGTCGAGCTCGGTGATTTCAATGACAAAGTCAGGGTCGATATTTCTTAGCTTCAGGAGAATTTCGATATTGCTCCTGACTGTATCGACGTCTACAGTGTAATCAACGTGCATCTGAAGACCGATTCCGTCAATCGGAATTCCCTCTTCAAGCATACTCTTTACCATCATATACATAGTGATGGCTTTTGACTCGGAGGATTCAAGGCTGTAGTCGTTGATGATGAGACGGGCGTCAGGGTCGGCTTCGTGAGCGGCAGTGAAGGCGATTTCGATGTAGTCGTAGCTGTCACCGTCGCCGTCATAGTCGCCGATAATCTGATACCACATTGAGTCGCGGAGTCCGCCTGAGTCGCCCAAAACTTCATTGACAACGTCCCACACGTCAACCTCGCCTTTAAAGTGACTTACTATCGTGGTGACATGCTCGATGAGGCGTTCGACGAGAACATCTGCTGAAACAGTGTTGCCGTCGTCATCATAAAAGAACCAGTCGGGACACTGGGAGTGCCAGACGAGGGTGTGACCGCGGACAGATTTGTCATACTCGTTGGCGAACTCAACCAGTTGCTCAAGCTGGGTAAAATTGTAGACATCCTCCGACGGGTGCATGGCGTCCGGCTTTGAACCGTTTTCCAAAGTGAAGATGTTATACTGTTTGACGAGAATTTCAAATTCCTCTGTGCCCTCCACTAAGTCGCTCGGGTTCATGGCTGTTCCTACCTTGAACCACTGAGAAAAGGCTTCATAGAGTGATGGTGCTTCCTCGTCGTAGGCGTAGACATTGTCGCGGTTGACGTACGTTGCGGTGTCGTCACCGGCGGTCTCACCTGAGGCTGTTCCTTCGCCGGAACTGAGCTCGTCCGTCGAGGTGTTTCCACATGCCGTCATCACAGAAAACAGAACTGCGAAGGCAAGCAAAGCGGAAAGAAGTTGCTTCATTTTCATTTAATGTTCCTCCCTGAAAGAGATTATTTTCAAAGCGGGTAAATGAACCGCTGAGAAACAGGTTAAATAGTGCCTCCTGAGGCGTAGTAATCCATTAGGAGCTTGGTAACTTCGTAATATATCTCTATTCCCTCTTCAACCTCATTGAATTTGAGGTTCGCGTCTGTCAGGGCTTCCGAGACGGCTTGTACCGTTTCGGTCGGGATTATTTCCTTGTCCTCGTTTTCCTCCCAATAGTTGGATTTGAAGGAGTAAAGGTCGTAGTCCCAGACCTCTGATGGGACGTTGGCAATTGCCTCTCTCAGAGCATCTTCATAGGAAGTGCCGATTAGCTCGCTTGCGTCGGAGTAAAGATAGTAGAACGCGTCCAGAAGCCCGCTATAGCGGACGGCGGCGCAATCGGAACTGAAGCAGGCGACCATAGCGACAAAGCTTGCTTCGTCCTCCTGGATTATGCCCTTCAGGTGGGCAAGCTCGTGGCAGATGGTTGCGGGTTTCGAGATGTCCTGGGTGTCGCGGTTATATGTAGCTTCAAAAGCGAACGGGATATATAAGCCGATAATGCTTTCCTGTGACATGAAGTAGGAGAAGAAGATGCCCTTTGGATTCGGGTAGTAGCCGGAAAGCTGGGAATAGTCCTCAGAAATCGCTGTGAGGGCTTCCTTGCACTCGTCTATGTAGTTGTCATCAAGGACTATGTAGCCGTCGTCTCCCCTGTCAAACTCTGTATAGAGCTCTGCAAGACCGTCGGCTACTGCGCCAATTGTCTCTATCAGGAGCTCTTCGGTGTGCTCGGTCTCTTCAAAATATCTCTCAGAAAACGGAGTGCACTGATACATTATGAAGCAGTTGAGCGTCTCTGTCATGAGGACATACGCCACTATCCAGGCGATGAACCTGAGGGAGAAGCGGCTCACTTTTGAAGTGAGCTTCTTATCTTTTCGCTTCACTATCATGAAGATAATAAACGCCGGGAGTCCGATGACGACCAGGAGCACAGCTAAGACTATCATAACCTCGCCCACCGAGAACGGGAAAAGTCCCGAGAGCCAGATGAACGGGGTAGATAATACAGGGTAGATTTTCTGCACATAGAAGTCGGAGATAGTGGTCGACAGCCGGGCGATTACGTTAAATAAAATCGCCAGGACGAAAACGACTATGAGTGCGATGTCGGATTTTTTGAGCTTAGATTTTTTCATCAGTCCATCTTCTTATCAACGTTGATGACAAAGTAGTATTGTGTGGGGTCATGCGCCTCAAGATACTTCTCGGTCAAAAGGGTTTCGATGCGGGATATGTCATAGTGTTCTCCGAACGGCTCTACAATGTCAAATAAAATGTTGGTGTGCGTCGGACCTGCGACGATTCTGAAATCGTGGATTCCAAGGTCACTTCCGAATTCGTCCCTGAGGGCTTCAACGGTTATGTCGTGAAGCTTGGCTCTGTGCGGGTCGTGCATGTCGACCGGGTCCATGTGGATGGTGAGGAGGATTCCAAGCTTTTCATGAGCCTCACGCTCGATTGTGTCTATCATATCGTGGAGGTGGAAAATATCCTGCGAGGCGTCTACCTCGACGTGGAGGGAGGCATAGCACTTCCCTGCCCCGTAGCTGTGGATGATGAGGTCGTGATAACCGACGACATTTTCCCTGCCCCGGACAAGCGAATAGATGGATTTAACCAGCTTTTCGTCAGGATGCTCGCCGAGCATCGGGCTTATGACCTCTGAAAGGGTTCTCACGGCTGAGATTATCACGAATACCGAGATTATGAGTCCGAACCAGCCGTCAAGATTGACCTCAAAAATCTGCATGACTGCCATGCTTAAGATTACGGATGATGTGGTGATGATGTCGTTTCTTGAATCGACTGCATCAGCTTTCAGTGCGTCCGAGTCGATGGCTTTCGAGAAGTCAAGATATGTGAAGTACTGCCAGAGCTTGACGGCTACTGCGGCTATCAGGACGACATAGGTTACGACGCTGATTTCGAGATCACTTGGCGTGATTATCTTATCAATAGAGCTTTTCGCGAATAGGACACCGACGCAGAGAACCAATAGTGCCACGATGAGGGCGGTTATCTCCTCGTATCTTGCGTGACCGTAGGGATGGTCCTTATCCGCAGGGCGGCTTGAAAGCTTGAAGCCTATCATCGTGAGTATCGACGAACATGCGTCGGACAGGTTGTTGACGGCGTCGGCGATGACGGTGATACTGTGCGACATCAGTCCTACCAAAAGCTTGAAGAGGAAGAGGACTACGTTTGTCAGCAGTCCGAAAACTCCGGCTACAGTGCCGTATCTTATCCTGACTTCGGGATCGGAGGTATTTTGATAGTCCCTGATAAAAAGCTTCTTAAGCAATAAAATCACCCTTTGTGACGGTTATGCCTGCTCGTCAAGAGTAAGCTCGTATGCGGGGAGGAATTCGTCAAGGAACATATCAGCCTCGGGAATTCCCATAGCCCTGATGGAGTCGTAGGTCTGCCGTTCTGCTTCCTCGAAATCGCGGTTTCCGGACTTTCTCTCCTCGATGCACTTTATCAGTGCTGAAATCTTGTCGGCGGCTTTGACGAGCTTAAGGAGCTCTTTGTCCTCGCACTTGAATATGCCGTCATACTCTTCCCTGATGTCCTCCGGAATACAGCCAAGAAGCTTTTCAACTGCCGCGGCTTCAACGTCCTTATAGGCGGTTCTTATCTCGGGATTAAGGTACTTGACAGGCGTCGGAAGGTCGCCGGTTATAATTTCTGTCGTGTCGTGGAAGATGGCTAAAACTGCCGCACGGTCAGGGTCAACGCTTCCGCCAAAGCGGTCGTTCCGGAGAACGCACAGAAGGTGCGCTATGATTGCGGTGTCCAAGGAGTGCTCGGCGATATTTTCGTTGCGGGTGTTGCGCATGAGTCCCCAGCGGTTTATGTACTTCATTCGGGATGTGAGTGCGAAGAAGCTGTTGTTCTCAGTTTTGCTCAAAGGTCGTCGACCTCCTTTACTTCCGGCTGGTATTCCTCGTTTTCGGTTGCGAAATCTATAACTTTCGCATAGAAATCGGTCGGGTTCAGCCTGATTTTGTCGGCAAGGAGCTTTGCCTGCTCCTCGTCAGGGGCATAAATCTTCAAATCCATCAGAACAATGCCCATATCGGTGCAGGTGACGCCGACGAGGTAGCCTTTATCCTGTTCGGAGATCGATATTTTCACATCGTTTTCGTTCTTGAGTCTGGCGAAGAATTTGAGCCCTGCCGAGAGTATCTTGTTGCGGAATCTCTGCGGTACCTGCTGTTTGAAGCTGTCTGCTCCGGCTCTTGCCGCTTCTGAGAGGACGTAGTACTCCTCGTCTCCATCCTGCCTGAGGGTGAGCATTCCGCTTTCGAGCATACTCTCAACCACCGACGAATAGGTGAAGTAGTTCACTATGCCGTCGGAGGTGGCTATCTCGGCAAGCTGAGTGGGAGTAATCGGGCGGTTAATCTGTCTTAAGAAGTAGCAGATGAGAATCTTTACCGCCATTTCGTCGTGGAGGCTCAGCATGTCTTCTGTCAGGTAATCATCATATGTATATGCCATTGTATTTCATCTCTTTATAGCTTCAAGTTTATAACTTGGTTATTTTGGCGAATGCCGCCATTATCTTCTTTGTGCCGACTGTGTCGAATGCAACCTCAAGGAGGCTGTCGTTTGACATCTTGGTAACCTTTAAAACAGTTCCGTCGCCGAAAACGTTGTGGTGGACTCGCTCTCCTACGGAGAAGTCGATTCCCGCAGGCTTTGGAGTCTGGGGCTTCTTTGTGGCTTGCTGTAGATACGACGGAGCAGTTGAAGCGCGGCTCTGCGGAACAGTTCTCCTCCGGTAGTCGTCTGGGGTTCTCTCAGACTGCTTCTCGATCGCACTATCGGGAAGCTCACTCAAAAACCTTGACGGACGGTTGAAGTTGGTTGAACCAAACAGTAGGCGTTGGCGGGCGTGACTGAGGCTCAGATGCTTACGTGCTCTGGTTATTGCCACATACGCAAGTCTTCTCTCCTCCTCCACGTCCTCCTCTGAGTCCATACTACGGGAGCTCGGGAAGATGTTCTCCTCCATTCCGACTACAAATACGTTGTTGAATTCGAGTCCCTTGGCGGAGTGAACGGTCATAAGCGTTACGCTGTCGGAGGAGTCCATCGAGTCAATATCGGAGATGAGGGCAACGTCCTCAAGGAACCCCGACAGAGACGGCTCTTCTGCTTCATCGATATAGTTCACCATCGTGGATTTGAGCTCGTTGATGTTTTCAAGACGGGTTATGCCCTCGTCGCCCTGGGTTTCAAGGAAAGCCTGATAGCCGGATTGGCTCATCAGTTCGTCCAAGAGGTCAGGTAGAGGGATCAGGTCAGCATGTTCCCTCAGCTCGTCAAACATGTTGGCTAAGCTCATAAGCTTCGGAGCTGAACGGGAGAGTATCGGGTAATCTTTAGCCATTCTCATGACCTGAAGCGGCGATTCGCCTAAGTCTCTTGAAATGCTTTCGAGGGCGTCGACCGTTGCCGCTCCTATGCCTCGCTTTGGCTCGTTGATGATGCGCTTGAGCCGGAATAAATCGTTCTCGTTATTGAGGACTGAGAGGTAGGCGACGATGTCCTTGACTTCCTTTCTGTCAAAGAACTTGAGCCCACCGATGACCTTATAGGGGATTCCGCTCCGCATGAAGGTGTTCTCAATCGAGTTTGACTGCGCGTTCATGCGATACAGGACTGCGTTATCGGAATATTTGCCGCCGTCCTTGATGTAGCCTAAGACTGTCTCGGCGACGTATTTTGACTCGCTCGATTCGGTTGACGCGCTGTAGACTGTAACCTTTTCCCCGTCGCCGGCGGATGTCCAGAGCTTCTTGCCCTTACGACTGCGGTTGTGCCTGATGACCTCGTTTGCACATGTCAGAATATTCTGTGTTGAACGGTAGTTCTGCTCAAGTCGGATGACCTTTGCGTTTTCGTACTGGTGCTCGAACGAGAGGATATTCTCGATTGTAGCACCTCTGAATTTGTAGATTGACTGGTCATCGTCTCCGACTACGCAGAGGTTCTTTCTCTTCGCGCTGAGCATTGATATAAGGCGGTACTGCACCATGTTGGTGTCCTGGTACTCATCGACAAGTATGTATTTATAGAGATTCTGATAGTGCTCCAGGACGTCCGGGAAGTCCTCGAAAAGCCTGACTGTGAGAAGTATTATGTCGTCAAAGTCGAGGGCGTTTGCGGTTCTAAGCCTGTGCTGGTACTCGGAATAGACCTTCGCTATTGTCTGCTTGCGATAGTCGCCCACAGAGAGCTTTGCATACTCGTTTTCGTCGACCTGAGACTCCTTGGAGGAGGAAATCTCGCGCATAATCTCCTTCGGCGGGAATCTCTTATCTGAGATATTATAGTCCTGAAGGACTCCTTTTATCACTCTCTGGCTGTCGTCGGTGTCGTAGATTGTGAAGCTACTTGAATAGCCAAGCTTGTCAATCTCTCTTCTTAGGATTCTCACGCAAGCTGAATGGAAGGTTGCGGCTGTTATGCCGTCAGCGACTGAGCCTAACATCTGGTGAAGTCTTTCCTTGAGCTCCCCTGCCGCTTTGTTTGTAAAGGTTATCGCCAAGATGTTCCAGGGGTTGACGCAGTTGACGGCTGTGATAGTTCTTAAGCGTTCACTGTCGTCAGTCTTGCCGTCGGCGAAATCCTGAAGGAACTTCTCATCGTCGGGAGTTACTCCCGAATATCTGTAGGTATCATGATATGCGTTGCCGAAATAAATCATGTTGGCGACGCGATTGACGAGTACTGTCGTCTTTCCGCTTCCGGCTCCCGCTAAAATCAGGACAGGACCGTCGACCGTGAAGACTGCTTCCCTTTGCATGTCGTTAAGGTGCGAAAAATATTTTGTGAGAGCCTTTCTTTTAAGCTCACAGAAGTCACTTCTGATAAAATTGTCTGCCACTTTCTTTCCTCCGTGTTCAAAATCTGCACCTGTTAAGTATACCACAAACTCCTGAAAAAGAAAATACCGGGAAGACGATTTTTATCTTTTTCTAAAAATTTCACTTTTGGGTATAGACTTTTCACCCCATTATGGTTTATACTTAGTTAAGAGCTGAGTTTCTCAGCAATTTTCAGCGAAAAATATGTAATCCTGAATGCCTGGAGGAATTAATTTGAGATTCTTTGACAACAAACGATATAACAAGATATTCGGCTACTGCTTCGCCTTCATTACGGTTGTGCTATTGGTGGTGCTGTTCCTGTTCCAGTGGGACACGGTGAGCTCATTTTTCGGAAATATTCTTAACGTCCTTGAGCCGGTGATATGGGGGCTCGTCATCGCATTCATCATGAATTCTATGGTAAAGAGGACGGAGATTATCCTTGGGAAAACTATCTTCCATAAGAAACCTCACCCTAAGACATCGAGAGCCATAGGAATTGCGGTCGCCTCTATTATCATAATTGCGGTTATCACGCTTGTCATAATGGCGGTTATCCCGCAGATTATAACGAGTATTCCCGGAATATACGACGGTCTTGTAAACGAAGTCTACCCGGCTGTTGAAACCTGGCTTACTAAGCTCCTGGACGACTATCCGAGTATTGCATCAGCCGTCAACAGTGAACTTGAAAACCTGACGACTTATCTGAGCTCTCTGCTGTCAAATCTTGCTTCTCAGTTGTCTACTATGCTCACGAGCCTTCTCAGCTTTGCAAACTCAGTCCTGAACTTTATCATAGGTTTCTTTGTAGCGATTTACTTCATGGCGAGTAAAGAACTTCTCCAGATGCAGGCAAAGAAGCTCATCGTCGCGCTCTTCCCCGAAAGAATCTATCATCCGATATTTACATTTACTTCGAGCACCAATCACGCACTCTTAGGGTTCATCTACGGAAAGATTTTGGATTCCATCATAATGGGTTGCCTTTGCGCGGTTGGAATGCTTATACTCCAGATGCCTTATGGCATGATTATATCCATCATAGTAGGAATCACGAACATCATCCCGATATTTGGTCCGTTTATTGGAGCCATTCCCTCGGCAATATTAGTTCTCATTGCTGAGCCTCGAAAGGTCATCTGGTTCGTGATATTCATCCTCGTTCTCCAGCAGATTGACGGCAACATCATCGGTCCAAAGATTTTAGGCAACAGGATCGGAATTTCATCCTTCTGGGTTCTGATTTCTATCATAGTATGCGGAAATCTCTTCGGAATCGTCGGAATGATTATCGGAGTACCACTCTTTGCAGTCGTATTCGACATTCTCTCCGCTATCGTGAAAAGAAACCTCACAAGAAAAAATATGCCGACGGAAACCTCCTATTACTCGATGGCAGGGGTGAAAATAGGCTCAGACAGCACTATTATTCCGGCTGTGGAGGCTTCTGAGAATAAGGTCACGGAAAGCGAAGCTGTAGGCGATGAAAAAGACGCTTCAGGTGAGGAGTAAAAGTTAATATCCCGATTCTCAAAAAAATTTCAAAAAAGCTCTTGACAAACCGACTCGAATGGTCTATAATATCAAATCGTGGCACGGATGAATCGTGTCGGATGGTGCTGATATAGCTCAGTCGGTAGAGCGCATCCTTGGTAAGGATGAGGTCCCCAGTTCGAATCTGGGTATCAGCTCCACTTTTTATCTTGAAGAGTCTCCTAAGCATTGCAAAATCGCCCTTTCATTTTCTGAAAGAGCGATTTTTGTTATGCCTTTATTCTTCTGCTTCTTCGCTTACCGTTTCCTCGCCGTAGAAATACTCGATGATGCTCTCAAGTATTTTGTCGGATATTCCGTCGATATAGGTTATCTGGTTTATGTCGGTGAAGCCGCCGACTGACTCGCGGAAGTTTACGATGGCATTTGCCCTCACTTCGCCTATTCCGCTAACCTCCATGAAATCCTCCACTGTTGCGGAGTTGATGATACTGAGGTCATAGAGCTCAATTTCGTCTGCTATAAGGACGCTGAACGTGCCGGAATTATGGGTTCTCACAGCGAAAATCCCGATGACCAAGGCTATGATGAGTACAACAGCTACCGCTATGTATAGCTTCTCCCTGAGCTTTAAGGACTTGTCCTCTTCCAGCGAATTTACACTGAGGTCTACTGCTTCAATGCCTGAAGGAGTGCCTCTTTTTTGTCGGTTCTTTCCCACGGTAATTCCAGATCCTCTCTGCCCATATGTCCATAGGCGGAAATACTGCGATAGATAGGCTTGCGCAAATCAAGCTCGCTGATTATGTGCGACGGACGGAAATCGAATACATCTCCGATTATCTTTGCAAGTATATCATCGCTGACTTTTCCTGTGCCGAATGTATCGACATAAAGAGAAACCGGCTTCGCAACGCCTATTGCGTAGGCTATTTGGATTTCGCACTTGGATGCCAATCCTGCCGCTACGACATTCTTTGCCGCGTATCTTGCCGCATATGCCGCAGAGCGGTCGACCTTGGTCGGGTCTTTACCACTGAAACAGCCTCCGCCGTGGCGGGAGTAGCCTCCATAGGTATCGACGATTATCTTTCTGCCGGTGAGTCCGCTATCGCCGACTGATCCGCCGATTACAAAGCGTCCGGTCGGGTTGACATAGAAGACGGTTTTATCGTCCATGAGCGACGCAGGGATTACTGATTTTATGCACTTTTCGATTATATCGGCGTGAATCTGCTCCTGAGATACATCCGGGTCGTGCTGTGTGGAGATGACGACGGTGTGGATTCTTACCGGTCTGCCATCCTCGTACTCAACTGTGACCTGGCTCTTTCCGTCTGGTCTGAGATACGGGAGCTCGCCAGTCTTTCTTAAGTCTGCAAGCTTGCTGGTGAGCTTATGGGCGTAGTAGATTGGCATTGGCATAAGGACGGGTGTCTCGTCACAGGCATAGCCGAACATCATGCCCTGGTCGCCTGCGCCTATATCGACTTCATCATTATCTCTTCCCTCAAGGGAGTTGTCGACACCCATCGCTATATCGGGAGACTGCTTTCTGATTGATGTTAAGATTGTACAGCCCTCAGAGTCGAAACCGTATTCCGGCTTGTTGTAGCCTATGTCGCTGATAACACCACGGGCGATACTCTGAATGTCAATTGTGGCGTTTGTGGTTATCTCACCCACGCACATTACAAGGCTTGATGCGCATGTAGTTTCGCAGGCAACCCTTGAGTCGGAGTCCTGCCTGAGGCACTCATCGAGGACGGCATCGGAAATCTGGTCACAGATTTTATCGGGATGTCCCTCGGTAACTGATTCGGAAGTGAATAAACTTCTCATATGTATTGTCCTTTCATAATTTCTATACAAGAACCGCACTCGGATAACCGGGTGCGGAAAAATCTCAGTTTCCTCATCTTTCGGTTAAACCGCTGGATACAGTTGCTACGCAACTATGCACCTTGAAAACAGGTTGCCGGGCTTCATAGGACCAGATTCCTCCACCGCTCTTGATAAGGGTTTTATTATATTTTGATTATAGCGAGCTATTCGGGGCTTGTCAAGACTTAAATCATGGACAAACTTCATACTTTGTCACAAATTAAAGATTAGGTGTGATGACCTTCGGGTTGAAGCCGCCGTCTTCGAGGGCTTTTACTATCCTCTGCTTGTGGTCTGTGCCGAAAGCTTCCATCGTTATCTTCAGCTCTACTGCCGCATTGCGGTTCGTGCTGACAAACTGGTTATGGTCAAGCTTGATGACGTTGCCCTGCTCGTTTGCGATGACCGTTGCGACTCTGACAAGCTCGCCTGCGCGGTCGGGGAGAAGAACGGAAACGGTGAAGATTCTGTCTCTTTGAATAAGACCGTGCTGGACTACTGAGGACATCGTGATGACGTCCATGTTGCCGCCGCTGAGGACTGAGACGACCTTCTTGCCCTTGAAGCCAAGATGATTTAGTGCCGCTACAGACAGGAGTCCTGAATTCTCGACTATCATCTTGTGGTTCTCGACCATGTCAAGGAACGCAACTATGAGCTCGTCATCCTCGACAGCGATGATGTCGTCAAGATTTTTCTGGAGATACGGGAATATCTCCTTACCGGGGGTCTTGACTGCTGTGCCGTCGGCTATTGTGCTGACGGTCGGCAGGGTTACGACCTCTCCTGCTTTAAACGAAGCGGTCAGGCAAGCCGCTCCTGCGGGCTCAACGCCGATTACGTGGATATTCGGGTTCAAAAGCTTTGCAAGGGTTGAAACACCGGTAGCGAGTCCGCCGCCTCCGATTGGAACCAGGATGCAGTCAACAAGCGGGAGCTCCTTCACGATTTCCATCGCGATTGTGCCCTGTCCGGTTGCAACTGTCAGGTCGTCGAACGGGTGGATGAAGGTATAGCCCTCTTCTTCAGCAAGCTTGAGAGCATATTCGCAGGCTTCATCATAGACGTTGCCATAAAGGACGACCTCTGCGCCATAGCTTTTGGTGCGGTTTACCTTGATAAGCGGAGTTGTCGTCGGCATGACTATCACAGCTTTACAGCCATAGACTTTTGCCGCGTACGCTACGCCCTGGGCGTGGTTTCCGGCGGAAGCGGTTATCAAGCCCTTGTCGCGCTCCTCCTGGGAAAGTGTGCTTATCTTATAGTAAGCACCTCTGACCTTGTAAGCTCCCGTGACCTGCATATTCTCAGGCTTGAGATATACCTTGTTGCCGGTTCTTTCGCTGAAATAGGGGCTGTAGACGAGCTTTGTCTCCTGTGTAGCCTGTTTGACTACCTCTGACGCCTCTTCAAACTTATCAAGTGTAAGCATTATGTATCACCTATCCATCTTTTTGATTTACTGTTATATCAGCCTCTTGTGCTGAGCCAGATTGCTATACCAAGTGCACATGCAAGCACTGCTACCATCGCGATATTGATTGCGACTGCAGTTCCCTTCTTCGGTGCACTTCCCGACGACGCCGGAAGTACCTTCGCGTGTCTCAGAGCTGTCATTATCGGCTTATATAGGATGAATGTAAGGCAGGCATTTATCAAGCCCTTTATGAAGTTGAACGGGAAGAACGCGGGAAGAAGTAGTGCCGCGACAGCTTCTCTTGAAACTCCCATATAGAGAGGCGTGATGAAGTAGTTCCAGAGGAGCATACAGCCGGTCATAGCCAATACTCCGACCGCGAGTCCCATAACAGCACCGGAAACCTTGCGGTTGTACTTGTAGATTACTGTTGCCGGAACTACGAACGAGAGGGTTGAGAGAACGTTCATAACCGCTCCGATGATTCCAGTTGAGCTGACCGTCACCATCTCGATAAGCGAGACAATAACAGAAGTTGCGACCGAGTACCACGGTCCCAAGATGAAGCCCTCAAGGGCTATGATAACGTCCTTGGCGTCATACTTTAGGAAACTGACAGCCGGGACGAATGGTATTCTGAATACTAATGAAACAAGATAAGCAAGTGCGGAAAAAAGTGCCGCCAAAACAAGCTTCTTTGTGTCGATTTGTCTGTTTTTAGTCTGAGTCTGAGTGGACATATGTCACCTATATTCTTTCTTGAGTCACTATTTAGTATATTAAATAGCTATTGTGCACAATACTTGCTCCCCTGCAAAATTTACAGGAGAGCAAAATACGCGTTCTGCTTTTTGTGAGAATTACTCTTCGGTATTGTCCTCGTTGCCCGCTTCAGGAGCCTCGTCTGCGTCTGTTTCGTCGGGTATATCGACTTCCTCCTCGTCGTCTTTCCAGAGTGGAGGAAGCAAATCCTCGTCCTCGTCGAAATCCCAGTCATCAAGGAAAGGGAGCATATCATCTTCCTTGTGATGGTGGCAGCAATGCTCGTGATGATGCGGATCATGTGGGTCGTGCGGATCGTGAGGACCGTGTGGATCATGTGGACCATGAGGACCGTGGTGACCGCATGGAGGCTCACCATGAGGGTGTGGATGGTGATGAGGCGGCTCGTCATGAGGTTCATCAAAAACCGCTTCCTCCACGTGGTGGAGATCCTCGTCCATGGCGTTGCAGAAATCGACAATGTCGTCGACATCGCTGTCAATTCCGTCAACAGCCTCGCATACCTCGTCTAAAATGTCCTTCATTGCAAGAAGAACCTTTCCGGTGTCGGTTGAGTCGTCAATTCCCAAGCCGTCCATAAGACCGCTCAGATACTGTACCTTTTCTGATAAATTCATAACAAATCCTCCTCTAATTTGAATTTTAGTATTGTTGATAAGAGATTAAGCGCGTCCCATATATTCGCCGGTACGGGTGTCGATGCGGATAGTCTCGCCTTCGTTGATAAATAGCGGTACTTTTATCTCTGCTCCGGTTTCGAGGGTTGCGGGCTTCTGGGCGTTAGTTGCTGTGTTGCCAGCAAAACCGGGGTCGGTCTGGGTTACAACCAAATCTACAAAGAACGGGGGCTCTACGCCGAAGACTTTTCCCTTATAGGAAAGGATGGTGCAGACCATGTTCTCTTTGACAAACTTGAAGTTGTCGCCGACATCGTTCGGGCTTACGGGAATCTGCTCATAGGTTTCGGAGTCCATGAAGTAGTAGAGCTCGCCATCAGAGTAGGAGTATTCCATGTCTCTTCTCTCGATGTATGCTGTCGGGAACTTGGCGGTGGGGTTGTAGGACTTCTCAACTACTGCGCCTGTAAGTACGTTCTTGGTCTTGGTTCTTACGAAAGCCGCACCTTTACCGGGCTTTACGTGCTGGAACTCTATGACCTGCATGACGTTGCCATCTTCTTCAAAGGTTACGCCGTTTCTGAATTCACCTGCTGAAATCATTTAAATTTTCCTCCAATTCTTTCGGACACTGATGAAGAGTCCAAAGGATAGTTCTGTCTTTAGTAATTCTATTTTAACCGATAATCGCCAATAATGCAAGGGGTATAATCAAATTATGTGCAATATCACGATTATTTTATGCCGAAATTCGCTTTTTTAGAGTATGATGAGCGACTTCGGAGCCTCTGTCATGTCGATGCAACCGTCATTCTTGACAATTACAAAATCTTCGATTCTGACGCCAAACTCTCCGGGGAGATAGATTCCCGGCTCATCGGTAACAATCATGTTCTCCTTGAAAACGTGCTTGCTTGTGGACGCACATGCGGGAGCTTCATGAATCTCAAGACCGACGCCGTGACCAAGGGAGTGTCCGAAATTCTCGCCATAGCCGGCTTCGGTGATAATGTCTCTTGCGACTTTGTCGACATCACTCGCCTTTACGCCAGCCTTGATGTGCTTCATTGCTTCAAGCTGAGCCTTGAGAACGATGTTGTAGACCTCTGCCATCTTGTCGGTAGGAGTTCCTACGCAGACAGTACGGGTCATGTCGCTGTGGTAGCCGTCATAGGTTGCGCCGTAGTCCATGAGAACAAAGCTGTGCTCCGTGACCTTGGTATCGCCGCCAACGCCGTGAGGGCGGGAGGTGTTCGCGCCGGTCAAGGCGATAGTCTCGAACGAGAGCTCCTCTGCGCCGTTATTGAGCATGTAGTAATCGAGGCAGAGCCCGATTTCCTTTTCGGTGACGCCGACCTTGATGAAGTTTAAAACGTTCTCGAAAGCCTTCTCGGCGATTCTCTGAGCCTTGATCATGCGGTCAATTTCATCCTGTGTCTTGACGATTCTGAGTTCGCCTATAGCCTTGCTCAGGTCGTTTGAAGAAAGAACCTCCGCGGCTGTAATCTTTTCCTTGAACGAATTCAGTTGAGAAACGGTTACCCAGTCGCTTTCGATGGCGACGTTCTTGGCACCGTGCTTGGTTAAAAGCTCGTTAACCTGCTCGTAAAGCTTGCCCTGGAGAATTACCTCTGCATCCTTGACAGTAAGCGATGCGACCTCGAAATATCTTGAGTCGATGATGAGGTATGCCTTGTCCTTGAATGCAAGAATCGTTCCGGCGGAAGACTTCATGCCGGTGAAGTATCTGCGGTTGACGTCTGCGGTGATGAGTGCGCAGTCGATACCGGAGGGCAGAACTTCAAACAGTTTTTCAAATTTGCTCATGTTTATTTTCCTCCCGATAAATAATTATTGTAGACTTGTTTCATTGTGAGGGCGTCGATGTCCTGCGTTCCTGCGCTTTCGCAGATGAACGTAGGAGTCAAGCCTCTCTTTGCTATCAGTTCCATAAGCGGCTCGCAATCGGGACCATAGGTGGTGTCCTCGAACGTAAGGTGCTTCTTCTCGCCTCCCGGAGTGGTGTACTCGATCTTTGAGAAGTGGGAGTGGAAGACCTTCAGGCGGTCGCTTCCGAGCTCGTTTTCTATTTTATCCAAGATTTCCGAGAACGCCTCGTGCGAGTTGACTGCTCCGAAGGTTCTTGCATTCAGGTGTCCGAAATCGACCGTCGGCAGGAAAGTGTCGTCAAGCTTGCAAAGAGTCAGAACTTCATCAAGTGTTCCAAGCTGGTTCACCTTGCCCATAGTTTCCGGGCAGAAGTGGATGTCTTCATAGCCCTCAGCGATTGCCGCCTGTCTTGCTCTTGAGAGAGTTTCGCAGGCGAGCTCAAGTGCGTATTCGCGGGATATTTTGGCACATGAGCCGGAGTGGATGACGATTCTGTCAGCTCCGATAAGTCTTGCCGCGCGGCAGGACTGCAGTATGTAGTCGATGCTCTTGTCCCGCTTCTCGGGCTCAACACTCGAAAGCGAGATGAAGTAAGGCGCGTGGAGCGAAAGTCTTACTCCCCACTTTTCTGCTTCGGCTTTGAGTGCAAGTCCCGATTGTTCGCTGACTCTTACTCCCTGTCCGCACTGATATTCAAAGGCATCAAGACCCATTTCGCTCAGGTACTTTGGCATGTCGGATGATTTCTTGTATTTCTTTGAGAATGCATCGGAACTGCCGGCAGGTCCGAAAATTGCTGTCATTTGAGTGCCCTCTCTTTCTTTGGCAGTAATGGCTTTTCAAGGGTTCTTTTGACCCTGAACCAGAAGCCGGTTTCATAGACCATCGGAAACGTGAATATGACTCGGATGCCGTGGAGATTCGAGCCTAAGACATCGGTATATATCTGGTCTCCGACGGTGGCAACCTCTTTTTTACTGAGTCCCAGGCGTTCCACTGCTTCCCTATAGCCCTTGCCTAATGGTTTTCCGGCATCGCAGACGAAATCGAGTCCTAAGGACTCCGAGAACGGCTTCACACGCTCATAGTGGTTGTTCGACATGATGAGCATAGGGACACCCTCAGCCTTCATCTGTTCCAGCCATCCGGTGATTCTTTCATTCGGAATCGGGTTGTTGTGGGTCGTCAGAGTGTTGTCTAAATCTAAGATGAGAGCTTTGATATTCTCACGTCTCAGGAATTCCGGGTCAATGTCGGCGATGGAGTTGAAAACGTATTTCGGTTTAAAAAGCATTGAAATCACCAATCAAAAACAAAAGCGGGCAGAAAACTGCTCGCCTTTGATTTTAGTTGTAGCTACAGTTGCTATTCTCACAACTGATTAGTACTTACGCTTACGAGCAGCTTCCGACTTCTTTTTACGCTTTACAGAAGGCTTTTCGTAGTGTTCTCTTTTACGTACCTCGGCGATAACACCGTCACGAGCGCATGATCTCTTGAAGCGTTTCAGAGCGGTGTCCAAAGATTCGTTTTTACCGACGTGTATTTCTGCCATTTGATGTTCCCTCCCTTTGCCACTTGGACAGAATGTTCACCGGGAAGCCCGGTATCTGCACCTGGCTGAGGTTATTTTACATTTACGCACAATGTAACTTCTTACATTATAGAACAAATGCAAGCGGAAGTCAAGAGAAATTTGCAACTTTCTGAAATTATTTTGCGACGATGTTGACAAGTTTGCCCTTGACGTAGATTTCCTTGACAATGTTTTTGCCAGCAAGCTCACTCGCTATCTTGTCCATGCTCTTGACCTGAGCTAAGACCTCATCGGAAGTAGCTTCCGTCTGAACCATAGCCTTGTCCTTGATCTTGCCGTTTATCTGAACGGCTATCTCGACCTTTGAATCCTTGCAGAGAGCTTCGTCATAGGTGCACCACTTTGCGTCATGGATATACTCGCCATAGTTTGCAAGATACATCTCCTCGGTGATGTGGGGAGCGAACGGATAGAGCATGATTAGGAAATCCCTGAGCTCGGCGCGGTTGATTGAACCTGCCGCCGCAAAGTCGTTCAGAATTGTCATCATCGCGGCGATTGCGGTGTTATACTTCATCGTGTCTATGTCGGAGGAAACCTTCTTGATGAGCTTATGCATCTTCGATGTGAACTCGGGTTTGTAGGAGTCACCGTCAATGAGTGTGTCCTGCAGTGCCCAGACGCGCTCCAAGAATCTCTTACAGCCGCGGACACTCGATTCGCTCCAGGGAGCCGCCTTTTCGTAGTCGCCCATGAAGAGGGTGTAGACTCTCAGGACGTCTGCGCCGTACTCGCCTATAACATCGAGCGGGTCGACAACGTTGCCCTTTGATTTACTCATCTTCTCGCCATCGAGACCTAAAACGAGTCCCTGAGCTGTGCGCTTGATATACGGCTCGGGGGTGTTGACAGCTCCGATGTCATAGAGGAACTTGTGCCAGAATCTTGAATAGATTAGGTGTCGGGTGACATGCTCCATGCCGCCGTTGTACCAGTCTACCGGCATCCAATAGTCCAATGCTTCCTTGGAAGCAAGAGCTTCGGAATTATGCGGGTCGCAGTAGCGGAGATAGTACCACGACGAACCAGCCCACTGAGGCATAGTGTCGGTTTCTCTCTTTGCGGGTCTATGGCACTTCGGGCAGGTGCAGTTTACAAAGCTGTCAATCTTGGCAAGCGGGCTTTCGCCGTCAGAGCCGGGGACGAAATTCTCGACTTCAGGCAACTTAAGAGGCAACTCGTCATACGGAACAGCAACCATTCCGCAGTGCTCACAGTATACAATCGGGATGGGTTCTCCCCAATAACGCTGACGGTTGAATGCCCAGTCCTTCATCTTGTACTGAACGCCCTTCTCGCCTACGCCTTTCGCCTCTAAGACTTCAATCATCTTTTCGATGGAATCTTTCTTGTTCGTAAGACCGTTGAGCTCGCCTGAGTTGACCATCTCGCCGTCGCCGGTGTAGGCTTCCTTTGAGATGTCGCCGCCCTTGATGACTTCGATTATATCGATGCCGAACTTTTTTGCAAATTCATAGTCTCTCTGGTCATGTGCGGGAACTGCCATGATGGCACCGGTGCCGTAGCCCATCATTACATAGTCGGATATGTAGACGGGAATCTCGGTGCCGTTTACGGGATTGATGGCGGAAATGCCCTCAAGCTTGACGCCGGTCTTGTCCTTGACGAGCTGTGTTCTCTCGAACTCGGTCTTCTTTGCGCACTCGTCGCGATATGCCTTGACAGCATCAAAATTGGTTATCTTATCTGCGTACTGATCGATAATCGGGTGCTCGGGTGCCATTACCATGAAGGTGACGCCATAGAGAGTGTCGGGACGGGTTGTATAGATTCTGAGCTTCTCGGGAATATCCTTGAGCTCAAAGTTGACGAATGCACCTGTGGACTTTCCAATCCAGTTCTGCTGTTGGAGCTTGATGTTTGGGAGATAGTCGACCTCCTCCAAACCCTCCAAGAGCTTATCGCAATAATCAGTGATTCTAAGATACCAGACGTCTTTCGGCTTCTGGATTACGTCGCTATGGCAGACGTCGCACTTGCCGCCCTGGGAGTCCTCATTCGAGAGTACTACCTTACAGCTCGGGCAGTAGTTGACGAGGGTCTTGTCTCTGAATGCAAGACCGTGCTCGAACATCTTGAGGAATATCCACTGCGTCCACTTGTAGTAGTCCTCGTCGGTTGTGTCGACGGTGCGTGACCAGTCGAACGAGAAGCCGACCTTCTTTAACTGCTCTGAGAAGTGGTGGATATTCTGGTCGGTGGAGATTCTTGGGTGTACTCCGGTCTTGATGGCATAATTCTCAGCCGGAAGTCCGAATGCATCAAAGCCAATCGGGAAGAGGACGTTATAGCCCTCAAGTCTCTTCTTGCGGCAGACTACTTCGAGTCCGGAAAATGCCTTGACATGTCCGACGTGAAGCCCTGCTCCTGACGGGTACGGGAACTCTACGAGAGCATAGAACTTCTTCTTTGAGTGGTCTATTTTGGCATCAAAAGTGTGGTTTTCTTCCCAATAGTCCTGCCATTTTTTCTCGACAGCCGCGAAATCATATTTCATTGTTATCAGTCCTTATATTTTACTTGGTGTGACCCTTTTGTCAATTCGTTGCGGTTAATTTTAGCACAACATTCCCGAGATGTCAATAACCTCGCCGTCGCTCCATAGCTTTTCAAGCGAGTATTGTGCCCTTGTATCCACACCCGTAGACGGGCTGCAAAATACATGCACAATGATGTCGCCGAAATCCATTGCTATCCAGCTTGCGCCGTCGACGCCTTCGATATGGTCGGGCTTGATGCCAAGCTCTCCAAGCTTGAACTCTGTCTCGTCAGCAAGAGCCTTTGTGTGGGTCGTGGAAGTGCCGCCGGCGATAACGAAATAGTCCGCAATGATGGTCAGATCGGTTATCTTGATAACCCGGATGTCCTCAGCCTTCTTTGAGTCGAGTGCTTTTACGATTGCCGTGATTTTCTCTAATTCTGTCATTTCTTGCTCCTTTACTTTGAGTTTTATATTGTTAAAAGTTGGATATTAATGTTCTCTGCGTTTGTCTCGTTCAGGAGATTTATAAGCTCTATAATCTCGCTGACAGTCATGTCGGTTTCGACTTTGTTTACTATGATGTTGAGTGTGAGACTCACCCACTCTACCGCGCCTTTGTCCTTAAGCGTCTGGATAAGTGACATAAGAAGCCGGTGGTAGGCTGTAATTCTGTCAGTGTCGCCATCAGTATAGGCTTCCCTGTCAGAGATGATAATGGAAGCCACACTGCCTAAAACAGTTCTCTCGCCTTTACTAAGAATATTTTCGCCGATTTTCAGCTCTTTGTCAAGTGTTAATTTCACTCCGCCAAGAAGATTTACGCAATCTGAGATAGCTTTCACGTCAGTTGACACGCTTCCGTCAAGATGGATGCTCAGTGCCATCGAAACTATTTCGGTATAAACCTCAGTCTCGTAGGCTTCCGAAAGTGTTCCTTCAAAGCCTCCGCAGGAGACAAAGGTATCTGGCGGGATGTCCATAATGTCAAGGGTGTGCTTGTCCTCGTCGAAAGTGAGAACATGAACACGGCACAGTTCTCCCTCACTGGTTATCGAGAAGAGAATATTTCTCTTTGTGGTGACCGGTTCAAAAGAGTAGTCTCCAAGCTCATAGTCCTGAATTTCCGGGGTTATGGCTCGCAATGCCGCAAGCTTTTTCGCGTATGCCGCAGTTCCGCTCAGAACCATATAGGTCGCCGTTGCTGTTATGATGCAGGCTATCGCCATCATAAGCGGGAGCTTGTCTCCACGGCGGAATTTCAGGCGAGGGCGTTCTTCTCTCTCAAATTTGGACAGGATTTTCTTCAGTAGCTCTTTCATGTTCACTCACAAAAGGGCGTTGAATCCTTTGATTCCTACTTTTCCGTCTTGCCCTTAAGGCTCAGCTTATAGAGGGTGTATTCGTTGTACGCGTCGAGCGTAAGAGTCGGGATGGTTCGGGTCTTCGAGATGGAATCCTCAATCGAGAACTTCATCGCCTCATAAAGACCAAGATTCAGATCCTTATGGGTGACATCGCGGTAGTACTCAACATCGGGATAGTGACGCTCTTTCGAGATCAAATCCGCCATGTAGATTATCTTCTCAAGAAGGTTCATCCCGCCTTTTGCTACTGTGTGATAGCGGACGGCTGAGAGGATGTCAGGGTCGGTTATCCCGAAATGCTCTTCCAGAAATACAGACCCGGCGATGCCGTGATAGGTCTTGGGAGCATTAAGCTCGACATCGGTGACATCAAGAGGGCTTCGCAGTGTCAGTGCGTACTGCTCGCTGGTCGGAATTTCCTTGCAGATGTCGTGGACGAGCCCCGCAAAATAGGCTTTCTCGCGGTCGCAGTCATACAAAACCGCAAGCTTGAGAGCTTCATCGGCAACATTGAGGGAGTGGTTGAACCGCTTTTCAGAGAGAATTCCCGCTAAATATTCTCTGTAGCTATTATACTTCGTTTTGTCAAAATTATAAAGGCTTTTTTCCAGAATATAGCGTTCAACATTCTCGGGAACCTGTCCGAAAGTACTGTTGTAGGCTATCACGTCAGCCCGGATTTCGGTTGAGGATGCCTCGACAGCTTCGCAGTCGATGAGAATACAGTTGCCGCCGGCAAGCCTGATTTCCACTGCATCCGATTCAGCCCGCTTTCTGTCATCATCCGAGCGGCAGACGCAGACGAGGGTGCAGAGCTCCATTATTCTGTGCGGCTTGACCCATGTCAAAAACGTGTGGAACATGTCGCTTCCCATTACGAAATATAGCTCATCGTCGGGATAGGTGCTGTGAAGATTCTCCATCGTCGTAACGGTGTAGCTCTTGCCCTCTGACTTAAGCTCAAAGTCGCTGACCTCGACGCCATGATACATCTGCGCTACAAGCCGGCACATTTCAAGGCGCGCTTCGTCCGACGCCAAGTCCTTCACCGCTTTGTGCGGAGGAATATGGGTTGGCATGAGTATCAGCTTGTCAGGGTTCAGAGTCTTCTGTACATTTTCGATGACATTCAGGTGTCCGTTATGAATGGGGTTGAATGTGCCCCCGAATATTGCTATCCTCATGATTTCAAATCTATAACCGGCTTCTTCGGGTTTTTGCGGTATAAAACCGCCTTGGAGCCGATGGTTATCACTACTTCTGAATTGGTTCTGTCGGCTAATTCCTCAGCCGCTTCTCTTGCCGTATAGAGCGAGTTTTCGAGGCACTTGATTTTTATAATCTCGTGGGCTGTGAGATAGTCGTCGATTGACTTCACCTGTGCGTCGCTTATTCCGCCTTTTCCAATCTGGAAGGAAGGCTCGATATTTGCAGCGTAGGCTTTAAGGTAGCTTCTCTGTCTGGAATTAAGCTTAGATACTCTCTTTGGCTTCTGGGTTTCTTTCAAGTAGGCTTCCAACTTTCTTAAAGCGTTGCCGCGGTGGCTGACGCTGTTCTTTTCGTCTTCGGTGTACTCCGCAAGTGAACGGTCGCCGACCATGAAGAGTGGATCATATCCGAAGCCATTAGAACCAATCATCTCATAGCCGATTTTGCCCTCTATCTTGCCGTCGAACTGATGCGAAGTACCGTTTTCGTCGAAATAGGTTATCACGCAGACGAACCGCGCGGTTCTGTCCTCGTCCGGGACGCCTTCCATGTTCTTGAGAAGCAGATGGCATCTGTCGACATCGTCAAGACCCTTCCCGCCGTATCTTGCGGAGTAGATTCCCGGCTCACCGTTAAGAGCGTCGACTGCGATTCCCGAGTCATCGGCGATGACTGGCATGTGGGTCAAGTCATAGACGGCTTTTGCCTTGAGCTCAGAGTTCTCGGCGAAAGTCGTGCCGGTTTCCTCAACCTCAATCTTGATTCCGGCTTCCGACTGGGAGATGACGGATATTCCGTAGGGTGTGAGTATTTCTCTTACTTCACGGAGCTTTTCGGGATTGTTTGAAGCAAGTATCATCTTCATTGCTCTTCCCCTCCCTCGTCAAAGAGTGCGTCGACAAAGTCCTTGGCAACGAAAGGCTGGATGTCGTCAATCTTCTCGCCGACGGTCACAAGCTTAACTGGTACCTTCAGCTCATTCACTATTGGGATGACGATTCCGCCCTTGGCGGTGCTGTCAAGCTTTGTAAGGATTATTCCGGTTATATCGGCGGCTTCATTGAATTCACGAGCCTGGTTGACGGCGTTCTGACCGGTTGTGGCATCAAGTGCTATGAGCACTTCAAGAGCACAGCCCTCAGCTTTGGTGTGGACGATTCTTGAAATCTTAGAGAGCTCCGCCATCAGATTTTTCTTGGTCTGGAGTCTGCCGGCTGTGTCGACTATTACGACATCGACGTTGCGGGCTTTTGCGGCATCCATTGCGTCAAAGACCACTGCCGCAGGGTCGCTTCCCTCGGCGTGCTTGATGATGTCGACTCCTGCACGGTCGCACCAGACCTGGAGCTGGTCGACTGCCGCGGCTCTGAACGTGTCAGCCGCCGCTACAAGTACCTTCTTGCCCTCGTTCTTGAGCTGATTCGAGAGCTTGCCGATTGTAGTGGTCTTTCCTGCGCCGTTTACTCCTATGACGAGGATTACCGACGGCTTGGTGGAGAGGCCGAGGGGAACATCTTCGCCTAACATTTCGGTTATGATGTCCTTCAAAGCCTGCCGGGCTTCCATCGGGTCTTTGATTTTATTCTCTTTTACTCTTTCTCTTAGGGATGTTACGATTTCCTCCGAGGTCTTTCCTCCCAAATCGGAAAGAATCAGTAGCTCTTCGAGCTCGTCATAGAAGTCGTCGTCGAGTTTTCCTCCTGAGAACAGCCGGTTTATGCCGCTCATCAGTCCCGATTTTGTTTTTGAAAGCCCTGCTTTCAGCTTGTCAAAAAAGCCCATAGTTTTCTCCTTAGTTTTTTTATTAGTTAATCTCGTCGTCGCTGAAGCTTACGTCGTGGACGTCCATCTTTAGGAGTTTTGAGACTCCCTTTTCCTGCATGGTGACGCCATAGAGGACGTCTGCTTCCTCCATTGTGCCGCGACGGTGGGTGATAAGTATAAACTGCGTTGTGTCGGTGAAGTGCCTGAGGTACTGCGCGTATTTTGTGACGTTCACGTCGTCAAGTGCCGCTTCAATCTCATCAAGGATGCAGAAGGGCGACGGACGGAGCATCAGTATCGCGAAATATATCGCTATTGCCACGAAAGCCTGCTCGCCGCCCGAAAGGAGCGAGAGGTTCTTTATAACCTTGCCGGGAGGTGCAACGTTTATCTCGATTCCTGACTCCAAGATGTTGTCCGGGTCGGTGAGGATGAGTTCTCCCCTGCCGCCTCCGAAAAGCTCGGAGAAGGTGAGCTTGAAGTTCTCGTTTATCTTCTCAAAGCTCTCCGAGAACATCCTCTTCATGTTCACCGTGAGGTCGTCGATGAGGCTTTCGAGCTCGGACTTCGACTTCGTGACGTCTGCAAGTTGCTTGGACAAGAACTCGTAGCGTTCGGAGACTTCCTTGTATTCGTCGACTGCGTCGGTGTTGACCGAGCCGAGTGCGCGAATCTTGTTCTTGATTTCGGTTAAGTGCTTGTTCGCTTCTGAGACGTCGGTCAGAGGTTCTGCCTGGGATGCCGCCTCATCGGCGGTCATTGAGTAGGACTCCCAGAGGCTTCCGATTATGTCGGAGCTGTCGCGCCTTATCGTTTCAAGCCGTTCAGAAAGCCGGGAGATTTCGCCCATCACAGACTCTTTCAGAGATGATGTTTCTTTCGATTTGGCACGAGCAAGATTTTCTTTCCGCTCGTACTCAAGTGAGCCGTCGGTTTCCTGGCGGATTCTCTCGGAATATCTTTCTGCTGTCTGCTTCGATTCAGAGGCTTCGCGCTCGCGCTCGGCGATATTCTCGTTTTCAGAGGCTATTGCGCGCTCAAGCTCGGCTTTTCTGTCAAGATATTCTGCCGCAGAAGCGTGCGAGCTTTCAATTCCCGACCTCAACTGTTCTATAAACTGGTTCGCCGCTTCGATGTCCTTTGCAAGCTCCGTTGCGTGAAGACGCTTCCCGGAGATTTCGTTTGAAATCTCCTCGCGACGGTTTCTGAGGGCGGCGGTTTCCTCGCCTGCGGCACTGATACTCGCCTCTACAGCGGAGATTTCCGCTTCGAGCTCGGCAAGCCTCAGTTCAGATGAGGTCTTGGTCTCCTCGGAGGCTGAAATCTTGTTTTTGTTTGCGAGAACCGATTTCTCAACATCCGAGACGCGCTCCTTGAGCTGTTCCGCCAGGAGTCTCAGCCGCTCTGCTTCGCTCTCAAATCTTATCCTGTCGGCTTCCATCGTGGAGATGGTGTCGCGCTCGCCCTCTAAGTCATAGCCCAACTTTTCAGCTTCTGCGTTGGCGGCGGTGAGGCGTTCCTTGAGGCGGGAGAGGTCACCTTCAAGCTTGTCAAGCTGTGTCCCAAGCTTTGCGATTTCGTTCTTTCTTGAGAGGACGCCGGAGTTTTTTGCGGTGCTTCCTCCGGTAAATGAGCCGCCCGAATTTATGACCTGACCGTCAAGGGTCACTATCTTGAATCTATATCCGTGCTTCTTTGCGATGTTCGCGGCAAGGTCGATATTCTCGGCGACTGCAGTTCTGCCGAGGAGCGAGCGTATGATTCCGGAATATTCCTCGTCGCAGTCAAGGAGCTCATACGCCATCGCGACGAAGCCCTCCTCCATGTCGAGTCCACGCTCATTGAGGACGTTTCCCTTGACTGAGGTTATCGGAAGAAATGTCGCTCTGCCGCCGTTGGTTTCTTTTAAGTAGCGTATGCAAGCCTTCGCCGACTCCTCATTCGAGACGACGACATTCTGCATGGCACCGCCGAGAGCTGTCTCAATCGCAAGGCTATATTTTGAGTCGGCAGAGACGAGTTGCGACACAGTTCCCCGGACGCCCTGTAGCCTTCCCGATTTGCCTGCTTTTACGACGCTCCTGACGCTTCCTGCGAAGCCCTCCATGCTGTTTTCGAGGTCAATAAGCATCTGCCTGCGGGATTCGAGAGCTCGCTTATTTAACTCAGCATCGTTATATTCTGCCGAGAGCTTCTTTTGGAGCTCGGTTTTCTTCTGGTAGAGCATGTTGAAGCCGGTCATGCGGTTCTGATGCTCGGAAATCTGCTTGAGTATGTCCGAAACGCCGTCAATAGCCGACTTCTGGTCGAGCTCCGTTTTTGTTATCTGTAGTTTTAAGCTGTCAATCTGTGCGGAGGCGTCCTTGATTTCGGACTCTGCCTCGCCCTTCTCTCTGAGAGAATTCGCGATTGCGAACTTGAGCTCCGAACGCTCGACATAGGAGCGGTTTAACTTTTCGCGGGAGCTGCTGAGATCGCTCTCATGCTCGTTTTCTTCAAGGTTCAAGCCGGTGAGCTCCTGTTCAAGGGAGGTTACTTCGTCGTTGAGCTTTTGCAAATCAAGCCTGATTCGCTCTGATTCTGCAAGCCTCTCAGAAATGCTCTTCTCGACCTCTTTTTCAGCCGACAACAGCTCCTGACGCTTTTTCTCGGCTTCCGCTATCTCGGACTCATAATGCATGATGTTGTTTTTGTAGACGGCGATGTCGGATGCCGCCTCTGCACTGCGGGAATTGAGCTCCGCTATTTTGGCTCTGTATTCCTCTGCCGCCGCGGCAGACTGCCTGCGCTTTGCGGCAAGCTCCTCTATTTCCGCTTCGCACTGTGAAATCTCGTTAGTGAGGTGCTCATATTCGCCCTGAGATGACAAGAGGAGATTTCCGGTTTCGGTTTCGCTCGCACGGAGCTCTTCAAGCTTATTTGTCCAGACCGAGAGTTCGAGAGTCTTTCTTTCGTCGGCTAACTTGAGATATTTTTTTGCCTTTTCGGATTGTATTCTTAAGGGCTCTACTCTTCCCTCTAATTCAGAAAGTATGTCCTTTAATCTTAAAATATTGTCTTCTGCTGATGCGAGTCTGCGCTCAGATTCAGCTTTTTTATAGCGGAACTTCGAGATTCCGGCGGCTTCGTCGAAAATCTCTCTGCGGTCGCCCGACTTTGAGCTGACTATGTCGGCGACCTTGCCCTGACCGATTATCGAGTAGCCGTCGCGACCCAGACCCGTGTCCATGAAAAGCTCGACGATGTCCTTGAGCCTGACCTGCGCGCCGTTCAGGAGATATTCGCTCTCACCACTGCGCCAGAGGCGGCGCATGACGCTGACATCATCGGAATCAATCTCCAAAGTGCGGTCTTCGTTTGATATATTCAAGGTTACGGAGGCAAAGCTCATCGGGCTTCTCTTCTCGGTTCCACCGAAAATTACGTCCTCCATCTTGCCGCCGCGGAGAGTCTTTGAGGACTGCTCCCCCAAAACCCATCTGACGGCGTCGCCTATATTGCTTTTTCCGCTTCCGTTTGGACCTACAACAGCCGTCAAGCCCTTTCCGAATTCAAGCTTGACCTTGTCGGGGAAGGATTTGAAGCCGTGAAGCTCAATAGATTTCAAATACACGCTTTTATCATTCCTTAATGAGAATATTTTCCGCTTGTGATGAGTCAGGCTTTATGGTTACCTCTATCCCCTTCGTGCGGAAATATTCTATGTTGCTTTTCTTGTGACCAAGTGCCTTTGAGAGATAGTCGGGTCGAACGGTGAATGTACAGGACTTTGCTTCGCCCACATATTTTTCCATAGCGTTTCTTGCACGAACGCCCTCACAGAGCTCTCTGAACGCGGGATGGTAGATTCCGCCGAGCATCGACTCCTCAACATCAGTTGACGAATGGAGTCCGAGCTTGATGACTGTTATTCCCCTGCTCTCGAACAGATCAAGAAGTCTTGCAGAGAGTTCGACTGCCTCTGAAAGCTCATAGGTTCTATATTTGCCCTCCAAGTAGAGCTCGCCCAACTTTGTGTCTTTCAGGACTACTGTCGGGTAAATTCTGACTTCATTCGGCTCTAAGTCCGCTATTTTGAGTGCGGTTTCATAATCTTTCTCTATCGTCGAACCGTAGAGACCGAGCATCATCTGTAGCCCCAGGTTGAAACCGTAGTCACTAATCATCCGGGAAGCGTTCACAACGTCCTGTGCTGTATGTCCGCGCTCGTTGAGTGTAAGGACATCGTCAAACATCGACTGAGCACCGAGCTCGATTGTGCTGACGCCATGCCTGTAGAGCGTCGAGAGAATCGAATGGTTAATGGCGTCAGGTCTGGTCGAGACGCGGATTCCACGGAAGCCTCTTCTCACATATCGCCTTGCCGTCTCCAGGAGCTCTACCATGTAGTTAATCGGGATTGCGGTAAAGCTTCCTCCGAAAAAGGCGATTTCGGTGTTGGCGACATCTACTCCGTCAGAAAGAGCCTTTTCGCAGGTTTCCACTACATCCTTGGCATGTGGAATGAAGGTCTGCCCGGTTATGGTGTTCTGGTTGCAGAATGAGCACTTATGCGGACAGCCGATATGCGGGACAAAAATGCTCAGATTCGCGTGATTACTTGACATCAGGAAGTGCTCCCATAAGCTTGAGGGCTTCCTTTGCCGCCAACTGCTCTGCGCGCTTCTTGGAGCTCGCAGTTCCGGTGCCGATGACGTTCGAGTTGAGCATGACGTCGACGGTGAACGAGCGTCTGTGCGCAGGTCCAGACTCGGAAACAAGCTCATACTCGACAGATTCCTCCGGGTTCTTCTGGATTATCTCCTGCAGGACGGTCTTGTAGTCGTCATACTCCTTGGCGGCGACCTCCTCGACGTTCTCGGGGATAAACCGAAGGACATACTTCTTTGCGGCTTCAAATCCGCCGTCAAGATATACTGCGGCGATTACCGCCTCGAAAGCGTCGGAAATTATCGACGGGCGATATTTGCCGCCGTTTGAAAGCTCGCCCTTGCCAAGGTAAATATATTCGTTCAGATCAATCTGCTCGGCGAATTTCGCCAATGATTTCTCGCAGACAAGAGTCGCTCTTGTCTTACTCAGCTCGCCCTCGGGGTAGTCCTGGCACTCTTCAAAAAGGTACTCAGACACAACTATCGACAAAACGGAATCCCCCAAAAATTCGAGACGTTCATTTGAATTTCTCGTATGATGGGATTCGTTAGCGTAGGAGGAGTGGGTGAGAGCCTCGATGAGGAGGTCTTTGTCCTTGAAATGGTAGCCGAGCTTTTCTTCAAATTCTTCTAATCTATCCATTATTATTTTCCTCTGACGACCGCGCCTTTATCTCTTCAAGGGCGGTTGCGATTTCTGTAATTACGTTGTTTTCAATATACAGCTTTGCCTGGCGGATGGCGTTGAAGAAGGCGTTCGCGTTCGACGAGCCGTGAGCCTTGATTACCGGCTTCGCCGCACCCAATAGCGGTGCTCCGCCATACTCCGAGTAGTCAAGCTTCTTTCTCATTGCGTTGATTCTCTTCAGGACGAATAGTCCGGCAATTTTACCGGTAACGCCACCAAACATGTCTTTTAAGTATGCCGAGATGAGTTTGCCCATTCCCTCGTAGGTTTTAAGTACAAGATTTCCCGAGAAGCCGTCGGTTACGGCGACATCTGCGCCTCCCAAGGGTATCTCACGGGCTTCGATGTTTCCGATGAAGTTGACGGGAGCGTTTCCAAGAAGCTTATAGGTCTCGACCTCCTGGTCTCTGCCTTTAGTTGGCTCTGCGCCGATATTTATGAGTGCTGTGCGCGGATTTTCAACTCCCTGGAGCTTATTCATATAGGCTGAGCCCATTACCGCAAACTGCACGAGCATATCGGGGCGGCATTCGGAGTTCGCGCCGATGTCTAAAACCATGCACGGCTCCTTTGTCGTCGGGAGAACCATTCCAATGGCACAACGCTTGATGCCTTTCATTCGCTTCACGATGAACGTGGCTCCGACTGTCAGAGCACCCGTTGAACCGGCGGAGACGAAAGCATCTCCCTCGCCATCATGGAGCATCCTGAGCCCCACTGCCATTGAGCTTTCTGAATATTCCTTGAGAATCTTGGTGGGCTCGGTTTCAACCGCCATGACGAGCGGTGCGTGATGAATGGCGACGCCCGAGATGTCGAGCTGATTATCGGCGGCGCACTTGCGGACTTTCTCCTCGTCGCCGACAAGGGTTATGTCGACGCCGAGTTCATCCACAGCCCTGATTGCGCCCTTGATTACTTCAAGAGGGGCGTTGTCCCCGCCGAATGCGTCAACAATTACACGAATTTTTTCAGCCATACTAAGCCTCCTGATTCTCCGCCAATGCCTTCTCAAGTGCGTTCATAGCGCGCTCGGAAAGCATCTGATACTTAAGCTGTTTGTTTTTTATCCTCTCCGGAAGCTCCGGAAGTATTCCCATATTCGCGCCCATCGGCTGGAAGCCGGAGGGTGAACCGGTTTCGACGTAGTTTGCAAGTGCACCAATCATCGTTTCCGCGGGAAGAGTTATCTCGGGAAGCCCAAGAAGCTTTCTTCCGAGGCTGAGAGCGGCATAGATTCCGCTTGCCGCGGACTCGGTGTAGCCCTCGACGCCGGTCATCTGACCCGCAAAATAGATTCTTGGGTCTTTTTTCAGACAGAAGTGCTTGTCAAGCAGCATCGGGGAATTGAGGTAGGTGTTTCTGTGCATGACGCCATAGCGCATGAATTCGGCATTCCCAAGTCCCGGTATCATCGAGAAGACGCGCTTCTGCTCGCCGAATTTGAGGTTAGTCTGGAATCCAACAAGATTGAACATCGTGCCTTCGACATTCTCTTTTCTTAATTGGACAACAGCATAGGGTCTTCTGCCTGTATTCGGGTCGATTAAGCCTACCGGCTTCAATGGTCCGAAACGCATTGTGTCCTCGCCGCGTTTGGCGAGTGCCTCAATCGGCATACAGCCTTCGTAAACCTTATAGCTATCACTGCCGGACTTCTCGAAATCATGGAGCGGCGCGGTTTCAGCCGAGATTAGCTCGTTATAGAACGCCAGGTATTCCTCTTTATCCATCGGGCAGTTGAGATAGTCAGCCTCGCCCTTGTCGTATCTTGAAGCCTCGAACACTCGGGACATATCAAGACTGTCACGCGTCACAATCGGTGCCGCGGCATCGTGGAAGTAGAGATAGTCCTCGCCGATGATGGATTTTATGCTTTCTGATAAAGCGTCGCTTGTGAGCGGTCCTGTCGCGACTATGACGTAGCCGTCGGGGATGGAGGTTATCTCGCCTGAGATGAATTCTATACTCGGATGGCTGAGAATTTTCTCGGTTACTTTGTCGGAAAAGTCCTTTCTTGAGACGGCGAGCGCGCCGCCTGCGGGGACTCTCGTCTCATCGGCTACCGGCATTGTGACCGAGCCAAGCCGGCGCATTTCAAGCTTTAAAAGCCCTGCCGCTGAATCGGGTCTTTCGGCTTTGAGGGAGTTTGAGCAGACGAGCTCGCAAAGACCGGTGTATTTGTGCGCGGGAGTGAATTTTTCCGGCTTCATGTCGTAAAGCCTGACTTGGATTCCCATATTTGCGAGCGTCCACGCCGCCTCACAGCCGGCGAGTCCCGCTCCGATTACTGTTACGTTATTCACCGCTCAATTCCTTTTCATAATCGCAGTTTTTCTGGTGGCAGATGAGCTTACCGGTCTTTGCCCCGCCCTTCTGGAAGAGGGTTGAACCGCACTTCGGGCAGAGTTCCGACGTGGGTGTGTCCCAGGTCATGAATTCGCAGGCGGGATTATTCTCACAGCCAAAATACTTCTTGCCCTTCTGTGTCTTCTTCTGTAGAAGCTTCTTGCCGCAGTAGGGGCACTTTCCGGGAGCTTCTATCACAATGGTTTTGGTGTTGGTGCACTCCGGGAAACCGGAGCAAGCCAGGAACTTGCCGTATTTTCCTATTTTTATGACCATTGGCTTGCCGCAGAGCTCGCATATCTGGTCGGTCGGCTCGTCGGGTACTTTGATTCGCTTGCCGTCAAGGTCTTTTTCTGCCTGCTGGAGGTCTTTGTCGAAGCCTTCATAGAAGGTCTCAAGAGTCTCCCGCCAGTCGGCTTTTCCGAGCTCGATGTCGTCAAGGTTTGACTCCATCTGAGCTGTAAAATCGACGTCGACTATGTCCTCAAAGTGCTCCTTCATGAGCTCCGTTGTTACCTCTCCAAGAGCAGTCGGCTTGAGCTGTTTGCCCTCGCGCTCAACATAGGAACGCTGTAGTATGGTCGTTATCGTAGTCGCATATGTGGACGGTCTGGCGATACCGTACTCCTTGAAGGCTTTGATTAAAGTTGCTTCTGTATACCTCGCCGGAGGCTGGGTGAAGTGCTGGAGTCCGTCAAGGGATTTCACCTTGAGAACGTCGCCCTTTGCTAAAATCGGAATCTTCTCCGAGTCGTCGTCCTTTGATTCTTCATACAAAACCGTGAAGCCGTCAAATTTGACTGCAAATCCGGAAGCTTTGAAGGTACAGCCGTTCACTTCAATTGTGACGCTCTGCGTGTCCATAAGGCAGTCTGCCATCTGGCTCGCAAGATATCTTGACCAGATGAGCTTATAAAGCTTGTATTGGTCATTCGTAAGACTGGGCTTCGCCTTTTCGGGGGTGAGCTCAATCATTGTCGGTCTGATGGCTTCGTGAGCGTCCTGGACGTTGTTGCCGCCGGATTTATAGTTACGTGGCTTTTCGGGAAGATACTGTGTGCCGAAATTACTGGTTATGAACTGCTTTGCAGACGCCTTCGCCTCATCGGAGATTCTCAGGGAGTCAGTACGCATATAGGTGATAAGACCTACTGCGCCCAAGCCTTCAATTTCAACGCCCTCATAGAGCTCCTGAGCGACGCTCATGGTTCTTCTTGAGCTGAAGCCGTAACGCTGTGCGGTGTCCTGAAGAAGCGATGCTGTCGAGAACGGCGCGGCAGGTGACTTTGAGCGCGTGCCCTTTCTGAGAGCAGTCACGACGAAATCTCCGCCGTCAATCTTGGCTAATACTGCGTCGGTTTCCTCTTTGGTTTTGAGCTCAGCCTTCTTGCCATCAACGGCTGTAAGACGTGCTGTAAACGCCCTTTTTGAGGATTTGCCTAAGAGCTTCGCCTCGACTGTCCAGTATTCCTCCGGGACGAATTTCTTTATCTCCTCCTCGCGGTCGACTATCATCCTGACGGCGACCGACTGGACGCGTCCTGCTGAAAGACCCTTGCGAACCTTTCTCCAAAGGAACGGAGAGAGCTTGTAGCCAACGATTCGATCTAAAATTCTTCTCGTCTGCTGGGCGTTCACTATATTCATATCTATACAGCGAGGAGAGGCAATTCCAGCTTCTACACCGGTTTTTGTTATCTCGTTAAATGTTATTCTGTTCTTTTCGCCCGGGTTGAAGCCCAAAATATTGGCAAGATGCCATGAAATTGCTTCGCCCTCACGGTCAGGGTCGGTTGCAAAATAGACGTGCTCGGCTTTTCTGGCACGTTTCTTTATGTCGTCGATGACCTTCTCCTTGCCCTTGATGTCGACATATGTCGGCTCAAAGCCGTGCTCTATGTCCACGCCAAGCTTTGACTTGGGGAGGTCTCTTACATGTCCAACACATGCAACCACATCGTAGCCGCTCCCCAAGGTTCCCTTGACTGTGTGAATCTTCGAGGGCGACTCTACTATAATTAAATCTGCCATTGGTGATATTTTGCCTTTCTGTATTCAGCCTGAATCAGACTGTGTATCTGTTACCGGAGAGCGAGCGGATGATTCCGTCCAATTCAAGCTCCGTGAGAGCCATTTCAAGGTCTATCGTGCCCTCGACATTCTCGGCTATCTCATCAAACAGAACGATTCCGTTTGCAAGGATATATTCAACAATCTTGCGCCTTTCATCCGAAAGTCCGGATAAATCGGGTGTCGGTCTTGGCTCTATTTTCTGCTCTGCCGGTTCTGATGATTCAGGTCGGGATTTCTTTCGTGATTGTCTTATTGGGGTTGGTTCCTGGTTCTTATTGATTCCGAAAAGTCCGCTTTCGCTTCTGCGGGAGAAGACATCTGCGCTGTAATTAAGTCTGTGGGCATAGACGCTGTAGTACTCGTTTAAGATGTCCCTTGAGTCAAACACCGGGATTGCGCCATCACGCAATAGTGAGACGACGCCGGAATAGGAGTCATCATACAGGTTATGCGGAGGGATGCAGAAAATGTCCTTGCCCTGGGAAAGTGCGAATGCGGCTGTGCTGAGTGAGCCGCTTGATGAGCCTGCCTGCAGAATGAGCGTTCCTAAGCCGATACCCGATAGGATTCTGTTTCTCATTCTGAAATTGAGTGCTGTCGTTCCCGAATGCGGAAGATATTCGCTGATGACGGCTCCGTGCGAGGAAACAGCCCTCTTCATGGCTGAGGAATTCTTCGGATAGTCATAAAGGAGTCCGCATGGCATGACAGAATAGACCCTTCCACCGCCCTTGATTGCGGAGACGAGCGAGACTGAATCGAGTCCTGATGCACATCCGCTTGCTATCGTAACTCCTGCGTTTGCGAGTTCGCCAATCAACTTTGAGGAGATGGCTCTTGAATAGTCGTCCGGCTTTCTTGTGCCGACTGCTGTGATTATGACCGTTTCATCGACAGCGTCAAGCCTGCCAAGTGTGAATATGACCGACGGCGGGTTGTAGATTTCCCGGAGTCTGTCGGGGAAATCGGGGTCATCATAGGAATAGATTGTGATTCTTTGCTTCTCACACTCCGAGATAAGCTCGTCGACCTTTTCCATTGTGGCGAGCTCCATCGACCTTCTGTCCTGAGGAAGGACGTTGGTGAAGTCGCCGGAGGAGACGTGCTTATAGGCTTCATCGACGGAATTATAGTGGGACATGAAGTTCCACTTCCTTGAGTTTGCGGGACCATAGGCTAATGTGAGCCAGAGCCAATATTTTGCAGATTCCGTCATGATGCATTCTCCTCTCAGGTTTATCTTGAGTTTATTTGGTCATTTCCCAGAGTGTTATTGCGGCGGCTGTTGCCGCGTTAAGTGATTCAATACTGCCGTTCATCCTGATTGTAATTTTCTTGTTGCAGAGCGAGACGTCCTCTTCTGAGAGACCATTGCCCTCATTTCCGATTACAACGCAGGAGCTACCGCAGAAAACTGTTTCCCTGATGCTCTCTGCGTCCTTGTCGACAACTGCGGCATAAAGAACAACTCCGCAATCGTGAAGAAGCTGTGCCGCTTCAGGGAAGCTCAGGTCGTCGATGAACGGGACTCTGAAGATAGAGCCCATTGTCGAGCGGATGGTTTTCGGGTTATAGACGTCACAGCAGTTGCAGAGGAAAACGCCGTCCAATCCGACGGCATCGGAAACCCTCAGAATGGTTCCGACATTGCCGGGGTCCTGAAGTCCGTCCAAGACTGCAAAACGACTCCCGCTTTTTATTTTACCAACGCTGAGATTTTTGTCAAGTACTGTTGCAACAGAAAAAATACCTTGGGGGCTTTTCGTGTCCTCAATCATCCCTGCAAGCTTGTCTGAAATAAGATAAATTCTCTCGCCGGAGCTTTCTTTGAGCAGTTCTATATACTCGTAGTACTTTTCCAGAGCCTCCTCGGTTATGAAAACGCCGACAAGCGAGACTCCCGACTTTGCGGCATCAATTGTGAGTCTTGCGCCTTCAAGGACGAATTTATGCTCCTGGGTGCGATATTTCTTATTGTCACGGAGCTTAATATATTCTTTTATGAGAGGGTTATCCCTGCTTGTTATAAACTTGAATTCCATTTTCGTCAAATTTTTCAGTACTCCAAAATTACTTTGCTAAAAGCAAATATAACCACGCCCGCGTGGGAGCGTGGTTACAGATTTTTAATTAGTTGAGTGCAGCCTTTGCCTTTTCGGTGATTGCGGTGAAGCCGGCAGGGTCGTTGATTGCGATTTCGGAAAGCATCTTTCTGTTGATGGTGATTCCAGCCTTCTTGAGACCGTTCATCAAAGTGGAGTAGTTCATTCCGTTTGCCTTTGCGGCGGCGGAAATTCTTGCTATCCAAAGCTGTCTGAACTGACGCTTCTTCTGCTTTCTTCCGATATATGCATAGTTGCCACTCTTCATGACAGCCTGCTTAGCCATCTTGAAGTGTGTGCTCTTTGAACCCCAGTAGCCCTTTGCGAGCTTCAAGGTCGCGTTTCTTCTCTTACGGGTCATCATTGCGCCCTTTACACGAGCCATATCTATTTACCTCCAGTATTATCCTATTATTTGTAAGGAATGGTCTTCTTGAGTGCTTCGACATTTGCGCTTGAAGCGTAAGCCGTGCCTCTGGCGATTCTCTTTGCCTTATGATCCTTTGAAACAAGACGATGTCTCTTGTTAGCGTGCTGGAACTTTACCTTGCCGGTTCCGGTGAGGCTGAAACGCTTCTTTGAACCAGAATGGGTCTTAATCTTATTCTTTGCCATTTTTGGATGTCCTCCTCTTGATTTAGTTTGGAGTCTGAAGAGCGGGGTGTGGAGTTATCTTCACACTTCATTCTTCACACTTTATTTACTTGCTTTGGGAGAAATCATCAGGGTGATGTTTCTGCCCTCGACCTTGCTGGGCTTATCGAATGTGCCATATTCCGCGACCGCTTCCTTGAACTGATTAAGAAGCTTGTCGCTCAGCTCCGAATGAAGCGGAACTCCCTTGCGGAATTGAAGCCGGACGGACACCTTAACCTTGTCTCCGCCTTTAAGGAACTTAATTGCCTGATTGACCTTGGTGTTGAAATCGTTAGAGTCAATCTTGGATGTCATTCTGACTTCCTTGATTTCAACTATCTTCTGGTTCTTCTTGGCTTCCTTTTCACGCTTGGACTGCTCGAAGCAGTACTTGCCGTAATCCATGATTTTGCAGACCGGCGGATTTGCCGTAGGCGCAATCTTAACAAGATCAAGCTCCTTCTGGTTCGCAAGCTTCTGTGCGTCCTTTGAGGAGATGATCCCTAATTGTGTGCCGTCCGAGTCGATGACTCTGACCTTGGGGTCACGGATTTCTTCATTGATCTGATGAGCTATGTTGGCTATGGCGCAACACCTCCAAAAATAATTTCAGTGGGAAAACCCAACAAAAAAGCGCAAACACATGGTTTACGCTCATAAAATCACTGACGGCTCGGGAATTCCCTCTCCGAAAATAAACCTTATTGACCTCTTCGCAGTAGCTTGAGGTGAGAACGTAAACGTTGCTACTTTCTTTACGGTTGACATTATATACCGCCGGTGTCGGTTTGTCAAGCGTTTTTTCAAAAAAATTTTTACATCGGGATTTCTGAACCCTTGGCGAGCCTCAGTGAGTAGATATAGCAGGACTTGACCGGCTTGTCAAGGAGCACGTCGAATGCCGCCTTATAGAGCGACAACTGCATCGAGTAACGCTCTGCAAGCTCTTCAACAGTCTTCACCTTGTCGGTCTTGTAGTCGACAATTACGTAGCCGTCAGGCTCCTCGAAAATGCAGTCGGCAATTCCCTGCATCATGCCATCCGTTCCACCATAGGCGGCGGTGATGTCATAGGTCGCCTCTATGTCGGTGAACTTTACTATGAAGCTTCTTTCACGGCTGACGTCATGGCTACGGCTCATTCTGTGGTATATGTCGCTCTCAAAGAAGGACGTAAGTGAAGTTATATCGAGTGATTTCGCCTCATGCTCGCTGAAAATTCCGGCTTCCGTGAGCCTTCTTACCTCCCCTGCCACGTCATTGGCGGCAAGAGAATAGTCGGCACACTGCATGAAACGGTGCATGAGCGTTCCCTTCTGCGCGGCGGTGAGTTCGGTTACGGTCTCCTTGAGCCTTGGAACCTTTGGGAAGAAGGTTACCGGGTCGTCGGCGGCAAGTTCAGAAACGGTGACCTTTGCCTCAGTTGAGGTGAGAACCGGGTCGTTCCTGAATCGGAAGACCTCAAGAAGCTTTTCCCTGAGATTTTCGTCCGGCTGGACTTCTCTTTGGGCACTGTCGTCATAGCTGAGCTGGCTTTCTTCAAGAGGTATTTCCTCGGAAATATCGGGGACGTGCCCGGCATCTATGTAGGCGTCATCCGGCAATGCCTCCCTCAGAAGATGGAACTTCGGGTGCTTGCACATCGCCATTGTGAGCCAGTCCTGCATACACTGAGCCCGGCTTGAAAGTGATGATGGAATCTTTGAGCCGTCAATCTCATATGAGAACTGAGCGGCGCGCTCGGCGGTCTTCTCGTCTATGTCGTAAACTATGAAAAGTTGCTCTTTTGCACGGGTCATTGCAACATAGAGGAGGCGGAGCTCCTCCGAGAGCATTTCTGAGAGGTTTTTCGCTCCGACATACTCTGAAAAGATGGTTTTGCGCTTGGTGAGACTTCCGTAGTCAAGGAAGCTCACTCCCACTCCGGCGTCGGTGTTCAGGAGAAGTCTGCCGTAGAGGTCGGTCTTGTTGAACTGCTTTGAAAGGCGGCAGATGAAGACGAACGGGTACTCAAGACCCTTTGACTTGTGGATTGTCTTGAAGCTGACTGCATCCTGCGACTCTGTGACAGTAACCGCTTCGTTGAAGTCGCCGCCGTTCTGGGAGATGTAGTCGATATAGCGGAGGAAGCCGTTGAGACCATCTTTTGATGATTCCTCATAGCTCTTGGCGTATTCGAGCATGAGGTAGAGATTCGCACACTTCTTGTCGCCGTCTTCATAGGATGCCGCAAGGCTGATGAGGTCGGTGATGTCATAAATTTTCTTTATCAGGCGGGTGAGCGTCATGCTTGACGAATAAAGTCTGAGTTTCTTTATGAGAGCCACAGCCGCAAGGCATTTGCCCTGCAAAATTGGGTCAGAACAGTCCTCGGATATATCTAACATGTTACGGTAGAGCCTGCGTTTCTTGTCATAGAGCTTGACTTTGGCGAGCTCATCATCTGAAAATCCCATTATCGGCGAGAGCATGATGCTTGACATAGGGATGTCACGCATCGGGCTTACTGTGATTGAGAGAAGGTTTATGAGAAGCGAAATTTCACGCGAACCCAAGTAGCCGGAAACACTGGTTGAGGCTATCTTTAGTCCTTCTGCTTCAAAGCATTCTACAGCCAGTTCGCCATTGGGATTGTTGCGTGAAAGTACACAGAAATCGCCTGCACGGCAGGGTCTCTGCACTCCGCCGTCGGCGACCTTCACTCCGTCGTTAATCATCTTACGGATTCTTCTGGCTATGGCGGTATACTCAAGCTCCTCGGTTTCAGCGGAATTTTTGCCCTCGCAATCGACTTCTATGATGGTACAGGGCTGGTCATCTCCCTGATACTCAGCTCCACAGACGAGCTCTTCCTCTTTGGTGTAGTCAACCTCGCCCAAATCGTTGGTCATGAGGGACGAGAAGATGTAGTTCGAGAAGTCAAGGACAGAATTCCGGCTTCGGAAGTTACGGGACAGAATGATTTCACGCACCGGGCTTTCGGGGGATTTGCCCTGGAGCCTTGTGTTCATGAAAATCATCGGGTTTGCCTGGCGGAAGCGGTAAATAGCCTGCTTGACGTCGCCTACAACAAATACGTTCGAGCCGATTTCGCCGAGATTATCGGTGTCGGAAATTGCCTTGAAGATGACTTCCTGTAAATTGTTGACATCCTGGAATTCATCGATGAGGATGAGGGCGTATCTGCCGCTATTACGGATTTCATCTGAAAGCCTGGTTCTGTGTATTTTTCCGTCCGGGTCGCATTCTGCAAGAAGGTGGACGGTGATCAGTTCGGTGTCGGCGAAATCTACGGCGTTCTTCTCGACCTTCATACTTAAAACTTCGTCCCATAGTTCGTTTGTGAGCTTCATGAGAGACTCAAAGCATTCGGCGGAAAGCTCGGCATCCTTCCCTGCTTCCTCAACTGTGCAGAAGTAGATTTTCGCGATTCCGGCGGCGACATCTTTCAGGCGGGCGTAGCAGTCCTTTGCGGACTGATAGAGCTCGTCCTCAGCGGCGGTGCTCTCCATCTTTTCGGCCTTGGTCTGGCGGGCGGATTGGAGACTTTTCCAGGAAATATTCTGAAATAGCTCCCGGCACTCGTCCCAGCCGTGGCTTTCAGGGATTTCACAAAGTGCTTCCGCCTGGTCGCAAGCACTGATAAAGACCTCCTGCGCAGATTTATGGCAGGAAAGGCTTTCAGCAAGGCTACGAAGCCTCTGGCTGACGGTTCTGAGGTTTTTGCAGAGATTTATTGCATCCTGGGTTCTGCCCTTGATGACGCTTTCGACAGCAGTACCGTCTCTGAAGGATTGCAGTATTTTATCAGCCCAGACGTCCTTGAACGGTAGGGTTCTCAGGAAATCGTAGAGCTTGAGGATTATTGCGCGGAGGGAGGAGTCGTTTTCCTTGCAGAAGAGCGAGATGAGGCGTTCAGTTTCCTCGGGACGGTCGCGATATGAATTCTCCAAAACTGCGGTCAGGGCGCGCTCGGTGAGCATCTTTGACTCGTTTTCCTCCATGATGCGAACACCGCTCTGGAAGCTTGTCTCTTCGAGGTGATTTCTCACCATGTCAAAGCAGAAGGAGTTGATGGTGCAGATGTCTGCAAGCTTGAGAAGCGACTGCTGTTTCTGAATCCAGGCGTTGTCCGGCTCTTCTGTCGCCTTCTTCTCAAGGGCGTCGGAGAGCTTTTCGCGCATTTGAGAGGCGGCGTCGTTCGTGAACGTTACCGCAAGAAGCCTGTCGGCTGGGATCCGCTTTTCCTCGTCGCAAAGAAGGCGGATTGTGCGCTCGACAAGAACCGCTGTCTTGCCGCTTCCTGCCGCCGCGGAGACTATGACAGGCTCACCAATGGCATTTATCGCTTCAAGCTGTTCATGAGTCCAGTTCGGCATCTTGCTCACCTCCGAAATTTATCGCTTTTTTGAGTGCTTCTCCATCATCTTTTGTTACCGGCTTATACATGTAGCCGAGGCGGGCGCAGACGGTATCATAGCCGCAGTGAGAGCACCTCACGTGCTCGGCGTCCGTCCCAGCGGGAAGGGCGTCTATCTTGCCATTCAACAAATCATTTCCGAACTGTGCGGTTTTACCTTTGGCAAAGTCGCGGAGGAGCTTAAAGCTCTTCTCGGAAATCAGGCAGGAAGCCTTGGCATAGCTTCCGTCCCGGTTCTTCTTGACGGGGATATATACTCCGGAAACGTTTTCATCCATGGCGGTGACCGCCTCATCGTCCTCTACGATGAGTCCGGAGCGTTTCAACTGTCTGGCACGGCGTTTGAGGCGTGCTTCTGCGTTATCAGAAAGTGGCGAATAGTCGTCCGCGCACTCAAGGAAACCGGCTTTCATGTAAAAGATTCCGGAGGGGACGCAGTCACGGAAGCTCTCGTCCGTCCCCTCTGTCAGGGCGACCATATAGAGAAGGAGCTGGAGGTTGAGACCGTTATAGATGTCTTCAAATCTGAAATCCTTTGTGCCGGTCTTGTAGTCGACGACGCGGATATATTTCTTACCATCATCCGACTCGCAGGCATCGATTCGGTCGACTATTCCGCGGATGTTTACCTTTAGGTTCTGATTTATCGGAATTGAGAGGACGCTCTCGCCGTTTTCGCGGGAGAGGTCATACTCAAAGCGTACAGGTCTGAACCTTGACACCTGATATTCCTCCCTGATGTTGAAAAGAATCTCACAACATGCAGGAGCAAGGCGATCGTAGTCAGCCTTGAACTTGTAGTTCTTGCCGAAGTCGCCGCCTAAATTCTCTTTTTCGTAGGTAACAAGGAGCTCGTCGACTGCGGATTTTATCTCGTCGTCAGTGGCTTTATCGAAATTGTCGCCGAAACGTTCCAAAACATTCTCGAAAACAAAGTGCATGACCGAGCCGCGGCTGGCAGGGTCGATGGTCATCGGCTCCACAGGCTCAATTCCCAAGCCATAGCGGATGAAATAGCTGAACGGGCAGTGGTTATATGTATCAATCCGGCTGGCGGTGACGTTTATATCGTGGGAGGCGAAGACCGACTTTGCAACCGGCGGTGACAGGCGATGTCCTCGCGAATTTTTTGAGGCGTCAAGGCGCGAGAGTCTTTCCTCAAATTCCGGCAGGGTTTTGAGGGATTGTTCGATTGCCGCGAGCTCCTTTTCATCGTTACTTTCACCGACGCAGAATCGATAGAACGCCGCTTCCGGGGATGAGCAGTAGAACGATAGTGGCAAGCTCTCAGCCTTTACAGGCTCGATGCCGAGGTGCCTGATGGCTCGTGTTACCGTGATTGACGGGCGGAGGTGTCTTCCGGTGGTGTCGGAGACGGTGTAGGAGACGACCTGAAGCTCGCTCGGGCAGGTGAGGACTGTATAACAGTCGAATCTGCCGCCAGACAGGCGACGCTCGTCTCCTGTATCGAACCTGAGCCCTTCCCTTTCCAAGAGTTCGGCATCCTTCCCACTGAAAATGCCGGTTTTCTTTGAATCGTTCGGGAAGATGCCATCGTTAGCACCCATTGTAAAAGCGACCTTTGGGGAGGTTATGACTGAACGCGACAAGTCGGAAATTACCACGCATGAAAGCTTCTGCGGAGGGTTTGAGATTCCGCTGTCGGAAAGAGAGAGCTTCAGGAGCTCGCCGAATTCTTTCAAGGTAAGCTTGTCGTCGCCGATTGTGTTGTAGACTGCGGCGACCGAGTTCATGAGTGCATTCCAGAGCTGTTTGAACTGCCTTGCGGCTTCCAATTTCTCGTCCTCGTCATAGTAGCTGTCTATGATGTCCCGTGCGCGCTTTGTGAGGTGGCTTTCCTCAAGGCAGTCGCTGAACGCAGAGGCGACCGTCCTGGCATCAGCCGACTTGCAGGCGTCGTGGAGCTTCCTCAGTGGCTCAATAATCCTCAGTCTGAGGGAATTGAGGCGTTCAAGTTCTTTTTCCTCTCCTACCGTGAAGTCGGAAAGCCACATCTCGCCGTCGACGTTCCAGCGGACGGTGTAATCCTCGATGAGGGAGGTTTCGAGCTCATCGAACTCGGAAAATGGCGAGCGGACATACTTCATTATCCTGTCGGTATCCGGCTTGCGGGCGGAGGCGGCGTCGATTAGTGCAAAGGCGAAAAGCATTACAGACATGTCTGATGCCTTGTGCTTCTGATCAAGGAAATATGGCACGTCGTACTTCTCGAAAGACGCCTCTATCGCGTCCTCATACGAGGAAATATCGCTTGCGATGACCGAAATATCGTTATATGTATACTTTCCGCTTGATACAAGCTCCCTGATGCTTGCGGCGACGAAGTCCGCTTCATCATAGATTGAGCGGCAGGAATATATCTTAACACTGCCGTCGGGTTCGGAGAAAATGCGGTTCTTTCCGGCGACGCAGTCCGCAAGGTCTGTAATGCCTTTTTGCTTTACAGGTTTGCTTGTGCATGTGGCATGTCGGTAGCTTATATCAAGGGTTTTGCAGAGGTTTATAAGGCTGTCCTCGGTCTCGAACGACTGGGAATAGACGGAAGTCGGTGCGCGCTTTTCTCCCATCGGAAGGGTCACAGAGACGCTTACCTCGACGGAATCGCGAATCATATAGCGTATCATCGAGAGCTCGTCCTGGGAGAAGTTGTTGAAACGGTCGACATAGATATATTTGCCCTTGAAGGTTCCCATCTCATCTGCCGAGACCGCTCCCGCGGAGATTACTCCGCTTTCGTCCCGCAGACCTCGCTCGGAGAGCTTGCGAAGATACTCCTCGAAAATCACGGCAATGTCGTAAAGCTTGTCGCCGGCTGTGCCCTCGATTCGCTCTGCGCCCTGATAGAGGGCTTCGACAGTGGTTTCTGAGCGGATTAGTGACTCTAAAACCGTTCCGATCTCGGCTATAAACGCTGGCTTGTCCAGAAATCTTGCAAGGGCTTTGAGAGTCTTCTTGCGGCGGACTTCCTTCAACGTGAGATAGATTATCGGGATTTTCTCTTCACTGCGCATGAGTGAGCCGCCGGGTTGCGGGCTCTTGGACAGAATATCGTCCGAAAGGCGGCGGAAGCTCTTGACTTCTACCCTGTTGAAGGCTTTCGCGCCGAGCTCATCATAAAGCTTCTTGTCGAACTCGAACGAGAACTGGTCGGGAATGACACAGAGGACGTCCCTGCCATCCTGCAACAGCGTCCTGATTTCTTTAGCATACATGACCACTTTTTCGTCCGGATAACCGCCGGTTACTATCCTTAGCATAGTTCTCGCTCCTTTCGGTGTTATTACTATTTTACAGCAGAAAGCGGGGGTTGTCAACATTGCGATTTGCGCCCTCTCAGTCAGCCCTTTGGGCTGACAGCTCTCCCAAAGGGAGAGCCAAGTAGTTAGACTATCACAAATCTCGGCTCCCCCATTGGGGGAGCTGGCGCGCCGTAGGCGCGACTGAGAGGGCGCGACCAGAGGGAGCGTTACTACGTCCCCACTAAACTCTTTCTATCGCTAAACATCCTCTTCACCTTCTGCCAGAGTTCGTAGCAGAAGAGCTTGTATTTCACTTTTTCCGGCTCTTTGATGATGAGTAGGTCACCATCGTCAAGGGTTTCGCAGTCGTCTATCGTGATTGCTCCCGAGACGCAGAGGGAGGGATAGAGGACGCACCACCAGTTTTTGCCCTGGGCTTTTCCTATCATGACGCAGAGGGCGTCGTAGTAGCCGGCGGGGAGGGTGAAATCGTCGTAGACTCGCTCATCAACTAAGACTGTTTCATAAGATACCAGGACGGTGAGGTCGGTTATTGACTGCGCCACCTCGGTGATTTCATCCAAGTGGGAGGTTATCAGGTCGACGGCTTCGGATTTTGATTGGCACTCACATGTGAGTTCACTGACGTAGGTTAAGACTGCATCACGGATTACGAGCTTTTCCGCCTGGTCTTCCTCACTGTTGGAGTTGGCGACGACGTGGAGGCGGATGAGCTTTGAGGTGGTGGTTTCGACTTCCACAGCACCGGTCACTCCGCGAGTTATTATGGACAATATCAGCGCAAGAAGGATGCTTATTGTGATTTTCTTCATGCTATCCCTGCCTTTCTTGAAGAATTATTGGCAGGAATTGGAATGTTATTCATGCAAATTGCATTTGCACAGTAAAAGACCCGCTTGGGTTGCGGGTCAGAAGACAGAGACTTTCTCAAAACCGTTGCGGAGTTTATCCTGAATCGAAAAGACGCGATATGTCCCCCTTGCGACACAGCCGAGGGGGGCGTCGGCTATATGGCACTTTACGCCCGTTTCCCGGGTTATGTACAGGTCTAAACCACGAATCATTGCTCCTCCGCCGGTCAGGATAATTCCCGATTCTATTATGTCTCCCGCGAGCTCGGGAGGAGTCTTCTCGAATACCGACATTATTGCAGAAACTATCGTGTCGATATTCTCCTGGATTGCCATCGTCAGGTCAAGTTCACTCAGCTTTATTGACGCCGGGAGTCCGGTGATAAGGCTTCTGCCGGTGACGGTTGCGGTCGGCTCGTCCGATGACCAGAAGATGTTGGCGGTGCTCTTTTTCAGCTCCTCGGCGGCTTTCTCTCCTATCAGAAGGCGATATTTATCGGCGAGGTATTTGGCTATCGACTTGTCGAGGGTGTTTCCGGCACACTTTACCGAGGCGGAGGCGACTACTCCTCCAAGAGATGTCACAGCGATGTCGGTTGTACCTCCTCCGATGTCGACGACCATCTGACCGTAGGGCTTCAATATATCTGCACCTGCGCCCAAGAGGGCGGCAACGGGTTCTTCGATGAGATAGACGGTTCTGGCTCCCGCAGAAACTGCGCTTTCGACGACGGCTTTTCTCTCAACCGTGGTTATACCGGACGGGACACACATGACAATCCGGGGATTGATAAGGCGATGCCCGATGACCTTCAGGATGCAGAGCCTGATGAGCTCCTGTGCCATGTCGTTGTTCGAGATTACGCCGTCCTTGAGAGGCTTTATAACTGCAATGTGCGGGGGATTTCTTCCTATCATCTTGTAGGCATCGTTGCCGAAAGCGACTACTTCTTCTGTATTTCTGTTGAAGGCAATTACCGTCGGCTCGTTGAGGACTGCCCTGCCGCCGGTCATGATTATTATGTTTGCTGTTCCGAGATCTATTCCCAAGTCAAGCCTCGACACCGGGACACCTCCTTTTCAGTCCGCCAACTGCGCCAAAACTGCGCAGTAGACCTTTTCAGCTCCACGACTCTTGAGCACCTTCGCACACTCATTGAGAGTGCTCCCGCTCGTGATGATGTCGTCGCAGAGGAGAATCGTTTTGCCGGTTATATCTGTTCTGTTTCTGCCTGTTTTATATACTTTTGATGCAAGAATCTGCCGCTGTTCGAGCGACTGCTCATGCTGAGCCTTGCGGGTGTGCTTCTTTTTTATGAGATTTTTCGCGACCGGAATTCCCAATTCTTTTGATAGAAGCTTTGCGATTATTTCTGCCTGGTTGTAGCCGTACTTATTTTTGCGGGTTCTTGACATCGGGACGAACGTTATCAGGTCGCACTGGGAGACTATTCCACTTCTCAGAAGGTTGTCCCGAAGCTCCGGACAGAGATATTTTGCGGCGTTGTCTCCGTAGTGATACTTGAGCCTCAGGACTCCGTCGCGGATGACTCCGTCATAGCTTCCGGCGGCAGAACAACCGGAAAAGCTCACCTCGCCGACGCTGAGGTAAAGTGGAAACTGAGTTTTCGAGCGTTCAATTTCTCTGTCGACGCGTCCTGAGCATCTTGCACAAACAAGCTTGTCATGCCGGATGACTGTCCCGCAGAAGCCACAGCGGTTCGGGTAGACGAGGCTTATGAGGCGCGATAGAACTTTATTCATCCGGTTTATCCTCTTCCTCGCCGTTTTTGAAGCTGTCCTTGCGGAGCATGTCCTCGAGGCAGGTGTAGCGGAACATTCTTATGTTGTTATTTATCATGAATTCGAGCCTCTTTGCCGAGCCGACGATGACAAGGAGCTTTTTCGCACGGGTGACGGCTGTGTAGAGAAGATTTCTGAAGTAGAGCCGGTCATAGCCGCCAAGGATGGGGATTATGACTGCGTCAAACTCACAGCCCTGGCTCTTATGCACTGTCGCGGCATAGGAAAGTTCCAAATTGTCTAAGTTTTTGGTGTCATACTTGCAGATTCTGCCGTCGAAATCTATCTCCATGATGCCTAAGATGCCGTTCAGCTTGGTTATCACGCCGATGTCGCCGTTGAAGATGCCGGAGCCTTCCTCCTTGCCCTTCTTCCACTCCAAATCGTAGTCGTTTTTGACCTGCATGACCTTGTCGCCGAGGCGGAAGGTGTACTGCGGAGTTTTTATCTCTGACTTTTCGTAGGACGGAGGGTTGAGCTTTGCCTGGAGGAGCTTGTTGAGCTCCACCGTGCCGAGAGGTCCCTTTCTTGTGGGAGTTAAAACCTGAATATCGTCTATCGGCGAGAAGCCGTAGGTTTTCGGGAGACGGCTTAAGCAGAGGTCGACCGTCAGCTCAGCGCAGGACTCAAAATCAAGGCGTTGCATGAAGAAGAAATCGCTGTTGTTTCGGCTGAGGTCTGGCATCTCGCCACGGACTATCTTATGGGCGTTCGTTACAATTGCACTTTCGCTCGCCTGGCGGAAAATCTCGGTCAAAGCGATTACGGGGACAGTCCCGCTCCTGATGATGTCGTGAAGAAGGTTTCCCGCACCCACGCTCGGGAGCTGGTCGCTGTCGCCGACCATGATGAGCTTGCAGTTAATCTTGATAGCCCTGAGAAGTGACTCAAAAAGCAGGACATCGACCATCGACATCTCGTCGATTACGAGCGCGTCGCAGTCAAGGAGGTTGTTTTCGTCGTGTTCAAATCTGAACTGACCGTCAACCGAGGGGATCACTCCCAGGAGTCGGTGGATAGTCATCGCTTCCCTGCCGGTGAGCTCAGATGCCCTCTTTGCGGCTCTGCCGGTGGGGGCGCAAATATAGACCTCGTCGCCCTGCTGTTCCAAGAGCGAGATTATAGCGTTGAGGGTGGTTGTCTTACCTGTTCCGGGACCGCCGGTCAGAATCATAAAGCCCTTTGAAAGTGCCGTATTGATGGCGAGGCGTTGCTTCTCCTCATATGTAATGTCAAACTCTTCCTCGGCAAGATCTATTACCTCATCATAGTTGATTCCGGTGTCGAATGCAAGGGAATTCATGATGGAAAGGCGGCGGGAGATGTAATCCTCTGCAGTGAAGTACTCCTTGAGCATGACATACTGCTTGCCCTTTTTCTCGTATATGTAGAGATATTCGTCCTCCGCCTCGGAGATTATCGTTTTATTTATGAGCTCTTTGTCGCAATTGAGAAAGCTTGAAGCTGTTTCGATGAGCTTGTCCTTTGGGAGGCAGGTGTGCCCGGAGTAGGCATTTTCGCTTAGAACATACTTGATTCCGGCTGAAAGCCTCAGGTAGTTATCAGGAGCGATTCCCTTGTCTTTGGCTATTTCCTCCGCTGTCATGAAGGGGATTTCGACGCCTGCTCCGCAAAGGATATAGGGGTTATGTTCGATGAGTGAAATGGTCTTGTTGCCATACTTTTTCCATGCCTTGACGCCGTACATTGTCGGCGTTCCAAGCTTTGAGAAGTATCCGATTACGTTCCGGAAGCCGATGACTTTTAAGAATTCTTCCGAATATTTCTTGGCTTTGGCTTCCGTTACGCCGTTGACTTCGGTCAGGCGTTCGGGGTGATTCTCCAAGATGTCAAGGGTTTCCTCGCCGAACTTTTTGACGAGAGCTTTTGCGGTGACGGGTCCTATGCCCTTGACAACTCCGCTCGCTAAGTATCTCTGGATTTGAGAGACCTCGACGGGGAGTGAGCGGACACAGCTTGCCGCCTTGAACTGATGACCGAACTTCGGATGTTCGGAGAAGGTGCCGGTGAGTTCAAGCTCTTCTCCCTCGTCGACGTTTCCGAGGTCTCCGACCACTGTCAGGAGCTCGTCGCCGAGGTCAAGGGTGATGACGGCAAAGCCACTATTGTCGTTGCGATAAGTAACGCTGTCAACGGTTCCCGAAATCTTCACTTCATCCTGCTTTGCCATATCATCACTTCCTCACCTGATTACTCAATATCGAATGCGCCGCCGAGCTTTTTCTGAAGGCTCAGAAGCCACATCCTTGATTCTTCCGTTCTTACTGTATCGACTACTATCAGCCGGGCTTTGCAGTCGCGGACGGCTTTTGATTCCTTCAGCTTTTCTACAAGCCATTCAAAGCACTCGCTGTCCGATTCATAATATATCCTTAGCTCTGCCTGGGGCTTTAGTGTTTCTTTTTCCCGGCTGTAATGGGCGTTGATGAGTTCTACGCCCAAAAATACCGCCAGCACAAACAGTAGCCCTATTACAAGTTTAATCAATATCATCCTGACTCCTCCAAACAGCATTTTTATTCAGAATATGCTGGAAAAGCCGATACTGTGATTATACTACTTTGTGCTCGGGTTTGCAATCACTTTTTGTTTGCGTCGACCTCATCACGGGCAAGAAGTATATTTTCCTCAGAGCGATTATATACCCTTCCGTTTTCGGCGGTGTAGTTATCCACTATCGTGTTTTCTTTGAAGACCGGGATTACCTCGCCTTTGGGTCGGTAGATTTTAACTGTGTCGCCTTTTTTGGTTTTCTTCATGGTTCAAGCCTCCATAATTTCAGATTTCTACGGCTATTCTACCCATTTGGAACAGAAAAATTCTATTTGTGGATTGTGCTTTTCGGGAAAATGATATATAATGTAGGTACAACTTTTTCTCAAGGATGATGATACCATGAATAAACCTAAGCTTTTAGTTCAATCGGCACTTTATCTTATCGTGTGCGAGCTTGCCGCGTTTGTAATTGTCATGTTCTTCCCTATGGCTTATCAGAGCATCGGAGTTGGCATGAGCATTGTGTTCGGAATCTGCTCGACTGGCGCGTGTGTCTGCCTCTATGGTGATTTCGCTCACAAAGCAGGAAGAAAAGCCGGCGTGAAGGATGCAAGGCTCGAAGGAGTCGACAACTCATACTTCGGATTTATTATGGGGCTGATTCCGACCGGAATCAACTACATCTTCGTAATACTCGTCTATCTCTCGAAGTTCGGAGTTGTTTCATATGACTTCTATCCGTGGTACAAGACACTGACATTTTACTTTATGCCGTGGACTTACCTCTTTGCTCCGAACACGATGGTTGACGGGGTGAGCACAACCATGGCGGCGGTTGATTTGCCGTGGTACGGGCTTCTCATTATGACTATACTTCCGCTCACCTTCCTTGCTACCTGCTACATTGCATTTTATGTCGGCTACAAGAACTACGACATGAAGGCAAAGATTGTATACGGCAAATAAATACGGAAACGCAAGAGTTTCCGTCGCATAAATCGTAAGACAACCTCATAAGTCTATACAAAACAAGTTTTGTAGAAAACAAGTTTTGTAAAAACAACTTTCGGAGGTTTTCTTATGTTGAAAAGGCTTTGGACTAACCGGGTTGGCGCGCTTATTGTGATGCTCTGCGCTTTCCTTTTGGTTTTCGGGTTTATAAATATGGCTGACGAGCCGATTGCCGTTATTCCTGTTGATGCGGAGACTGAAAGCGTCTACCCGACTATAATCTTGGACGCCGGTCACGGCGGAATCGACAGCGGGTGCGTGAGCATCAACGGCATCGAGGAGAAGGATATAAACTTAAGTATCATGCTGAAGCTTCAAGGGATGCTTGAAGCGGCAGGGTTTGAGACTGTCGTCACGCGCTCGACCGATACCTCCATCCACGACCCGGGAATTACAGGGCTCGGGAATCAGAAAAAATCAGACATGGAAAACCGTCTCGCTATTGTGAACTCGGTCGACAACGCAATCTTCATCTCGGTTCACCAGAATACATACACCGATTCAAAATATTCGGGTGCGCAGATGTTTTACACTGCTGAAAGCTCGGAGAGCGCGAAATTAGCGGGGATTCTGCAGAGTAGCTTTGTCAAGTACCTACAGCCCGACAACGAGCGTGAGACAAAGCCGGTCGGGAGCGAGATATACCTTCTGCACTTTGCAAATTGTCCGGCAATTATGGCAGAGTGCGGCTTCCTGTCGAATCAGGAGGAAGCGGATAAATTGGAAACTGACGAATACCAGAGCGAGGTGGCGTTCACTCTCTTCTCCGGTATCTGCGAATATGTATTCTCGGACTATGGGGTATAGTCCGGGTATTGAAAGGAATGTTTAAATTGGCTAAATCCAGCACAGCCTATGTCTGCCGCGAGTGCGGCGCGGAAACTCCGAAATGGAACGGAAAATGCCCGAACTGTGGAGCGTGGAACTCTCTTGAAGAGGTAACGCTCCAGCCCGCTGTAAAGTCTTCAAGCTTTTCAAAGGGAAGTCCCGGCGGAGTGGATTTAGCCGACAGGATTGTAAATCTCTCAGACCCTATCGACAAGGAAAACGAGACGAGATACCACACGGGAATTTCTGAACTCGACAGGGTTCTGGGCGGAGGTCTCGTCAAAGGGTCGGTTGTCCTCATCGGCGGCGAGCCGGGCATAGGAAAGTCGACGCTTCTCTTGCAGATTTGCGAATACTTAGGCAGGGATAAAGAAATTCTTTACGTCTCTGGCGAGGAGTCGGTGAGGCAGATTAAGCTGAGGGCTTCACGCTTAGGCGTTACTACCGAGAATCTATATCTCTTGGCGGAATCGGACGCGCGGTCAATCTGCGAAACCATATCAAAAAACAAACCGGATATTGTCATCATCGACTCGATTCAGACAATGTCGATTAATGACCTGAACTCGTCGGCAGGGTCTATTACGCAGGTGAGGGAGTGCACATCTCTGTTCATGAGAACGGCGAAATCAGAGGAGATTCCCTTCTTCATCGTCGGGCACGTCAACAAGGACGGCGCGATTGCCGGTCCTAAGGTCATGGAGCATATTGTCGACGCAGTTCTCTACTTTGAGGGAGAAAGAAATCTTTCATACAGAATTCTTCGTGCGGCAAAGAACAGATTTGGCTCTACCAATGAGATCGGAATGTTTGACATGCAGAATTCCGGGCTCGTTGAGGTCAAGAATCCTTCGCAGATGCTTCTTGAGGGGCGACCGACGGGTGTCTCAGGGTGCTGTGTTGCTTGTGTTATGGAGGGCTCTCGCCCAATTTTGGCGGAGGTTCAGGCACTTGTCACTAAATCAGGCTTACAGGTTCCGAGGAGGTCGGCATCTGGTTTCGACTACAACAGGGTCTGGCTGATTACGGCGGTACTCGAAAAGAGAATCGGGTTCTACTTCGGAAACCTTGATATTTACGTCAACATTGTTGGCGGACTCAGAATCAACGAGCCGGCGGCAGATTTGCCGGTTGCATTGGCGTTATACTCTTCCCTCAAAGACAAGCCGATTGGCGACGATGTTATAGCGTTCGGGGAGATTGGCTTGGGAGGAGAGCTGAGAAGCGTTTCCCACCTTGAGCAGAGGATAAAAGAAGCAGAGAGGCTCGGATTTGAGAAGTGCATCATTCCAAGGAGCGGCATGAGCGGAATCCAGGGCGGGCACAAGATTCAGATTGTCCCGGTATCAAACCTCCGGCAGGCATTCAGTGCGGCTTTGGATTGAATACAGTTGTAATGGCAGGTGGCTTTACAGTCGCCTGTTTTATTATGCCGAAATGGTGAGGCTTCTTCTGAACATAGCCTTCCCGTTATTTATTTCACACCTGAGCTCTCCCCTTCTGCCGAGTGAAAGCTCGTAGGCAAGAGGATTCTCGATTTCCGAAGCTATCACACGCTTGATCTCTCGTGCGCCGAATTCCTGAGTGTTCGACTTTGAAAGAATATGATCCTCCGTTCCGTCAGCATAGCTGAGGCGAACGCCGGCGATTGCGGCACGCCTACTGAGCTGTGAAAGCATTTGCCTTGTCAGCTTACAGCAGGAATCTCTTGACAGACGATTGAAATTGCAGACAGCGTCAATCCGGTTCAATAGCTCACTTGAAAACTGCTTTGCTATAGCAGAACGGTCTGAGACTTCACTTGACATAAAACCGCATGATGTGGATTTAGAACTGACGATGTTGGTTGTCATGATTACGACAGTGTTTCGGAAGGAGACATGCCTGCCTTGAGAATCGGTGAGACTGCCGTTATCGCAAATCTGGAGGAGGATTGAGATTACGTCTCTGTCTGCCTTTTCGAGCTCGTCGAACAGGACGACACTATACGGAGATTTTCTCACACGCTCTGTCAACTCACCGCCGTTTTCGCTTCCGACATAGCCAGGAGGAGAACCGATGAGGCGGGAGAGTGAATACTTCTCGGAGAATTCGGACATGTCGAGGCGGATGAGCTTATCATCACTGCCGAAAAGTGCCTCCGAAACAGCTTTCGCAAGTGAGGTCTTCCCCACTCCGGTAGGTCCTGAGAACAGAAGAGTTGCAATCGGGCGGCTCTTATCTCTGAGACCAGAACCCGAGCGGCGGAGAGCGTTCACGACCTCAGCTATGGCTTCATCCTGACCGATTATACGGGATTTAAGGATGCTTTCGATATGTGGGATACTGCGGATAAGCTCCTGCTCATCGGGAATGGAGGTCTGTAAAGCTATGCACCTTGCTATGTCCGCGCCGGTGACTGTTGGTGTGCCGACACGGTTGCTCAGTTCGCTGAGATACTTCTCAGACAGTCCCTCTGTGGCTAATCCGGTGAGGCTCGGCTCAAGCTTCGACTTATTTCTGCTTTTTGTAAAAGCATTCAGCTTTACAGATGAACAGGCTTCATCTAAAATATCTATCGCCTTATCTGGCAGGTATCTGTCAGGAATACAGTAGCTTGAGAGCTCGACTGCCTTTTCTATCGCTTCGTCGGATATGCGGACATTATGATGGGATTCGTATTTCGGCTTCAGGCGTATGAGCATAGATATTGCTGTGGCTTCATCAGGCTCATCGATGCGGACTGTTGAAAATCTTCGGTCAAGTGCTTTGTCCTTTTCAATGGTCTTGCGGTATTCGTCATAGGTCGTCGCGCCGATTACCCGGATTTCACCACGTGCGAGCATCGGCTTCAGGATGTTCGCCGCATCTATTGCGCCCTCAGCCGCGCCTGCACCGATGAGCATGTGAATCTCGTCGATGAAGAGGATTATACCGTCGATGGTGGCGGCTTCGTCGATGCAGTACTTGAGGCGTTCCTCAAAATCTCCGCGATATTTTGCACCAGCCAAAAGCTGGGTGAGGCTTAGAGAATATATCCTCGTGTTCAGAAGCTGTTCCGGGACGTTTCCGTCGGCGATTCTCCCGGCAAGTGCTTCAACAACCGCCGTCTTCCCCACCCCTGCTTCGCCGATGAGACAGGGATTGTTTTTCTGCCGGCGGAGAAGTATTCCCACAATTCTTTCGAGCTCCGCTTCACGCATGACGCATGGGTCGAACTCGCCGAGGGTAGCTTTTCTTACCATATCAAAGCCGAATTTCTCAAGGTTCGGGGCTTTCGGCTGGCTTCGGTATGGATGTTCAGGCTGGCTCCTCCCCTCGCTCTCTATCACTTCGGCAGTTGCGGCGAATATTCTGGAAGAGTTTCCGGTGAGTTCTCCTAAGACACAGCCGGCGGTGGAGTTCTGCTGACCTAAGATGGCATAGAGGATATGCTCGGTTCCGGCCTTGTCGGTGCCGTGGTCAATCGCCGTCTTCTTTGCGAATTTAAGGCAACGTTTAGCCGCAGGGGTGAACGAATCGGTGTCCAAATTGGTTTTCTTCGAGCCCTTGCCAGCCATCTCGATTATCTTCTTATTGACCGACTGGTAGCTCACGCCGTAGTTCGAGAGAATTTCGCCGGCGGCATGGGCGGGGATGTCCTTGAGAAGAGAAAGAAGAAGATGCTCTGTTCCGACATAGGTGTGACCGAGGTCGGAGGCTATCTTCACAGCCTGCCTTATTGCGTTTATTGCTTCGTCGGTATAGTCTGCCGCGGGGTATGCTCTATCAAAATTAGTCACGAAAAATTCCTCACTATCGCTGATATTTACATTTCAAGCTTTGACAGTTTTTTCTTTGGTTATTCATTCGATGTCGGCCGATTTCGGCAATTCACGGCGCACAAGTCTGCACCGCGAATACATAACCGACATTTTAAAGATATGCCGGCGGGACAATAAACAGTAACACAATCCGGATTCCCGAATAAACTGAACTATAAGCAAGACGCTTGCTTTAATACTTCTTAAAGGAGACATAATAATGAACTGCTCATCATGCTTCAGTGGCTACTGGTGGATTATCATCCTCATCCTTATCATCCTCTTCGCCTACGGCGGCAACGGCGGATGCAATAGCTGTGACAACTGCAATAGCTGCAACAGCTGTGGATGCTGACCACGGTTCGTCCTGAGGAAGAACTAAAAAACGTCCCGTTTTTCACAGCGGGGCGTTTTTGCTATACAAATTCACTTGACAAAAAGGGTAAAATAGACGATAATAAGAGTGTGAAAACTTTGTCTCTCTGAGGAGGATAATATATGGAAAGAGATTCCTTGAAGGATTTACTATACTGCCTCAGCCGGTTCGGGCTGTTCTGGGCTATAAGCGTATTTGGGGTTATCATGGGCAGAACTGCCGTTTTGGGCGTTGTCGGAACGCTGATCCCGAGGCTTCGGCTTTACGACAACGAGGAGCTTCTGAGTCTGCTGTCCTGCATCATTCCTGCAATTATGTTAATAGCACTTTTTGCGGACGATGCCAAGAGGCACACGGCTTACAGAGCCTACAGACCTCTGTTTGTTACGTGCACCATGCTCGTCACCGGGATCATCTATTACATTCCGGCTGTGGTCGCAGGGTATCTGACAGAAGACTTAGCTGTCGAAGCCATCACCGGGATCTACTTCACCAGCTACTGGCTCTCGTTTGTGAGCGAACAGCTTGAGGTCTATGCACTTTTGGGAACTATCTTCTGGGTCGCGCTTTGTATTCTCACATACGTCATCGCAAGAAGGATTTATCTCCACAAGTTCGAGAATGGCGAGTATGAGTATGAGGTTGACGCATTCTGATTGAGTAAAAAATTTCGTCGGGTTGTTCGCCCGACGATTTTTATGCCCAAATGATTATTCCGACGCAGTTGGCTTTTCAAGCTCCAGCATTTCGTAGAGATAGTCAATCTCCTCCTGCTGAGCTTCTATTATGTCGCTCTGGTCGTCGTACTTATTCTTGAGATACTGTGCGGCGATTCCCGTGCAACCGATGAGAAGGAGTAGCAGAACCACGACATATGTCATTCCGAGGATGAAGTTCTCATCGCTGAAAATGCCCTTGTCCACCACCCTTGCGCCCTTGAACGCGCTTGTGTAGGCTTTTAAGACCAAAGGCAGGAAGATTGAGAGGAGGATTACATCGACTGGAAACTGGGCTAAGTTCTTTATGATTCTTGCAGGCAAAATCGCCATGAAGCCGCTTCCGTAGATAGCAGAAATCGCCCAGTTCGTCAGTAATAGATTGCAGATTACAATTACGGTCGCCTTCGCAGAGACGATTCGGACTACGAGCCACTTGTCGTTTTTGGCGTTGTAGAGAAACAGTCCATAGAGAAGTCCGCCGAGGGCTTCGATAAGTGTGAACCGGATGTCGAATGCGCCGTCAGGCTTGATGATGTAGCCCAGGATGTCAGTTATCATTCCGGCGGTGAAGCCGACTGTTGGTCCATAGAGCATACCAATCGCCGCCATCGCTATGAACGCAAACGAGATTGTCATGTAGTTTGAGACCTTGATGCTGATTGTGAGCTTCAGGACTAAGTCAAGTGCTATCAGCATTGCAATTACACAGAGATTTCGGACGTTTTTGAGCTCTTTGGCAGAGCGAGCGAACAGATGGAAAAAACCTTTCATAATAAAATCCTCCTACACTATTTTTAAAGCTGACTTATAGTGCAGAAGGATTATTGTTTTTGCGATTCCTCAGGTTCGTCTGCAATACTGTCAAGTTCGCTCGTGAACTTGTCCAGCTTTGCTTGCGAACCTGCAAGTTCATTTACGAACTTGTTCAGCTTTGTCTACAAGCCCGTCAAGTTCGCTTGCGAACTTGAGCAGGTTTGCTTGCAAACCTGTTGCACAAATAAGCGGGATGCGAAAACCGAACCGCAGGGCTACGCCATTTCGTCCGCAGGACAACTCCCCGTTCCTGTGGCACTATAACGCTCGGTTTCCTACTCTTTTGGGGTTAATGATGAACACGCTCAAAAATCAGAGAGAAAGGTCGCTCAGAAGATTATGTAGATGCTCGTCGTAATTCTTTCTCATTCCGAGAGCCTCGACTATATCGTAATCGACGAGGTGACCGTTCTTTAAGGCAACGACTCTGTTTGTAAGACCGTTTGCAAGGAGGTCGACAGCATAGCAACCCATTCTTGCCGCCATGACTCTGTCGGTGCAGGTGGGTGCGCCACCTCTCTGAACATGTCCGAGTATAGTTACTCTTGTCTCGATTCCGGTGTGCTCCTGGATATATGAACCGATGTCTTCGGAATGTCCGACACCCTCGGCGACGACTATCTCAAAGTGACGCTTGCCGGTCTTCTTCTGCTCAAGCATTTTAGCGCAGGTCTCAGCAAGGTTGAATTCCTTCTCGACAGTGATGACCTCGGTAGCACCGGTTGCGACGCCGACGTTTACAGCGATATGACCGGCACGTCTGCCCATAACCTCGACAACCGAACAACGGCTGTGGGACATTTCGGTGTCCTTGATCTTGTCAATCATGCCGAGTGCGGTGTTGAGTGCGGTGTCGAAGCCGATGGTGTAATCGGTGCAGGCGATGTCGTTGTCGATCGTGCCGGGGATTCCGATGCACTTTACACCCTTCTTGGAAAGGTCAAGTGCACCTCTGAAGGTTCCGTCACCGCCGATGCAGACAAGGCTGTCGATTCCGAACTTGTCGCAGTTCTCCTTGGCTATATCAAGACCTTCCTCGGTCATGAACTTCTTGCTTCTTGCAGTGTAGAGGATAGTGCCGCCTCTCTGGACAATATCCGAAACGTCTCTTGCGTTCATCTCATACATATCGCCGTCGATTAGACCCTGATAACCTCTTCTGATGCCGACGGCTTTGAAGCCCTTGGCTATTGAAGCTCTTACTACCGCTCTTATAGCGGCGTTCATTCCGGGAGCGTCTCCTCCGCTTGTAAGTATTCCGATTGTTCTTGACATACAAGTACCTCCAAAACAATTCAAAGCAAATTAAATATTGTGTTGCACAGAATGAAGCTTTCAGAAATCAGCGAAAATATTTATATCATCACAATATTTTCCGGGAGCACTCATCCGGGCATGTGACAGCTATGAAGCGAAAAAGCCACTTCACAACTGTACTATCACCTTATAGAATACCATTTTACGAGCGAGATGTCAATCATTTTGCGCCAAAATACGCACCAAAAAAAGGTGCGTATCAAGCCGATATTCTGTACAAAATCATATTTCCGGCGGAGATTTGACCGCTTTTTGTCCGCAATTTCAAACAATACTGCGTGTCATTCCGAAGGCTAACCCACCGCATCAGCCAAAGGCGAAAATACCGATATGTCGACATAGAGAGTGTTGCCCTCCTTGACATTTATCTCACCGCCGACGCCGTCGCCGGTCTGGGCGCAGTAGACGTCCATGACATAGCCGGAAAGGGTGTCAGGAGTCTCCAGGTCTCTACACTCATACTTGATGTTGAGTTCGTCCAAGAGTGCTACGTACTCGTCCTTGGTCATCCTTGAGCCATCCTCGTTCATATAGTCGGGGATTTCTACAACCGCAAGACCCTGGCTTACATAGAGCTTGACTGTTGTTACGGGATAGAGGTCGGTGCCCTCGGGGATGTCCTGGTCATAGATGATTCCGCGTTCGTATTCGTCGGAATAGTCGTATATTACCTCGAATTCGAGTCTTCCCTTCCATGTGTCGCTTTCGGCAACGGAGGTGTACTTCTTGCCTACAAGGTTGGGCATTACGAAGAGAGTTCCGCTTGTTGCGGTTGTGGTTGTGGTTTCATCGGAAGAGACGGTGGTGACGTCTGTGGTCTCAGTCTCTGATGTCGCCGCGGTTGTAACCGGTGCGGCAGTTGTTGCGGAGGTTGAAGCTGTTGTGGTCTCGGTGTCGCTTGAGCTTTCTGGAAGAAGCATTGAAATCAGTGCCAGAAAGGCCGCTACAACAATTGCAACGAGCAAAACTGCGCCGATTATCATCGCAATATTTCCGCCACTCGACTTCTTCTTTTTCTTCTTACTGCTACTTGTCTGACGCCTGTCTTTTGTGTCCTGAATCGGGATTGTCTGGGTTGAGCCCCTTGGGAGCTGAGTCATATAGCTTGGCTGTTCAAAGAGCTTTGTGACGAAGTCGGTTATTGTCTGAATTCTCTGCTCGCAGGAAAGGCGCATAGCCTGGGTTATGACCTTTGAAACGTTCGCGGGAACGTGGGGATTGATCTTGTTAGGCTCGATGAGAGAGTCGTTTCCGATTCTTGACATCGGTTCGGGAGGCATACAGCCGGTAAGAATCCTGTACATGACCGCTGCTACAGCGTAGACATCCGTCCATGTCCCCTCCCACTCGCTTGCGGAGTACTGCTCGGGTGCAGAGAAGCCGTCATAAAGCTCTGGAGCCAGGTCGGTGTTGGCGGTTCTTATTTCGGGGATTGCAAAGCCCGTGAGCATGAGCTCATTGCGGTCGGTTACTATGATGTTGTCAAGGCAGATTCCTCTGTGCAGAATTCCGGCGTTATGTATGCACGCCAGAGTTGTTAAAAGCGGAGGGAAGAGCTTTCTCACCTGATCCCAACTGAGTTCGCCTGCGTTGTCCTGCAGGTACTGCCGGAGGGTTATTCCCTCAACATTCGGGAATACTGCATAAACGGTGTTATTTGCGGCGAACATGTCGATTGGTGCGACGATATGAGACATGGTCCTGAGCCTTGCCAGAGACTTATTGAGCTCGGTAAACTCAGACATGTAGTTCTTGTACTGAACGACGTAGTTCTGGTCGACGATGAGCTCACTGCCGCCCTTTGCACGACTGCAGATAACGTCGGGCATGTATTCCTTTATCGTGACCTTCTGGGATTCGGCGTTGTCATAGCCGATATAGGTGGCTGATTCGCCGTTACTCTTGATTAGCTTTCCTACAATATATCTCGAATCCAAAACTGTCTTGGGCTGAAGATATGAGGGCAGATTACCGGCATTGACACTAAGTCCGCAGTTCGGACAGACATCCTGACCCTCCATCAAAGGCTCCATACAGCCCATACACAGCGTTTTATACTCACTCATTAATTGATTCGTTCCTTTCAGACTCCTATACGGAAGTCCACAATGATACATGATATTATTTTACCAACAGAATCCCGACTTGTCAATGAGGTTTTTAAAACTGTCACTCAGTTGTAACCGAGTTGTAACTATTTGAACACAGCTACTGATTATTGTCCCACTCAGAGGGGTTGAAATTTATAATATTTTGGTGTATAATAATCGGATAGTGATCAGTGATTAGTGGCTAGTAATTCATTTACAACAAAGGAGGCAAGTGCTTTGAAGAAGATAGCGAAATTCTTTCAATCCAAAATAGTCGTTGCAGGACTGTTGGTGCTCCTGCAGCTTGCTGTTATTCTCTTCTTCGTCAACTATCTTGCGAACAAGTTCGTGTGGTACTACGCGCTTTCTATCGCTCTTGCGGTTATCGTTGCGTTGGACATCACGAATGCGAACATGAATACATCATTCAAACTTGCGTGGACGATAACAGTGCTTATCTTCCCTATCTTCGGAACGCCGCTCTATCTTATCTTCTCAAAATCCAAGCAGAATCGCAGAATCGGAAAGCGTTTCAAGAGCTACCGCGAGATGATGAGACACGCTATGCCATCAGATGAGGACAACATCGCGGAGATTGCTGAGGAAGACCCGGAAATTGCGAAAAATCTCAGATACATCGAGAAAACGGCTTTTGCCCCGGTCTACAAAAATACATCTACCAAATACTTCTCCGTTGGAGAAGAATATTACGCTCAGCTCCTCAGGGAGCTCAACCGTGCGGAGAGGTTCATATTCATCGAATACTTCATCATCGAGCCCGGGAAGATGCTCGACTCGGTTATCGACATCCTGAAAGAAAAGGTCTCCGAGGGCATTGAAGTGAGATTCATGTATGACGACCTCGGCTCGGCTTCAAAGATTCCGAAGGACTATGAGAAGTATCTGCAGTCGCTCGGGTTCAGCGTTTCGGTCTTCAACAGGATTCGACCGTCGCCGGACACCTTCCTCAACTACAGAGATCACAGAAAGATTGTCGTCATCGACGGGAACACCGCCTTCACCGGCGGCATCAACCTTGCTGATGAGTATATTAACGAGGTGCAGAGGTTCGGGCACTGGAAGGACACTGGCATCATGATTAAGGGCGACGCCGTCACAAAGATGACCGAGACGTTTTTACAGCTCTGGCACTATTCCCGTGGCGAATCGACAGTCGACTATGCTGAATACCAGAGCACCCAGAAATGCGAGTCGGACGGCTATGTCCAGCCGTTTGCGGACGGACCGTCGTCGGACGACCTGACGGTTGAGCTCTGCTACATGGGCATGATAAACTGCGCCACGAAGAATCTCTATGTCATGACGCCGTACCTCATACTTGACGGCGAGATGGCGACAGCACTCTGCCACGCCGCAAAGAGCGGAGTTGACGTGAGAATCATCACTCCGAAAATTCCCGACAAGAAGCTTGTCTTTGCGGTCACACGCTCAAACTACCGCACGCTTCTCGATTCGGGCGTCAGAATCTACGAATACACCCCCGGTTTCATCCACGCGAAAACCGTCTGTGCAGATGGGAAGATGTGCGTAGTCGGCACCGCCAACTTCGACTTCCGGAGCTTCTATCTCCACTTTGAGAACTGTGTCCTGACCTATAAATCAAGCTGTGTCAAGGACGCCGAGGTGGACTTCATTGAGACGATGAATAAGAGTGAAGAGGTTACTGTTGAATGGCTCAATAAGCGTGGTGCACCGTATAAACTGTTGCAGGCAGTACTCAAAGTATTCTCGCCGTTGATGTGAGGTTGGATATAATTAGAGCGACCGGTTGAGGGTCGCTCTTTTTTACGCGATTTTTTCAAAAAGCCTTTACAAAATTAGTCCTTTATGGTATGATAAAAGTGCCACATAATCTAATAGTCTGCGTATAAATTGGGATGCCACCTTTGGTAAAAGGTGATGTCTCTCTTTACTCATTCCAGTTTATACGCTATGAGATTGTGTGGCAACAATGAGGGATTCACTTTTTCGTGCGTCTCTTATTGGGGCGCATTTTTTATTGCGCAAAAATATATTAGAAGGATGATGTTTATGAGAAAGTTATTGGCAATGGTGCTTGTGGTTTTAGTTATGGTTTCAATGTTTGTGGGATGTGGAGTGCAAAGTGAAACAGGGGATATTACAAGTTCGACATCCGATGAAAAGAAGGATAATAACGATTCTATAGAAGCAGTAGTTGAAGATGAAGAAGTTATTGCTGAGGAAAAGAGCGTTGAAGAAAAAGCAAAGGAAGCTATAGAAACGCTGAATGTTTGGGATGGCAGTATTGCTGAGAGTTACGCCGGTGGTAATGGAAGTATAGATAACCCATATCAAATTGCAACAGCAGAGCAGTTAGCAAAGCTTTCGTATGATACAAATAATGGTGTAACATTTAGCGGAGTATACTTTGAGTTGACTAACGACATTATGTTAAATGATATTAGCTATTGGAATTTCGATGACCTTAAAGCTAACGAGAATATTGGCGATTACTGGACAAATGAATGGACTTCTATAGGAAAGTTTTCCGGAAGCTTTGACGGAAATGGACATACAATTTATGGCATATGCGGAAGCTGTGAAGGCTTATTTTACGCAATATCGCAGGATGAAGATTTTTCGGGAACGGTATCGAATCTTAACTGTGTTTGTTCATACTTCAACTATGATTTGGAAAAAACTACAATCTATGTATTTGGAGTGATTTCGAGGAGTTTAGGATACTATGCAACGATTGATAATTGTCATGTTGCTCAATCAGTGATTTTAAATTACGATAGTGAAATTGGCGGTATTTGTGGAAGTGCTGATCGTGGTAATATTACTAATTGTTCAACTCATAATATTTATATATCAGGGAGTAGCAACGATGATATAGGAGGCATTTGTGGAAGTATTTGCAACGCAACGGTGTCAAATTGTTATGCTGATGTAACAATCGATTTGGATTCTGTAAAACTTTCGAATGTTGGCGGAATATGTGGTGGTTCAATAACAAATAATGATAAAGAGTGTATTATTGAAAATTGCTACAGTACTATTGACATTGAATTAGTAAATGGAAGTTCAACATCTAGTGGTAGTGTTGTTAATATAGGCGGAGTTATTGGTTCAGCGGAGGGTACAACAATAACAAATTGCGGAAGTAGTGGTGTTATTAGTTATAACGGAAATAATGATGTACAAATCGGAGGCATAGTAGCATATTTTTATCTAAAATCAAAGAATGAAAATAGTACAGAATTAAGTCATTGTTATAGTAACATCAGCATTAACAGTGATTGTGACAGTACTATATCAGCTGGCATAGTTGGGGTTGTAGACAACCAATCACTATATAGCGCAAGTATAGAAGTGACTGATTGCAATTACAATAATGAGTATTCAAGTAAGGGCATTGGTGATGCGGGTTCATCATCTTTTAGTAACAACATTTACGGACATACAGAGGAGGAACTCAAAGACATATCCAACTATATTGATTGGGATTTTGATACTATTTGGATGATTGATAATAGCCTTAATGACGGCTTACCGATATTAAGGTCTCTAGCAAAATATTTTCAGAACTGATTGACAAAAAATGTGACACCTGAAATCACTCCTTTTCCTGCCCGTCAACTTGCTTTTGTTATCTTTATGTGGTATACTGGCATAGAATTTGATTTTGCTCAATATGCATAGTGGAGGAAGCATATATGAACATTCTTTTCAGAAAAATGGAACTCTGCGACAGGGACGAAGTTCTCGGGATGATGCGGGTGTTTTATCGCTCGGCGGCGGTGTATACGGACGGGTCGGAGGAGATTTTTGCAAACGATTTCGATAACTGCGTCGGCGACTGTCCGTACCTCGAAGGCTACATCTTCTTGTCGGACGGAGAAGTGTGCGGCTATTCCATGATTGCTAAGAGCTTTTCAACTGAGTTCGGCAAGCCGTGCATCTGGGTAGAGGATTTGTACCTGAAAGAACCCAAAAGAGGCTTGGGAATCGGCAGTCGGTTCTTTGACTATCTTGAGAAGCAGTACGCAGACCAGGACGTCATCTTCCGGCTGGAGGTTGAAAGGGAGAATGAGGCGGCTGTGCACCTGTACAGGAAAATGGGGTATGGAGAGTTGCCGTATCTTGAGATGAAGAAGTAATGTAAGAGCGACCGGGTGGGGTCGCTCTTTTGCGGCTGGGTGCTTGCTTTTATTGCTCTGACGTGTTATACTTAGTAAAGAGGTGAGCAAAATGGATAGTATTATCGGCATTGGGCAAAATGATGTTATGAATAGCTTTACGAAAACGGATGACATTTTAAGTGATATGAAAAGAATCATAGAATCTTCGCAAAAAGAAGCTTACCGTGCGGTAAACACAATTCTTGTTCAGCGCAATTGGCTGATTGGATATAGAATTGCAAGCGAAGAGTTAAAAGGCGAAAATCGAGCTGATTATGGTGCGGAAGTAATAAAAAATTTATCATCTGCATTGACAAAAGAATTTGGGAAGGGATACACAAAGTCGAATCTCTACAGCTTCTATTCTTTCTACAAAATATATCCTGACATTTTCCACACAGTGTCTGGAAAATCTGCACCTCTGCTCACCTGGTCACATTACAGAACATTACTACAAGTTGAAGATAAGACTGCTCGTGACTGGTACGAAAAAGAAGCGGCAGAACAGACATGGAGTGTTCGTACGCTACAAAGAAACATTTCATCGCAATACTACTACCGTATATTGCAAACGCAAAACAAAGGTCTTGTCGAAAATGAGATGAAAAGGCTTACGTCTGATTATCAGACTGATAAGTTGGAATTTATCAAAAATCCGGTGATTGCTGAATTCTTAGGCTTATCCTCAAATTCTGATTTCACAGAGAGTGAATTGGAGTCGAGTATTCTTACCAACCTTCAAAAGTTTTTAATGGAGCTTGGAAAGGGATATGCCTTCGTTGCAAGACAACAACACATTCATACAGAAAAGCAGGATTATTTCATTGATCTTGTCTTTTACAATTACATTCTCAAATGCTTTGTGCTGATTGACCTGAAAACAGAGAAAATCACCCATCAGGATGTTGGACAAATGGATATGTATATCCGAATGTACGATGAACTCAAACGCAGTGACGGAGATAACCCGACAATTGGAATTGTTCTTTGCTCTGACACCGATGAAGATATAGCAAGGTTTTCTGTTATGCATGGTAACGAACAGCTTTTTGCTTCAAAGTACAAGTTGTATTTGCCGAGTGAAGAAGAATTGCGTGCGGAAATTGAAACACAGAAAGCCATGTTCTATCTGCAACATGAAAAAGATAAAGAATGAAGAAATAATTTTAGAGCGACCTTTTACGGGTCGCTCTTGATTTTACTATGCAAAACAGGCGGTCAGCTGAGCTCTTTTGCCGGGGCTTTCAGCTCTCTGGTTACCCGGAGAAGAACTGCCAAAACCGCGATGAAAGTCACGGTATCTGCAACTGGCATGAAGAACGGCAAAGCGTAGAGCCCCCAGATGGCGGGCAACAGCAGAGCGAAGCCTACGCCAAACACAAATTCCCTGGTAACAGACAGCACAGATGACTCCCTTGCCTTTCCGAGAGATTGCAGGAAGATAAAGCTACCCTTATTGATGCAGGCAAGAGGCAACAGGCAGAGTTGCCCACGGATGAACCATACCGCAAACTGCGTGTAATATTCGCTTTCACCTGCTGAGCCGAAAATAAGCATGAGCTGATTTGGAAACACAAGGAAGATGACCGACGCAACCAGCCCGAGTATCGCTTCGCATGCCATCAGCCGTTTCATCAGCCCAAGAACCCGGTCATTGCGACCAGCACCGATATTATAACCGGCTATCGGAATACAACCGGCCGCAAGCCCGGCGGAAATGGATATGACAATCTGGAAGAACTTCGACACTATTCCCGCAATCGCAGTCGGGATCTGCGCATATTCCGCCTGCCCGAATATATCATCCATTGCGCCATATTTGACAGCCATGTTGATGGTTGCCGCCATGGACAGCACGATAGAAAACTGTGAGAGGAAGCTTGCGAATCCGAGAGTCAGTATTTGTCTGACAAGTCTCCACTGAATATGAAAACATCCTTTATGCAGAGGCGTGGCTTTCATCCTGAACAGGTATACAGCCGCCATGACAGCAGACAGAATCTGACCGCCGATGGTTGCAACAGCCGCACCCATCATACCCCACCTGAGGACATAGATGCATATAGGATCAAAAATGATATTGAAGATTGCTCCTGTTACGAGTGTCGCCATTGCAAAACGTGGACTTCCATCAGAACGGATAATCGGATTCAGAGCCTGTCCGAACATGTAAAAAGGAATGCCCATGGTAATCCAGAAAAAATACTCCTTTGAAAGCTCAAAAGTCTCCTCGTTCACATCTGCGCCAAACATGCGCAGAATCGGTTCCTGAAACAGAAGATAAATTGCCGTAAGCACAAGGCTGACCGCTACAACGGAAACAACAGCATTGCCGACACCGCCTGCAGCATCGTCAGGTTTTTTACTTCCAAGGCTGATGCTGACGAAAGTGCAACACCCATCCCCGATCATCACTGCAATTGCAATTGCCACAACCGTCATCGGAAACACAACCGTATTGGCGGCATTTCCATAAGAGCCGAGGTAAGATGCATTTGCAATAAAAATCTGATCGACAATATTGTAAAGTGCCGCTATCAGCATGGAAATCACACAAGGAAAAGCGTATTTCCGCATGAGCTTGCCGAGGCTTTCTGTTTCAAGATAGTTATTTGTCTCTATTTTTGTCTCTGCTGACATAGAATGTCCCTTCTTTTTATTCGTATTCCAGCCCGGTGTATAAACTCTCTACCCGACGTATACGAATTGGAATCTATCCATGACCAGTAGTACCATTATACGCTGATATTTTTGAATATTCAAGTCCCTGATATAAATACTACATGTCTTATGACATTTAATCCCCTCCGCTTTAGTCAAATCCTCTAAAAGATTCCTCAAAAATCGGGGCTGTGATGATTTATTTTGAAATTTCTGAAATCAAGACTTGCAAAATCCGCATAATGTGGTATACTGTAACTTGTGCAAATCTTATTACCGTCAGGAGGCATATTAATGACATTTAAAAGCGAATATTTAGCCCGTGTCTATGAGGACGTTTGCAAGAGAAATCCTAATGAGAAGGAATTTTTGCAGGCTGTCGGCGAGGTTCTTGAGAGCCTTGAGCCTGTTGTAGAGCGCAGACCAGACCTCGTAGAAGCGGGAATCATCGACAGAATTGTTGAGCCCGAAAGACAGATTATCTTCCGTGTTCCGTGGGTTGACGATTCAGGAAAAGTCAGAGTAAACCGTGGTTTCAGAATCCAGTTCAACTCCGCAATCGGTCCTTATAAGGGAGGATTACGTCTTCACCCGTCCGTAAACGCTTCCGTTATCAAGTTCTTAGGCTTCGAGCAGATCTTCAAGAACAGCCTTACCGGTCTTCCCATGGGCGGTGGCAAGGGCGGTTCCGACTTTGACCCAAAGGGCAAGTCCGACGCAGAGGTTATGCGTTTCTGCCAGAGCTTCATGACCGAGCTTTCAAAGCACATCGGTGCTGATACCGACGTTCCCGCAGGCGACATCGGAGTCGGTGCAAGAGAAATCGGCTTTATGTACGGTCAGTACAAGAGACTCAGAAACGAATTCACCGGCGTTCTTACCGGCAAGGGACTCAGCTATGGTGGCTCTCTTGCAAGAACCGAGGCTACCGGATTTGGTCTTTGCTACTTCACTCAGGAAATGCTTAAGTGCATGAAGGGCGAATCCTTCGAGGGCAAGACTGTTGTCATTTCCGGTTCCGGAAACGTTGCAATCTATGCTTGCAAGAAAGCAACCGAGCTTGGCGGCAAGGTTGTCGCAATGAGCGACTCCAACGGATACATTGTTGATCCTGACGGTATCAAGCTTGATGTTGTCAAGCAGATCAAGGAAGTCGAGAGAGGCAGAATCAAGGAGTATGTCGAGAGAGTTCCCGGTGCTACCTATACCGAGGGTTGCCACGGAATCTGGACTGTCAAGTGCGACATCGCTCTTCCCTGTGCTACTCAGAACGAGCTTGACGGCGAGAGTGCTGATGCTCTTATCGCAAACGGCGTAATCGCTGTTGCAGAGGGTGCAAACATGCCTTCTACTCCTGAGGCTATTGCTAAGCTTCAGGCGGCAGGCGTTATGTTCGGTCCTGCAAAGGCGGCTAATGCCGGCGGCGTTGCTGTTTCCGGTCTTGAAATGTCCCAGAACTCCGAAAGGCTCAGCTGGACCTTCGAGGAAGTTGACGGCAAGCTCCACGACATCATGGTCAACATCTTCCACAACGCTTATAACGCTTCCAAGGAATACGACCACGAGGGCAATCTCGTTGTCGGTGCGAATATTGCTGGATTCCTCAAGGTTGCGGATGCTATGAAGTGGCAGGGCGTGGCTTACTGATTGAGCTGAAATTGTATAGAAAGAGCAGTTCCACCGGGGTGGGACTGCTTTTTTGATTAACCACTAAATAACTCGCTATCAACAATCTCCTGAACACCAGTAATTGCCGTATCATACGAAACCTGCTCATACAGCAATTTTGCCGTGATTTCCTCGTAGTCGTTTCTGTATGCTTCCGTGCGGATTATCTCAGTAAGAATGTCACGAACATTGACGCCATTCTGAACGCTGAGGCAATGGCTGTCGTTTCTTCTTTCGCCAGCTACCGAGATTGCAAGTTCTTTCAGATTATCATCAATCTCGACCACGGACAGAAGCTTGTAAATATCGTAGATATGCCTTGAATGCTCAGCAAGCATTCCCGCCAAATAGTAATCGGCGAGAGCATAGAGTTTATCGACAAGAGTTCTCTCTGCCGCTTGAACTTTAAGCGTTACCGGCTGAAGCTTGTACTGCTCGACGAAATCTTCAAAGCCATTCTGAGAAAGGTAGTCGTAAATAAGCGAAGTAGCTTCCATCAGTTTTGTAGGATAAGACCTCTGGTAAACCGCTGTCTCAATAAGAATTTTGTCTTTCAGATAGGGCGAATCGTTACTGTTCGGAATATTCACTATATAGCGATTGTAAGTGCGCCTGCTTTTAACATTACCTGCGTTATCAAGTTCCAGTCCCGCTTTCTCAATAGCCTTTAGCATGACCTCTTTTATCCGCCTGCGACCGCTTTCTGTGATGCTTGCACCGGATTCAATTCCGAGATCGATGTCCTCAGAGAATCTTTTGATAAGGTGATAGCACTTCGACAGCGATGTGCCACCTTTGAATACTATCTCCGGCATGAGTGAATATATCTCTTTCAGAAGCATCGTCACATAGTAATCTTTCTCAATTATCTCAGGGCGGATATTCAAGCTCTCAGATGTTCTTAGCACCACTTGCGTGAATAATTCTTTGTCATCGTGCAACATCATAAATAACACCACTTTCTACAAGATTTCTGAGAGCCTTATCCGGGAAAATCCGTGCATACTGAGATATGGTCTTGCCGGTTATCTCTTTGTCTTTCAGCCACTTGGACATAGTTTCCCGTTTGTCATCATCAAAGAAGCCAATCGGAGCTTGGTTCATGAGCTCAAGAAAACTGAGAATGTCTGCGTTTTCGTTATTAATCTCTGTCCGGGAACGGCGGAGAATCACATTTACATTTCCAACCTTGACATTACGAAGCTTGGTTGTTTCGTTATTTGTGCAAATCTCGGTGACGTTCGGAACCTGTGTTGAAAGTCCGAAAAGATTCATCGCCGTAAGACCCGAATAAAAGCCGAATCTTTCGCCGTTTTCGGTTATATACTTCCTCTCTATGACCTTTTGAGGATTCAGTATGCTTTTTCCGAATGGTGTTTCAGTCGGAACGTAGTAGACTCCCCTGTCGAACCTTGCAAGCTGTCCTGTTTCGCAAAGCTTCGCAAGTTCCTTTGCAATCCACGGCTTTGAATAGCTTTTGAACTGTATATCTGAGATAAATATCGGCTCGTTTACGCCGAAACTCGACTTTAAATACTCGTAAAAATCCATTTCAAGTCCTCCTCTCAGTGATATTATAGCATTTTCTACTCAGTAAGTCAAGAAAAATATATCGCCTGCTCCTTGACTTCCCCGCCCCATTCATGCTATAATCGTTTCAACAAATTGGGTGGAGGAAGTACTATGAAAGTCGTTATACAGCGGGTGAACCGGGCTTCGGTTACGGTTAAGGGAGAAATTGTCGGAAGCATCGGAAGAGGATTTCTTGTGCTTTTTGGAGCGGAGCCCATGGACACTGATGCGGACTGCGCGAAATTGGCGGAGAAAATCTCGAAGCTTCGGATTTTTGAGGACGAGAACGGGAAGACCAATCTTTTGATAAAGGATGTCGGCGGGGATATTCTCTCAGTGTCGCAGTTTACGCTTCTTGCGGACTGCTCCCACGGAAACCGACCGAGCTTTACCCAGGCGGCTAAGCCCGACGAGGCGAACAGGCTTTATGAGAAGTTCAATGAAGAGCTACGCTTGAGAGGCATTAAAGTCGAAACCGGAGTTTTTGGAGCGCACATGATTGTAAATCTCGAAAATGATGGTCCATTCACGATTGTGCTGTAACGCGAATAAATGCGTAATACGTAATTAAATTTAAGGCAGGTTAAAACTGTGAACATACAGATTTTCTATAAGTCCAAGTGCTTTGACTCGAAGAAAGCCGAGAGATGGTTTAAAGAGCGCGGAATCAAGGCGCAGATGATAGATTTGAATAGTAAAGGCATGAGCAGGGGCGAGCTTAATAACGTGCTTAAGGCTGTCGGGTCGATTGACGCAATTATCGACGACAAGAACAAGTCGCAGGATGCGGTGCTTCTGAAGTACTTAGCCCGGGATGAGGACAAGATTGAAAAGATGCTTGAGAATCCGTCGCTAATAAAAAGTCCCGTTGTGAGAAACGGGAAATTGGCGACGGTTGGGTATCAGCCGGAGGTTTGGGAGAAGTGGAGCTAATGCGTAATTCGTAATGCGCAATGCGTAATTAGTCGGCTACGGCAACTGGCGTTGCATGCGCCGACGCCATTTTCGGCTTCGCCGAAAATGGCACCCCTCCATCGGCTTCGCCGGTCCCCCTCCCCCTTCGGGGGAGGCTTTTTTACGTCACCCAAATTCCGTTGTATATCAGAATGTTCTTCACGATGAAGTTTATGAAAATCAGTGCGATTGAGATATAAAAGTATATCGGGCGGAGCTTGAAATAGCTTATTCTGCCCTTTGATATTAGCGAGACGGTGTAGGTCACCATAAATATTGCGGCGATTATTGCTACGTATGGGACGAAGGGATGGTAGATGAAGCTTTGGATTATGTTGAGATGAAGGAGGCTGATTATGGCTCTTGTCCCGCCACAGCCGGGGCAATAGTAGCCGGTGAGCTGGTTGAAGAGGCAGGGGCGGATGAAATCCGTCGGGCTTACTCCTAAAAAATAGCACACTAAACAGTCTGCCGCGGACAGCAGGAGTGCCGCCAGCGACAGAATGTAAAATATCTTCTGATATTTATGAGCGAATGGGGTCATCTTTTAGTACCAGCCGTACTCAAAGAACGCAAAGAGTCCGTAAAGGATAGACACTACAACAGACGCAAGTATTGCCACTGCTGAGCAAGCGATTCCTGCGATTGCCATTCCGCGGCTTCCCTTGTGCCTGATGAGGACATAGATTCCGAGAGCGCAGCCGACAAGTGCCAGAATGAACGAAAGAGTTGAAGCACAGCAGGAAAGAACCAGCGAACAGATACCGCATACCATCGAAGCGATAGCCAAGCCATTGCCCTGTCCAAACATGTCGTCCATCGGAGGATTCTGGCGATAGCCGCCGTTATTACCCTGGTTGTTCTGCTCATCATCCTGAACTACATATTCATTATGGACCTTTTCTCCACAAGCCGAGCAGAAGGACGCACCCTCGGGGATTTCGTTTCCGCAATTTGCACATTTCATGTATTTCAATCTCCTTTATTGTGAAATTCAGATGCCGGTTTCGATTCTTGGTTTATTATACCCTTAAATCACGATTCTGTCAATACTCATAATCCTGTTTTTGTGATATAGCTCACCCTCCGGCGATGGAAGGGCTTTTGCCGGAGGGTGAGTGCGTGGGCTCACGCATAATGTATAGATATTTCTCCTTCTGTCTGACTATTATTCTGCCGTTATCGTGGCGATTTCCGAATCCTGTCCGAGGATTTCAACCTTAAAGTCATAGCTCACGCCAGACTTAAGACCGATGATATTGACTTTATGCTTGGTTGTCATTCCAGCTATTTTCCACTCGCTTGAACTCGAACGTTTCCAGTAGACGATGTAGGTTTCATCAGAAGTATTGCGCCAAGAGAGGGTTACCTTGCCATCAGAAGTGGTACAGTCAAGGCTTTCAGGAATACTGGCGAAGACGTTCCATGAAGGAAAATAGTCGCCAAAATTTGTATAATAACTGGGAAGAAGATCTTCAATCTCAGCAAGAGTGTCGACGTGGTCGACGACATAAACCCTCGTTGTTCCTTCAATTATACCCGGGGAAACTTCAAAGACAACTCCGGTATAGGTCAAAGCAACTATATCACCCATAGAAATGTCGTCAGCAGTAATTGCTCCATAGGCATTCAACAGCTCAGTGTCGTCGCTGATTGACGCACTGTTAAGACCACCGCGGTCAGGATTGCTCAAGTCGAGCTTACAGAGGTCGAGACTCCAGTGACCGTTGCTTCCTTCCCGAATGTCTATAACGAGAGCATAAATTGTTCTCCCCTCTTCGGGAGAAATTTCCGAAATGTCAGGCAATTCAAGTCCGAAAGCCGCAACCGACATCACCGACGCGAGCATAAGTCCTGCCAAAAGCATTGCCAATAGTTTTTTCATAATATATTCCTCCTTGATTTCTGCAGTTTTGCACTACTTTCTACTTCTAATACACATTGGAAGAGCGGATTATTGCGCTCCTCCAAAAATTTTTTCAAAAAACCTGCGAAAGTCATGAAATGAGGGCAAGCTGAATATGATATAGCAAACGTACGAGTTACGCACTTTTCAATTTGCGGGTTTGCTGTCAACGCAAAGCCTGCTCAGGAGGAGATTATGGATTACAAGGTTACAAAAGAAAACTTCACCGTGCCGGGGCGTTTAGGCGGAGGAGTCAGCCAGCAGTCGGTGGAGCTTGACTACATACTGCCCGACTACTATCCCGAAATTTTCAAGGTTCTTAATGTGCGGATTCTTCCAAGCATTTCGGCAAGGACACTCAGCGGCACTAAGCTTGAATATGAGCTCTCGGCGAAAATCAGGCTCACCTATGTTTCCGAGTCGGGAGAGCTGTGCGCGGCGGAGCAGGTTCTCACATACAACCGCTCGGCGGAACTCTCGGCATCAGCTAAATCGCCGAAAATAAGCATTTCGCCCTATACAGAGAGTGCAAGCTGCAGAGTTTCGGGAAAGAGAAGAGCGGACATAAGGGGAATTATTTCCGTTTCGGTCACGGCTACTGCCGATGAGGCAAGGCAGGCGGTTTCAGAAGCTTCCGGCGACGGACTTCAGCTCAGGAAATCGCTCGTCACTTATCCGTCAAAGAGAATCGCAGTTACAAAGAGAATTACGGTTGTCGATGAAGTGGACTTAGGGCAATCAAAGCCGGCTGTCAGGACAGTCATACGGGCGGATGCGGCGGTAATAACTGCTGATAAGAAGATACTTTCAGGAAAGCTTCTCACGAAAGGCGAAGCGGAGGTTTCGCTCCTCTATGTTCCGGAGGAGGGTTCGGGAAAGGCGGAAAATATCCGATTCGCTGTCCCCTTCTCGCAGATTTCGGATGTCGAGGGCTTGGATGAGAGATATGACGTGATGATTTCGGCGAATGTCTCAGATTGCGAGATCAAGCCGTCGGGAAAGGGCGGCAATAACTCGGTAAGCTGTGAGCTCAACATCGAGATTAACTGCCTTGCGATGAGATTCGAGAGCGTTCTAATCGCCACAGATGCCTATTCGACCATGTATGAGTCGAGCCTTGAAATGAGCGAGGAGGACATTGAGTGCGTCCCGCAGGAGATTTCTGAGAGCTGCAAAACCAAGGCGTCGCTCACCTACTACGACGGCGAGATTGTTTCTGTAATGTGCGCCGGCGCAGAGGTCGGGAAGCTTGACGCGGTGACCGGTTCGGATGGGAGCATTTCAATAAGAGGGAGGATTACCTATTTCGCCTACGCTGAGAACGAGTCGGGAAAGCCCATCTATCTTGAGGGAACGGACGAATTCGAGAGGAAGCTCCCCGAGGTTGCTTCAAGCTGTTCTATCGATGCCCATGCGACGGTTGCTCAGTCGGCGTATAAACTTACTTCATCGAACGCAATGGAGATTTCCGCCGACATAAGGCTCAGTGGGTATCTCTTCGGGTGCAAATCCCACAAATTCATCAGCGGAATCACTGTTGATGAGGCAAGCCCGCTTGACCGGGACTGCGACATTGCGATGAAGCTCTACTATGCCGAAAAAGGCGAAGAGCCATGGGACATCGCAAAGAGAACGCACACGACTTTGCCGGCTATCACCGATGAAAACGACCTTGGCGAAGAGGCTCTTTCGGAGTCGAAAATGATACTCATACCGATTGTAGATTAGGAGAATATGATGAATACCGATAAACTTTATCAAAGTATTGCAGAGAGGACGAACGGAGACATCTACATCGGTGTCGTGGGTCCCGTGAGAAGCGGGAAATCGACCTTTATCCGGCGGTTTATGGAAAACCTCGTCATTCCGAACATAAAGGAGGGCTACTTAAAAGACCGCACAATCGACGAGCTCCCTCAGGCATCTCAAGGGAAAATGATTATGACTACCGAGCCGAAATTCATTCCGGAAGAAGCTGTGCAGGTGACACTTGGGGACGTTGCAAGCGTAAGCCTCCGGATGATAGACTGCGTCGGATATGTGATTCCAAGTTCGGTTGGATATATCGAGAACGACTCACCGAGGATGGTCCGGACGCCGTGGTTTGAGTCGGAGATTCCCTTTAACATGGCGGCGGAGATTGGGACTCAGAAGGTCATCACCGAGCACTCGACTGTCGGGATTGTGATTACCTCCGATGGCAGTGTTACAGAGCTTCCAAGGGACGAATATGAGGAGTGCGAGGAGAGGGTTATAAGCGAGCTGAATGACCTTGGGAAGCCGTTTGTTGTGCTGATGAATACACAGAATGAGGTCAGTGAAGAAGCGACTGCACTATGTTCTGAGATGAGTGAGAAATACGGCGTTCCGGTACTGCCGATAAATGTCCTCACGATGACAAAAGAGGACATCGAGAGTATTCTTACTGAGCTTCTATACGCCTTCCCGGTCAAGGAGATTAACGTCGTGATGCCGAAATGGGTCAGCTCGCTCAAGAAGGGACACTGGCTCAAGGCGGAGCTCTACGACTCGATAAGAAAAGCCGCTCCGGAGCTCAGATACATCAGGGATGTGAAGAAGCTTTCACAGGCGGTCGGTTGTTGTGAAGATGTATTGACATCCGAGATTACAAAAGTTGACCTTGGAAACGGCACCGCAAGGCTTGGCGTGACCCTTGACAACAGGCTTTTCTATCGCATCCTGAGCGAGGAGACGGGCTTGGAGCTATCGTCTGAGGATGAACTGATGCCGAAGATTATGGAGCTTGTCAGCTTTAAGAACCGGCTTGAAAAGTTCTCGGAGGCTTTGACTGAGGTCGAGCAGACCGGCTATGGAATCGTGATGCCGACTGAGAGCGAGCTTACGGCGTTCGAGCCGGAGATTATCAGGCAGGGCGGAAAATATGGCGTCCGGTTCACGGCGAGCGCGCCGTCGATTCACCTCATCAAGGCGGACATCGCCGCAGAAGTCGCGCCCATTGTCGGTACGGAGAAGCAGTCGGAGGAGCTTATACAGTATCTCATGAGCGACTATGAGACCGACCCGCTCAAAATCTGGGAGACGAACATATTTGGAAAGTCAGTCTCAGAGCTTGTGGAGGAGGGATTGGAGCAGAAGCTTTCAAGGCTTCCCGATGATGCAAGAGAAAAGCTTCGGGAAGCGGTCGAGCGGATTGTAAACGAAGGCTGTTCAGGTCTTATATGCCTGCTGGTCTGATAAAAATACCCACCGATTTTTTGTCGGTGGGTTTTGGTTTATTCCTGTATTATCACACTTGAGTCGTATCCCATCAGTTCAACTGCATCTAAAAGATCATCTGTTATCTCACAGCCGGTTATCTTCGGGATGACGGTTACTCCCGTTCCGTCCAATGCCTCCTCGACGAGGTTGAAGACAGTCCGGAATAGATAGGCGTCACTGAGTCCTTCAAAAGATACTTCTGTACCATCTGCTCTTGATATTCTTGTGCCAATATTGTCGGGGGTGAAGTTGACGTAGATGACGCTTGTGCAGAGGGAGGAGGTATCGGTGAGTATTTCGCAGTCGCCGGAGATGATTTCCTCTGCGTTGACCTCGATGTAGAATTCCTTGGCAGAGCCGAAGCTGTTGTAGACCGTCTCGGCGAACGAGACGAGGGTAACATATCTGTCTGAGGACGCGACATCAGTGCCGGAGAAATAGTTCCGTATATCTGAGTTTCTGAACGGCGGGAACTCAATCTCCCCTGCAATCAAGCCCACGAAACCGGCGTCGGAAATCTCGGAGACGAGGCTTTCGATATACTCGGTGGCTGATGAGCTGTATGGCGAAATCCACGGCTTGCCGCCGTTAGCGGTGTTGTCGTCGTACCAGCGGGTGTCTGTACCGGAAATCATGTAGGCGAGCGTCTTGTCGTAGGTCGAAGCGATGTTGTCGCTCAGGGTTGAGATTCGGGCATACGCCGTGAGACCGTAATCATTGATGGTTGAGACCAGGTCACTAAGGCTCGAAATTCCGCCGGTTATCACCGCTCCAGATTCGGTCGCAGTGGAGTTTGAAGAGGAATAGGTTACCGTTCCGCCCTCGGCGATGAGTTCTACGCAGACTCCGCTATAGCTGTTCACTGCGGCATAGTCGACCGCTGAATAGACATAGCTCTCAAAGTCGGCGATGTCGCTCGAATAGGAGACATAGTAGATGTTTGTGCCGACCGCGACCGTGGGTTCAGGCTCAGCGGTTGTGGCTTCGGTTGTTTCGGAGGTTGCGGCGGTTGTCGTCGCCTCGGTTTCGGTTGCTTCGGACGTCTGGGCGTCTGTAGTGGCTGTCGGGGAACTTCTTTCTCCCGACAAAAAATCCACAATCGGCTTGCCGACACTATAGCCAACAAAGACGAGTGCCGCAAGAAGTATTATCATGAAGATGATGCCAAGTACTGAATTGCCCTTTTTGCGCTTCTGCTTGAACATCGGCTTTGACTTGTGTTTCACCTTGTAATTTCTATGATTTGCCATGAGTTTCTCCTATCTTCCCAGTGCATAGACCACCATGGAGACGATACCTATATACAGTACATATATCGGAAAGCCCGAGAATGAGGCGGGAATCTCATCCGAATTGAGCTTTTCGTAATTGACAGAAAGAATATATGCGGCGAGAGTGAAGCCCAAGCCCACTTCAAAAGCGAAAAGGACTCTCTCGCCCAAAGTGCCGCCGGTGAGTGTATTGTTGAACAGCACGCTTAAAACAGTGCAGTTGAATGCGGATAAGTGGATGTATTTTTTGAAGCGTTTGAACGCTTTTTTCGACGCGAACCAGATGATGAGAAGCGTCGCAATATAAACCAGCCCAAGAGATATTATATACAAAGTGGGCATGAATCTTGCCGAAATATCGTTACTGAGCATGAGTCCTTCAAAGGCGTATGCTATCATACTTGAAAGGACGGAGAATTCGGTTATGAAGAGCCCGCAGAAGAAAATCTGACCGTCGCGTTTGGAAAGGCTGATAAGTGTGCTCGTTCCGAACGCAGTTGTGAATATTACGTTTTCGACGATAATGGCGAGCATTGCGGCTCCGATTGTCTCCAAAAAGACTGCCATCTATTCGCACATCCTTTCCATAAAATCTGATATTTCCGGTCAGTTCTGACGCTTTCTTGCCGGGAAGCTGATGAGCCAGCGGAAGGTGGCGGCTGTCAATGCCAAAAGGATGAATCCGCCATAGACTGTTCCGACCGACGGAATACTGAGCGGCAGGAACTGGACTCCGAAAAGTCCGCCGTTTGTAAGAAGCTCACGCATGAATCCAAAGAAGAGCAAAGCCAAATCATAGCCGATGATGTAGAAGCCGCAGAGCTCAGCCATATAGCCGCGCTTGAGGCGATAGAATTTCGATTCGGTCTTCATCGTGATGAAAGAGTTTGTAATAAGTAGTGGCGCATAGATTCCAAGTGCCGAAAAGAGCGTAGGCATGATGTTCTCCATCAGTATTGCGACGGGAACATAGACGAGCGACGCCACAAAGGTATAAATTATGATTCTGACTGTGTAGACAAGCTTTCTTGGGACGAACGAGCAGATGAGAACCGTCACAAAAGTCACGAGGCTGAAAACGATGCAGAGAGCCAGTGCAGTCTGGAAGCTGGTCGCGACCACTACCGCAGGAGCGATTATCGAACCGCTCGACAGGAGTGCATTGGATGTGAGAACCGCTTCCCTGCTCGCCATACTCGTCTGGTTTGAGACGAGAGCCTGGAGCTCGCTTATGTCGGAGACGGTCGTAGGCTTACGCTCGGGGAATCTGAAGCCTTTAATCTTCACTTTGGTCGTCCTCCTTCTTTGACTCCTCTACGTCGGGAGTTGGTTCTTCTGTGGCAGAGTCCTCTTCAGTAGAATCGGAGGGTCCTGCGGGTTCAGTAGACTCCAAAGGCTCTGTTGATTCTGTTTCTTCGGGGAGCTTCTCATACTTCTTGAATCTGCGGTATATCTGGTACTCGCGGAAGCTCGTTGCAACAAAGTGGCGGAATCTGTCAAGATTATCGATGACAAAGTTTGCGAATCTGTCGAATTCCGACGGGAAGATTGAGACTATCATAAGCGCAAGAACAGAGCTGTCCTCATAGCCGGAGAATTTCCGCAGGAGGAAGGCTGTCAGTGCATACGCGAAGCCATAAAGTGCCTGTCCGAAGCCGTTTGAGGGCGTGAAGCACGGGTCGCAGACCATGAACACAAGGACATACATGAACGAGCCGGTTACTACTGCATAAAGTGCCGCTTGCCAGCCGGTCGCGGATATTGGGAAGCAGATGAAGAGAAGAACCTCGGTCGCAATTCCGGAGAAAAGGACAGGTCCGGGAATGTCCCGGAAGCAATAGAGTGCGACTGTACAGATGACAATAAGAACGACACAGCCGGTGCCCATAGGTCCTGCCAGTCTTCCCCAGAGGATGTCGAGCCAGCTTGAAGAGCTCATGGAGACGTCGACATAGTGGGTGAACGAGCGGTCAAGCGCGTCTGTCAGGGTCGATGAGAGCGAAAGATTTCCGAAAATAGACGGTGTCGGGTATCTTAAAACGCTGGAAGGCCAACAGAGTGCCGCCGCCATGTACGCTGTTGCAACCGGGTGAAAGATTCTGTTATGATGCCCGCCAAAAGCGTATTTCATGACTGAGCCCATGAACGCGCTTGCGAAAATTATGACGCCATATGGAACGGACGCAGGCATGAGAAGAGCCAGCATGATCCCATTTGCCACCGGTGACGGGTCGCGCCAGTCGTATTTTCTGCGCATCAGAGAGGTACAGATATACTCCGCCAGAACGCTTGTGACCACGGAAATGGCAACAACAATCCAAGCCCTCAGCCCATAGTAATAGTATGGCAGTATGCAGAGAGCAAGTAGGAAGCAACAGAGCCTTGAATATCTGTGCCGTTCTGTTTTTCCGATTGATGCTATAGCTGTGTCTGAAATGGTGGTATACCGTCCTTAATTAGTCTTTTAGTAGCTTGCAGTTCTTAGCCATATCCTCCGCTCTGAACAGGTATGAGCCGGAAACCAGGACATTCGCTCCGGCTTCTCTTACTGAGTGAGCGGTCTTGTCGGAGATTCCGCCGTCGACCTCGATGTCAAGAGCTATTCCGGTGCTGTCGGCGTAGTCTCTTAAGGCTTTTATTTTTGCAAGAGTTTCAGGGATAAAGCCCTGACCGCCGAAGCCGGGCTCAACAGTCATTATGAGTGCCATGTCCATGATTCCGACGAGCGGATATAACAGGCTCACGTCGGTTTTAGGCTTGACGGAAACTCCGGCACGAAGCCCGAGAGAATGGATTTTGTCTATTATGCCGACCGGGTTGGCTGACGCTTCAAGATGGAAGGTGATTCCGTCGGCTCCAGCCTTGGCGAATGGTTCTATATATGAATTCGGGTCGCTTATCATGAGATGAACGTCGAACGGAAGGCGGGAGTATCTCCTGATTGACTTTAAAACAGGGACGCCGTAGCTGATGTTCGGGACAAAGTGACCGTCCATGACGTCAAAATGTATCATATCACAGCCGGCGGATTCCGCACGGGAGAGCTCGTCCGCAAGGTGACCGAAATCTGCAGAAAGAATTGATGCTGATATTTTCGTTTTCATTTTTCCCTCCAGAAAACTCATAACTATCCACCATCATTATACAGCAACAGCCCGGCAGTTGTCAAACAATCTTTGGTTACAAAACGGTTACTAAAAAGCAAAATATTACCGACTTTTTTCCTGCAGTCTCGGTGAAATTGCCGAACCCGAAAAGCCGCCATTTCCGGCGGCTCGTATATAAAAACAGCAGTCCTTCCGGCTCTTCTCCCCTCTTGAAAACTTACTTTTGAGCCGTCATGCTGTTAATCTATACTATTCGGGAGTCGTCCGAAAGGTTACAAGGGATTCTGCAAACCAAAAAGGGAGCGGATATAACCGCTCCCTCACTATATCAATTTATCACCATATGTTGTAGAATCTCTCGATTCAATGTCGCTTGGTATCAGGTTTTAACTTAGCTTACTTCATCACGCTTTTGGTCTTAAAATAAACCTTGCGTATGAACCAGAGTTATTGTTAAAGCTTGGTATCTATCTTTGATCATGAACCTCAGATCTTAATCTTAGATCCCATATTTCACTGATGCGACTACAACTCAATTTAAAGTCTTTGTTGGACTCACCCTCTCACTGCTGAATTTTGATTTCCTTTTTGTAAGACAGTTTCATGGTGCATCAAATCCTTTCGGGCTTTAAACCTATGATTAGGATTTTCTTGATTATAAGTGGGCAAGATATTTGAGATTTTCATCTCTCTTGCTATCAGCGTTTTTTGCTGACTTCTATCATATTTCAGATAGGTTACAGAATCAATTTCAGAGCTTTAATCTTAGCTTGAGAAAGTGGTTTCGTACCTAAGAGAACATCTCGTAATGTGTCAAGTCTGTAAGATTAGCTTTACTTTTGAATCTGTGAGTCGAGAAAGTTATGCATAGATTGCTGGACTCACCTCTTTCAGTTTATTTTACCTGCAAGTTCCGTTTCTTGCTACTGCCAATACTTTCATAACAATCGCTCCTTTACTTTCTTAAGACGCGGTGTTATTTTGCCTTTGGTGGTTTTTGATAGCTCCCTCAGTTCTTGCTTAGCAGATTGCTTACTTGTTTTACAAGTGCCGCCTCGCTTTAGAAGTTATCTGAGGTTTTCTTACCTCTTCATCGGAACCCTCTCCCTTTTAGTTTTCAGTGACTTTTTTATTTATCTCTCTTCTGTGATTGTATTATAACACACCCGAATTCAAATGTCAATAGGTTTTTCAAACTTTTTTCAAATTTTTTTGTGGAATTTTTCTGAAGACCAGGTGTTAGCTTTTGAATATAAATTTGAGCGGTTTCTACACAAAAGTACCATTGACAAACCCGCAAGTTTTCACTATAATAGAATCAAACCTATTTACAAAGGAGATTACCCAAATGGATGAAAACGAATATATGCCTGAAATCTATACCCTTGAGGACGAAGAGGGCAATGTTGGCGAATATGAGCTTATAGACATTTATGACGAAGGCGACAACACCTATTATGCACTCGCCCCCTACTATGAGAATCCCGAGGATCTCGTGAACGACAACGGTGAGTTCATCATTCTCAAGGTCGAGGACACCGGCGACGAGATTACTCTTGTTTCTATCGAGAGCGAAGAGGAATACGACAGGCTGGGACAAATCTTCATCGACAGGTTCGACAACTGGGATGACGAGTGCGAATGTGAAGATGACGACTGCGATTGCGATGACGAGGATTGCCATTGCCATCATCACGAGGAATAATTCGCGATAAGGCGAGTTATACTACTCTCTGAAATCAGAATCTATTCTGCCTTGTTCGATTAAGCATGGTTTTTATAATCCAACACATATAATTCGGGAATCTCGCTCCGGGCGCGGGGATGCAGACCTCCCAAAGTACGCACGGCACTCTGTGCCCTGTTCAAGTACGGAGGACGAAGGGAGCACGAAACGCTTGGGCTGATACCCACCTGCTTCGTGCGGGTTTTATACGTCATGTGGCGACAAGGCGGAAGCCCCCAAAAAATAACGGCTGATACCCAAGAGGTGTCAGCCGTTTTGTTATGCTATTTTTCAGTATCTATCAGTCCGCAGTCTTAACTTTATTTGCCTTCTTGGTGAATCTGACGAGCTTCGCCTTGTCAAGAGCAACCATGATGGCGGGGATGAGAATAAGCTGGATGATGATGCCGGGGATGGCGTTTAAGAGAGCTCCTGAGATGAAGGCAGACCAAGTGAAGGTGTTGCCTTTGATGCCAAGTAGGATTATTTCGGCGACACCCCAAACGAGTCGGCCAGCGACCATCGCTGCAATCATGCTTCTGTAGAGGGAGATGATACATTTCCACTTTGAGATTCCATAGAGGAAGCCGATTACTGCGCCATAGGTTGCAAGCTCGAACGCCATCGCAATGGCTCCGGGATATAAGACAGGCATACCAAAGAGGAGACTCCGAAGAAGTGGGGTTATGAAGCCGACTGTCAGTCCATACTGCCAGCCACAGATAAGACCACATAGAAGCACCGGGATGTGCATCGGAAGAAGCATACTGCCTATCTGCGGAATCTGCCCGGTCAGGAACGGGAGAAGAAGCCCGATTGCCAGAAACATTGCGGATAAAGTGAGGTTAATGAGGTTTTTACGGTATTTTGTCATGGTGTTAATCCTTTCTTCCTCCTGTACTCAAGATAATTTTCAAGAATCAGGGTCGCGGCGACGGTGTCGATGACGGCTTTGCGCTTCTTGCCACGGACGTTGGTTTCGTTTAAGATGCCGATGGCTTCGACGGTGGTGATGCGCTCATCCCAGAGGGTGGTTTTGATGCCGGAGAGTTCCGAAAGCTCCGAAGCAAAGTCCTTGCACTTCTCCGCGCGCTCGCCCTCTGAGCCGTCCATGTTTTTAGGCAATCCGACGACGATTAGCTCGGTGCCGAGTTCTTTCGCTTTGGCTGAGATTTTCTCAAGAAGCCTTTCACGATTCCATTCGGAAATAGTTCCGACGGGAGACGCAATCGATTCGCCCTTATCGCAGGAAGCAAGACCGGTTCGGGCGTCTCCGTAGTCAACGGCTAAAATTTTCATCCTGAGTAGTCCTACTTTCTGCTTCTGCCCAAGAATGCCGCGCCGATGATGCCGGCATCGTTGCCGAGAGATGCACGGACGATTTCGGTATTGCGGGAGCCGCGCTTCGTGTAGACCTCGTTCGCTACCCGCTCCTTGAGAGGCACAAGAAGAGCGTCGCCCTCGTTGCAGACTCCTCCGCCGATGCAGAGGACTTCCGGCTGGAAGACGTTTATTACATTTGCAATGCCGGTTGCGAGGTACTTGATGTACTTGTCGACGACTTCCTTTGCGGCTTCGTCGCCCGCTCTCATAGCGTTGAAGGCAAGCCTGCCGGAGACGTGGTCGCCCATCATTTCGTGCATTTTAGATTCGGGATGAGCCGCCATCGCCTCTTTTGTCATGCGTATAAGACCGGTAGCGGAGGAATAAACCTCAAAGCAACCATGTCTGCCACAGGTGCAAAGAGGTCCGTCAACCTCGATGACTGTGTGACCGAGCTCTGCTCCGGCATAGTTGAAGCCGGAATATATCTTGCCGTCGATGACAACTCCTCCGCCTACGCCTGTGCCTAAAGTTATGCAGACCGCGCTGTTGGCATTCTTCGCGCTTCCGGCGACGTATTCGCCGTATGCCGCGGCATTGGCATCGTTCTCGGCATAGATGGGCTTTCCGAGCTCGTTATAGAGAAGCTCGCCCACAGGGATGTCGTAGAAATCAAGATTGTTTGAATACTCGATTACTCCCCTGTCGCTGTCTATCGTTCCGGGAGAGCCCAAACCGACAGATTCGATGTCGTCCCAGGTGAGACCGGCATTCTCGACCGCCTCGCGGGAGACCTTCGCCATGTCCTTTATAATCTCTTCGGCGGGGCGGGGGCAGTTGGTGCGGGTGGTGGCACGGGCAATTATCTCGTAGCTTTCATTGACGACGCCGGCGACGATGTTGGTGCCGCCGAGGTCGATTCCAATATAGTATTTCATTCTGGTTTACTCCTGTTCAAAGTGCGTATGATTTATCCAAGAAGCTCGTCGAGCTCGTCAATCAGGTCGCCGAACATCTTGAGAGCTTCGTTTATAGGCTCTGGAGAGTTCATGTCAACTCCGGCTATCTTGAGAAGGCTTATCGGGTCGGTTATCGAACCGCTCGAAAGGAACTTAAGGTAGTTCTTCACTGCCGGCTCGCCTTCATGAATAATCTTCTGCGAAAGAGCGATTGCGGCGGAGAAGCCGGTTGCGTACTGATAGACGTAATAGTTATAGTAGAAATGAGGGATTCTCTCCCACTCGAAAGCGATTTCGGGGTCGACGGTGATGTCGTCGCCATGGTACTGCTTGTTGAGCTTGTAGTAAAGGTCGCAGAGATAATCGGCATTGAGGGTCTCTCCCCTCTCGGCGGCTTCCTTAGTGAGAAGCTCAAACTCGGCAAACATTGTCTGGCGGTAGAGGGTGGTTCTGAACTGCTCCAAGAAGTAGTTTATGAGGTATGCCCTTTCCTTCTTGTCAGTCGTCTTCGAGAGAAGGTACTGCATGAGAAGTGCTTCGTTGCAGGTGGAGGCGACCTCCGCTACAAATATGACATAGTCGCTGTAGCAGACGGGCTGATTCTTCTGGGAGAGATATGAGTGGAGAGAGTGACCCATCTCGTGGACGAGGGTGAACTCGCTGTCTAAATTGTCTTTATGGTTCATAAGGACGTAAGGATGAGGTCTTGCTCCGGCGGAATATGCTCCCGAACGCTTGCCCTCGTTCTCGTAAACATCGACCCAGCGGTTGTCAAAGCCCTCCTTGAGCATAGAAACATAATCGTCGCCTAAAATCTGCATTGCGTCTAAGATGTCTCTCTTCGAGTCCTCATAGGTTACCTCTGCGTCGGCGTCGGGGACGAGAGTTGTGTAGAGGTCGTACATGTGGAGTTCGTCTACGCCCATTAGCTTCTTGCGGAGCTTCATATACTTATGCATGTAGCCCATATTCGAGTGGACGGCGTCGATAAGATTATGGTAGACGGAAGTCGGAACCTCGTTGCCGGCAAGAGCCATTTCGAGGGTGGAATTGTACTTCTTCGCCCGGCACATGAACATCGACTGCTTGACCTCGCCGAAATAAAGGGACGCGAACGTGTTCTTGAACTGCTCATAGGTGCCGTAAAGCTTCTGGAATGCATCACGGCGGAGTTCTCTGTCGGGGTTCTCGACGAGTGCGACATAAGAGCCGTTTGTGAGAGGATGCTCGTTACCCTCGCTGTCAACTGCAGACGGGAACTTCAGATCTGTACTCTCAAGAGTGCCGTAGACGTCGTCGGGAACGCCTCTGACCTGCTGGGTCATCGCCAGAATCGCTTCCTCAGCGGCGGAGAGGACATGATCCTTTTCGATTCTGATTCTGTTAATCGAAATCCTGTAGAGCTCCAAATCGGGGGCTGTCTTGTAGAAGTCGTCAAGAGTCTCATCCGGGATTGAGATAATCTCAGGAATCGAGAATGCGGCAGAGGCGGCGATGTCCTGATAGAGCATCATAGTCTTTGAGTAGAAATCCTGATACTTAGGCTCGGCGGTGTCCTGGTCATACTTGCGCATAGCGTAGTTAGCGAGGCGGTTTATGTCGAGCGAAATCTCGTCGTCATACTTGAAATACTCCAAGAGTGATTCGGCACTCTGAGAGATTTTGCCTTCAAAAGAGGCTATCTTCCCGGGGATGGCTTTTGCCTCCTCCGAAGCTTCGAGCCACTTGTCATCGGTCTCATATAAATCGCAAAGATTCCATGTGAATTCTTCCGGAACCTCGCATCTTTTCGGCACACTTTTTACTTCTGCCATGGTGAATTCCTCCTGAAAAAATATCTATTTTGCCGGTTGGCGATTATTTTCCGGAGATTATTTTACCACATGTCGGAGAAAAAATCAACTGGTTCAAACGGAGACGTGAAAAATTGAAATGAAAACCGAGAATTGAAGAAATATCGAAAGAAATCAAGAGAAATCGAAAGAAATCGGGATATATTTAAAAAAAGTTCTCAAAAGGGCTTGACAACCGGAAATTTAGAGTTTATAATACGAAACGTCGCTTGAAAAGCAAGGCTTTGTGCCCCCGTTTCAAGGTGCAGAGTTTATTAATTCCAATAGGAGGAAATTAAATGTCAACATTTATGGAAAAGCCGCAGAATGTTGAGCGCAAGTGGTATGTAATTGATGCCGCAGGCAAGCCTCTCGGAAGAGTTGCCGCCGCAGCCGCTACCATTCTCAATGGCAAGCATAAGCCCACCTACACTCCTCACGTTGATTGCGGAGACCACGTTATCATCATCAACTGTGCCGAGGTAGTTCTCACTGGAAACAAGGTCAACAAGAAGGTCCTGAGATGGCACACCGGTTGGATCGGACACCTCAAGGAATACAAGTATTCCGACATGATGGAAAAGGAGCCGGAGAGAGCTATGAAGATAGCTGTCGAGGGTATGCTCCCTCACAACACCATCGGTGCCAACTCCGCTAAGAGACTTCGCGTTTACAAGGGTTCGGAGCATCCTCATGCCGCTCAGCAGCCCGAAACCATCGAGCTTTAAGAAGGAGGATGAATCATGTACGAATCTAAATCAGCTTATTTCTATGGAACCGGCAGAAGAAAGAGTTCTGTCGCAAGAGTAAGACTTTATCAGGGTACCGGCAAGGTTACCATCAATGGTAGAGACATCGACGATTACTTCGGTCTTGAGACCCTCAAGCTCATCGTCCGTCAGCCTCTCAAGCTCGTCGGAGCAGAAGGCACATTTGACGTAGTCTGCACTGTTGCAGGCGGTGGAGTTACCGGTCAGGCAGGTGCCATCAGACACGGTATCTCAAGAGCTTTGCTCCAGTACAACCCGGAGCTTCGCCCCCAGCTCAAGGCAGCCGGCTTCCTCACAAGAGATCCTCGTATGAAGGAAAGAAAGAAGTACGGTCTCAAAGCTGCAAGAAGAGCACCGCAGTTCTCGAAGAGATAATTTACATTTTCGCTTCAAAAATCCCGCACCGGTTTCGGATGCGGGATTCTTTTGTAAATGGGTCTTGCAGTTCCCTTCAAAAAGTGCTATCATAAGATGTATAATATTGAGATTTGGGAGACGTTAAGATGGCTAATGTTATAGCGATTATATGGGATTTTGACAAGACGCTTGTCAGCGAATACATGCAGACGCCGATTTTTGAGGACAATGGGGTTGACGGGAGCGAATTCTGGAAAGAGGTCGATGCGTTCGCCGAGGAGATTAAGAAGACCGGAGTGCGGGTCAATGCGGACACCTGCTACCTGAACTTTCTTATAAAGTATGCGCAGAGCGGGAAATTCAAAGATTTATCGAACGCCAAGCTCCGTGAATACGGGCAGAGGGTTCGGTTCTACAACGGTGTTCCGGAGATTTTCGACAAGATAAAGAATGTCGTTGCGAACGACCCGAAGTATCAGGAATACGGAATCAAGGTTGAGCACTACATCGTCAGCACAGGCACTGCCGAGACGATTCGCGGCTCGGTTGTCAACGACTATGTCGAGGACATCTGGGGCTGTGAGCTCCTTGAAGCTCCGAACGCCGAGGGCAAGCCGGTCATAAGCGAGATTATCTGTGCCTTGGACAACACCTCCAAGACAAGAGCTCTCTTTGAGATAAACAAAGGCGTCGGAAAGCAGGACGGAGTCGACGTCAACAGCACTCTCGCAGAAGAGTTCCGCAGGGTTAAGTTCAAGAACATGATTTACATCGCCGACGGTCCGAGCGACATTCCGGCGTTCTCGGTCGTCAACAAAAACGGCGGCTCGACCTTTGCAATCTATCCGAAAGGCAACATCACCGCCTTCAATCAGGTTGAAAAGATGCGCCACGACGGCAGAATCAACATGTACGCCGAGGCGGACTACTCAGAGGGCACGACCGCTTATATGTGGATTTGTAACAAGGTTCGTGAGTACGCCGACAGAATCTATCTTGAGGAAAAGGAGCACATCGGCAAGCAGGTTTCCGCCGCACCGAAGCATCTTGATTAAAAAGATTCCCGTAGAGAGGTCTACGGGATTTTTTTATGCCATGAGTTTCCTTAGTGCGTCGGCGATAATTGCGGCGTGGTCGAATGCAAGACCTTGGGAGTCTATGATTTCGGTTGGCATTCCGTCCTGCAAATACCTGACAGAGCCGGAGAGCTTGTCTTCACCGTTTGTGAGGGAGAAGGTGCATGCGTCTTGCGTGAGATTATATTCAAGCGAAAAGAGCCTGGCATCGGAGGCGTCATCGCCGGCGGTTGGATTTACTTCTGACTCTAAATAGGCAAAGAATGCGGTGGAGACTACCCAGGTTCTTGGGTCTCTTCCCGGCTTGCTGTAAACACCGATAAGGGACATTGCAGTCTCTGTCAGTCCGGTTTCCTCATTCAGCTCCCGCCTTGCCGCCTGCTCCACCGTTTCGTTCTGATTTACAAAGCCTCCGGGGAGAGCATAACAGCCGAGGTACGGGTGTCCTCCCCTCCTTATGAGAAGAAGCTTGAGAGCGTCCTTCTTGCCGGTGAAGATGACTGCGTCGGCTGTGAGGGATGGGCGAGGATAGTTTTTCGGGCTGTAGCCGGCAAGAAATTCCGCCTCGGTAAGCCCGTTTTTGTCTCTTAGTTCCATGGTGGGTTCTCCTTCTTTCTTGAAAAAGTCCCCTTAAACAGCTCAACACAGACCGAAGCCTGTGCTGAGCGAAAGGAGTCAAATGGAATTGCTGTTCAGAAGTCGACTTCGGTGTCGTAGTAGCAGCACTTGAGGAGCTTCTCCATCTCTTCCTGGGTAGGAATACGAGGATTGGAGCCGGTGCAAGCGTCGCCAATAGCATTCTTAGCAATCTCAGGGAGTCTCTCAAGGAATACTTCCTCGGGAACGAAGCCCTGCTCGCAAGGATAGCTGTCAGCACCGTAGTTCTTGATGCAGTGAGGAATGTTGAGCTCGTCGTTCATGCCACGGAGGTAGTCAATGAGGAGCTTAACCTTCTCGTCGTCGTTAGAACCGCCGAGACCCATGTAGTCAACGATTACGCCATAACGCTTCTTAGCGGTAGGATCCTTTGCATTATATGCGATGACCTTTGGAAGGTACATAGCGTTTGCGGCACCGTGGATGATGTGTGCGCCGTAGTCAGCGAAAGCGGCACCGGTCTTGTGAGCCATTGAATGTACGATACCAAGAAGTGCATTTGAGAATGCCATACCGGCGAGGCACTGAGCATTGTGCATCTTAGCACGAGCGTCCATGTCGCCGTTGTAGGAAGGGATGAGTTCCTTCATGATCATCTCAATAGCATGGATAGCAAGCGGGTCGGTGTAGTCGCAGTTAGCGGTGGAAACATAAGCCTCGATAGCGTGGGTCATAGCGTCCATACCGGTGTGAGCAACAAGCTTCTTGGGCATGGTCTCAGCGAGGTCGGGGTCTACGATAGCGACATCGGGAGTGATCTCGAAGTCAGCGATAGGATATTTGATACCCTTGTCGTAGTCGGTGATGATGGAGAATGCAGTAACCTCGGTAGCTGTTCCTGAGGTGGAAGGAATAGCGCAGAAGTGAGCCTTCTTGCGGAGCTCGGGAATGCCGAAGACCTTGCACATATCCTCGAAGGTGCATTCGGGATATTCATACTTTATCCACATAGCCTTTGCAGCATCGATAGGTGAACCGCCGCCCATTGCTACGATCCAGTCAGGCTCGAAGTCGAGCATAACCTGTGCGCCGTTCATGACTGTGGTAACGGAAGGATCCGGCTCAACGCCTTCTAAGATCTTGACTTCCATTCCTGCTTCCTTGAGGTAGTCCTCAGCTCTCTGTAAGAAGCCGTTTCTCTTCATTGCGCCGCCGCCGACAACAATGATTGCTTTCTTGCCCTTGAGGGTCTTAAGGGTCTCAAGCGAGCCTTTGCCGTGATATAAATCACGGGGTAGAGTAAATCTTGCCATTATATAAAACCTCCATAGTGTATAGTAATAAGTCCTCAGGCTCAATTGGGATGAGCCCTCTGAACCGTAATCATTCTACCACATGGGTATCATTCTTGTAAATAGAAATTATATGCAATTCAAGTGAGTTTTCAGTGAATTTCGGACAAGAAAACAATAAAGCCCTCCTTTTTTGAGAAGGGTTTGTGTTAAGTGTCAATGAGTTGGGTGAGCATCGGCTGCACCTGGATTCCGGAGAGGGCGAGGTCGCACGTTCTCTCAAGTTTGGAGAAGTCGGCGACCATGGAGAAGGGCTTTAGGATATAGTCGTCCTGGCAATAGGGGACGAAATAGTAGTGCTTCATGCTTTCAAGGATGCCGATATTTTTCGCGGCGTTTGAGAGGGCGTCGTTGGTTGAGATGGCTATCACCACCGGTCGCTGGTTGCGGAGGTGGCTCTTCACCGCCATCGTCACCGGGGTGTCGTTTACGCCGGTCGCGAGCTTGGCGAGGGTGTTCGAGGTGCAGGGGCAGACGGCTATCAGGTCGAAAAGCCGCTTCGGTCCTATCGGCTCAGCCGATTCTATCGTGTGAATGATTTCGCGCCCGGTGATGCTCTCTATCCTCGTCCGGTTCTCCTCAGCACTACCGAATCTTGTCGAGAGGTTATAGGCGTTGAAGGACATTATCGGCGTCAGCTCATAGCCTGCTCTGACAAGTGCCTCGGCGGTCTCGAACGCCGGCTTGAATGTGCAGAAGGAGCCGGTTATTGCAAACCCGATTCTCGGTTTGTCGTTCATAAGCCGTCGCCTTCTTTCAGCTTGCGGAGAACTGCCTCCGCGAGTTCCAGACCGGCTTCCTCGGGAGTGTATTTTCCGGGGACTCCGGAAGCTAAAATCGCTGGGATTCCGAGCTCCCTTGCCTTGTCGAAATCGATTCCGTATGGCTTTGAAGCGAGTTCTAAGATGAATGCGCCTTTTTTCACGTGAGAAAGCTCTTCCTCTCCGAAAACTCTTGCCGGAATTGTGTTCACAATCACGTCGGCTTCGGAGATTTTTTCAGGGTCGATGAAGCCGGCGTAGCTATAGATGCAATCGGTGAGAGTTTCCCGGCGTCTCGCCGCCACCGTGACGCCTGCTCCCATCTTTCCGAAAAGCCCGGCGCAGGCTTTCGCCACTCTTCCCCACCCCAAAATCAGAATCTTCGAGCCGCTGACCCCGCCCGGGGCGTTCCTAGTTATAATCTGGGACGCTCCTTCGGCGGTGAGTCTGGCGTTCGCAAGAGTCAGGGCTTCGTCAGAGAACCAGTCGTGAACGGCAATTTTTCTCGCCTTGAGAGAATTTACAATCCCATCAACCATCTTTCCCGCAAAGACTGCTCCGCCGTCTTTCACGAGATTCAGGGCATCTGAAAGATAAACTTCCTCGCCGTTTATGTCCGCCGAACCGGCAATACTACTTCCCTGCTCCGGCTTGTATGGCAGGAGAAGGACGTCGCACGGGGCAGTCTCTCCCGAAAAATTCTCTGTTCCGAGAGTCATGCGGCGAACCTTCACTCCCGGCTCAAGTGCCAGCCGACCGGCACAATATATCTGGCGGGCATCCCCGCCTACAATCAAAATGTTCAATCTAAAACAGTCCTTTCGTACAGCTTTGGCTGTTACTTTGGCTTTGTACCTGTTGCAGTATATGAAGATTTGATTCGATGGGTGAATGCTGAAAATAGGGTTGTAATTGCAGAAGAAATATTGTATAATCAAATAAGATCAAAGTGCAAGGAGACGATGGCATGAGTGTATTAAGAGATGCTTTGTACGACGCGGCGTATCGATTCAGAAAGTCGAAGCTTTGGGGTAAGATTTGCGATACTCAGATTTTCGCGATAAAACTCCCTGATGGTGAATATGGGTATGTTTCAATCGTAAGAATGGCTGGGAACGATTACGCCATCGCGATTTTCGTTGGCGAGGTTGGATTCAACGGCTATCGGCGTGTCTTGTATCACCACGATGAGTTTTCAGATTTTGAAATCGTGATAAGCCAGGACTGTATGCAGCTTTGCTATTCCGCCAAGGATTACATGCTTTCTGATGAGCTCAAAGAAGCACAAGCTTATATGCGCAAGAATAACATCAGGATTGATGGTGACAATACTTATCCAAAATTTATGCGTATAAGACCCAATTGCACGCCGTGGAAAATAGACACTGCGAAGGATGCTATGGCTCTTATAAAAGCCGCAGAAGTCTCGATTTTACTTTCAGATAGGATTGACGAAGTCGGAGCTCAAGCTCTCGGGCTAAATAAAATCGACAAGGATACAAAAAATGTTTCACTGTTTGACGTTGTCGACGGCGAGCTAAAAATATGTGGGTTGGCTCCTGTACCAGGCGATAAAGAGATAACATACGAATACGTCAAGACTACCAATCAGACTACCATTGACGCTGTCAGGAATCTTCCGAAATCGGGAATCTGGGATGCTCAGTTAGTAAGAATTCCTCACTCGTGTCGGAGTTCTCCGAATGAAGCGGCATATTATCCGCAAATCCTCATTATGTTCAACGAGGAAGATAAAAATTTCCTTCCGATGTCTCTTATGGAAGGCGTGAATCCAGATCCTCAGATTATTCTCTGGGATTATGCAAAGTGTTGGAGAAGCGAGAACTTTTATCCAAAAGAAATTCGCTGTGTTGACGAGCTTACCTACGCTTATCTCAAGGATTTCAGCGAAAAGACCGATGTTCTAATCAGTTTGTATAAAGGAGACATATCAGCTTTTCACCATGCAAAGGAACACTTCTTTTACAGACTTTCTGACCCTGCGTTTGAGGAAGCGGTTAAAGAGATGGAAAAGATGGCAGAATTAGCATTGAAAATGCCGTTCGACGTTTTTCGCAAGTTACCAGATGAAATGATACAAACTCTTCACGCTTCGCTTAACTTTCTGCCGGAGGATTTGGCAAAGAGGCTTGAAAAGAGATTGGGCAGGCTGTAAACTACTATAAGAGCGACTTTCCCGGTCGCTCTTGATGTGTTGATTCAATCTTTACAGTCGTGTTTTGTAGCTTGTGATGATTTCTCCTCTAGTAGTTTTATGGAATCGAGATAATCACGTTCTACCGGACTAAGCGTCCTTGCCTTATATCTCTTATACTCAACAGTTGCTTTATCTACCGCTTGTTTATGCGATATGCTACCATTTCCTGCAAGGAGCTGTTCTCCACTCATAGTCAAAATTCTGTCAAGATGTTCTGACCAGTCTTTCATTGTCATAACCTGCTCACGTTCTGCTTGGCGTTCCGCAAAATCAAGATACCCAGATACAAGCTGTCCCATTGAATGAAGCTCTTTTTCGTTAAGATAATTTTTAGCAATTACAGCCTCTTGAAGTGTTGGCTGACTTCCTGCAAAAGTGGTAAGCCCCATAAACTCCTTTTCAGCATCGGCTCTGCTATAAATCACCTCCGCCGCAGTCTGACCATGCACCGCATAATGAATTTTATTCTGAACCTTTTTGAAAAACTCTTGTGAAATCTCTGCTTTAGGGTCGTAATCAATACTTGTGGCGTAAATTTCTAAAATCTGACGATAAAAAACCTTTTCGGAGGCTCTGATGTCCCGAATTCGCTCAAGTAATTCCTTGAAGTAACCGCCTCCGCCCAGATTTTTCAAGCGATCGTCGTCAAGCGCAAATCCTTTTTTCATATATTCTTTCAGTACTTCTGTTGCCCAGATTCTGAATTGTGTGCCACGCTTTGACTTCACTCGATAACCTACGGAGATTATTACATCAAGGTTGTAGTACTCTATGTTACGTTCAACCTGCCTGTCCCCTTCCATTTGAACTGTTGCAAATTTTGCAACAGTTCCCTCTCGCCTGAGTTCGCCCTCAGCGAACACGTTTTTTATGTGTCGAGATATTGTGGATTTGTCTCTTTGGAATAACTCTGCCATTTGCTCAATAGAAAGCCAAACTGTGTCGTCATCAAACGTAGTCTCTATCTTAGCGAGACCATCTTCTGTAGTATAAATAATAATTTTGGAATCATTCATTTTGTGCATCTCCATCCGTATCATCATCTTAAAAATAGTATAGCATATTCGCTTGAGATTGGCAAGAAGAATTAAAACTGGATTTTGGAATGTGCCAATCATCGCTCTTGCTTTTGTTTTGGGAGTATGGTATACTGGGTTAAAACAAGTTTGGATGTGATTGGATGGAGCTTGTGAAGCCGAAAATCGGGGATTTATGGTTCAGAAAAGAGCTCTTGGCGGATGAGGAGACCATGTCGTTCAACTTAAGATGGGGCGGAGCTATTGAGTTCGGCAAGGACAGGTGGAAGGACTGGTATACCAGATGGATTGGCAATGCCGATAGCAATTTTTTATACCGTTATGTCAGAAACGATGAGGGACAATTCGTCGGAGAATGTGGTTATCACTACGATTCGATTGAAAATAAGTACCTCGTAGATGTGATAATCATGGACAAATTCAGAGGCAATGGCTACGGCAGGTATGCCTTGGACGAACTGTGCAAAGAAGCTAAACTGAACGGAATAACGAAAGTCTATGACAACATCGCTATCGGTAATCCCGCTGTAAGGCTGTTTGAAAAATGCGGGTTTAAGGAAGAATACAGGACGGATGAGTTTGTTATGGTGAGGAGAGAGCTATAAGAGAGGCGATAATTTGTGATAAAACAGGTTTTCGATTTGGATGAGTATCTTGGATTTTGCGAGTCTTTCAAAGCAGATCCGGAGTATTCAGACCCGCATTTTACCTATTCACCTGATACTTTGTACACTGCTTTAGAGAGAAGCAATAGAAGTGTTTACGCCGTTTTTGATGAAGACAGAGTTATCGGGCTGTTTGTTTTGCTCATTCTCCCTGAAGACAACTATGCCGAAATGCTGATAGGATTCTCGAAGGATGAGAAAGCCTATAGCGAGCTAATCAGGATGATGAAAGAGAAGTATGCCGGTTTTGCTATGGATTTCGTTTTCAATCCGGCAAATCGGGCAATCAAAGAGGTTCTCATAAAGAATAACGCCTTGCTTTATCCCGAGCAGGTCAGAATGACGGCAACAGCTCCGTCGCCATACCAGCCAAAGCACAAAGTAGAATTGCTTTCGGAGAAGTACGAAGAACAATACCGTAGGATGCACACAAAAGACACATACTGGACAGCGGAGAAGGTGCTGTCCGCCAAGGACAGGTTTCGGGTATATGTTGCGCTTTCGGGAGACGAGGTTGTCGGGTATCTCGATGTGACATATTGCTTCCCGGAAAATGAGCCGTATGATTTCAAGGCGAAAGAGTCCCACGAGAACGAGATGATTGAGGCGGATTTACTGTCCTATGCCCTCAGGCAGAATCTTCCGAACAGGATGATGTTCCTCGTGGATGCAGACAATGAAGCGGAAATCGCGGTTCTGGAGGCTGTGGGGTTTGAAAGAGTTGAGGGGCAGAACAGCGTGACTGGGACGATTGGGAGGTTGTGAGGTTTTCCGCTAATCTCTTCCCCAAAAATCGCAAAAACTGAAAAGGATTCGTAAAAACTATGATTAACATTTTACTTGAAGGCTACGACATTGCCGTTCCGTGGCTGTATAATGAATTGAAAGCATATATCAAGCCGAACCACAAGGTTGCGGTTATCGCTCTTGCCTACCGGGATAGCCGTGTGAAAAGCCTTGAGGATTGGAATGTTCTTTACGACAAGGACAACGGTAAATATTACGGCGGTATCGTTGATGGCTTGACTGCATACGGTATCTCCGAGAATAGCATTGAGTTCTTAAACTATTTTGCCGACAGTAAAGAGACGGCAAAAAGAAAAATCGAAAAAGCCGATATTCTGTACTTCCTCGGTGGCTTGCCGGACAGAATGTTTGAACGAATCAAGGAACTTGAATTATATGATACAATTGTAAACCATAAAGGCATCATTATGGGATATAGTGCCGGAGCTCTGATTCAGCTTTCGGAGTATCACCTTTCTCCCGATGATGATTACCCCGAATTTTCCTACCACGAGGGTCTTGGCTATCTCGATGACTTTTATCTGGAAGTCCACTATGAAGGCACATATATACAAGATGCTTCTATCCGTAGAGTAATAAAAGAGCGTGGCAAAACAGTTTATGCTACACATCTGGGAAATGGCGCAATCGTTGTTGATAACGGGAATATAAAAGCGATTGGGAGGGTTGGAATATATAATTAAAATTCCATTTGCAACCGACGGTTGCGGAATTGATTATCCGAATGTATAGATTTCTACCCGCCTTGATGGTATGCTCAGGGTGAAAGGAGGAAATATGGCTTTATCTGAAAAACTATATACGCTTCGTAAAAAGAGCGGTCTTTCACAGGAGCAGCTTGCAGAACGGCTCGGCGTGTCCCGTCAAGCAATTTCAAAATGGGAGTCGGGCAACTCAATTCCCGAAAGCGATAAACTCGTCGCCATCAGCAATTACTTCAATGTTTCGCTGGATTACTTGTTGAAGGACGATGAACCGTCGGGCGTCGCTTTATCAACAGACGAAACAGTAACTCCGACTACAAATCGCGCTCAATGGATTCTGGGAATTGTCGCCTGCATGGGCGGGGCTATCTGTCTGATTGTATGGGGATTATTGTCGATACTCAGCCCGACTGCGTCAGGTCATATCAGCGAATCGTCGACGATTTCCATAGACGGGAATGGGGCTTTCCTGATTCTTTGCATTGCCGCTATCGTTGTCGGTGCAATACTGCTCCTGAAAAGCTCGAAGCGGAAATAAAAGGAGTAATTCGCATGAAAAAATTATCTGTCATCTTTGGAATTCTGGCGGTTATTCTGTCTGACATCATGTGCGCCGTTGTGGCGTACAACTACTGCGCCATTCGCTGGGGAATGGAGTATGCAGGATATAGCGCACCGCCAAGCACGGCATTTTTGTATGCCGTTCCGTATGGGATTGGGATTACTATCTGTGTGGGGTTGGCGGTTGGTTTCAAAAAGAAAGAGCGACTGTGAGGGTTGCTCTTTCTGTCACTTTTCCGCCCTTCCCTGCCGAAGCCTCCCCGCAAATCCCTTCCCCAAAAAATCGCAAAAAACTGAAATTAGGGGTTGCTTTTTTCGGCGTGGTGTGATATAATATCAAGCGTTGTGAATCTGGGTGTAGCTCAGCTTGGTAGAGCGCTACCTTGGGGTGGTAGAGGCCGTGGGTTCAAGTCCCGTCACTCAGACCAGTTAAAATGAAGCCTCGCAAATGGCTTGTTTGCGGGGCTTGTCTTGCATTTGATTGGTTTTGATGATTGTTTATATGTGGCGGAAAATGTGGGCTCTACCATTTTTGTGCCTTCACCGTCTCCCCTTCTCATAGCATTCCCTGCATACGCCTAAATTAACGCCATCGAATCCGCCGTAGGTGGAGAAGTCCGTGGCACGCTTTATATCACCACAACATTTGCACTTTATCCACCTGTCGCCATGGGAATCCCATACCGGCTTTCCCGGCAATGGGTCGGTGAAACGCTTTTTTATATCCTCAGCCTGACGAACTCGCTCCTCGTGTGCGAGCATTTCTTTTCTCCGCTTCTCCTCTTCGGCTTTCTTGTCCTCATCCATTCTATACCTCAGCCTCTCCTGAATCTTCCTGCGGTTTTCCTCCTGAATTTTGGCGCGAATTATCTGCTCGTAGACACTTGAAGTAGCTTTTTTAGGAGCGGTTGGAGCGGCTGGTGTTACGGGTAAACGTTTGGCATTTGTCGGTGAAGACTTACTGGGCTTAGGAGCAGTGCGCTGTTGCTTCTTCGGAGGCTGGATTTGCGTCGACTGATTTCTCCTACGCTCAACCCAGATTTCCGGGAAGAGTTCTTCTATGTACTGGCTCGGGGAGTCTTTGATGCTGAAAAGAGTCAGATTGTCTCGGGCGCGGGTCATTCCGACATAGAAAAGCCTGCGCTCCTGCATTTTACTGTCCGGGCTGTCCTTGCCGACTGCAAAATTATTCTCTTTGGTCGTGGGGAAGCGTCCGTCATAAACGTCGATGATGTAGACGTTCCGGTACTCAAGACCCTTGCTTGTATGAATCGTGGAAAGAGTGATGAGGGCGTTTTCAGAAGTTACCTCATTCATCATCTCAGTCTCAAGAAGCTTGAGGCGGCTTAAAAACTTTGATATATTCGGCTCTTGCTTGGCAAGCATTTTGAGCACTTCGATTCTGCTATTGCCGGTGCCTATCTCACTCAGGTACTTGCCGTAGCCGTTCACCATCAGAGTTTCTATTGCGCCGAGTGAATTCTGCTCTGAAGCCCTTTTCATAACTCTCTCGAAATCGGATGCCCTATCCTTATACTGGCTCTTGACATATTTCATCTGTTCCTCAAGTGCCACAAACAGAGGCATGCCTCTCCTGCAATTATTCACTACATACTGCTTCTGCTGATTTTTCATGAAAATAATTCCGTGATTGCAGATTCTGCCGAAAGCCTCCGCGGACTCACGGGAATTCGTGGCGGAGGCTATCGTCAGATAGTCCCTGATGTCCCTCACAGCCCGACTGTTGAAGACGTTCTGCTCCGGCTTTTTGAGTCTGAAATCGATGTTATTTCGCAGAAAAAGGTCAACAAGAACTATCGCACTTTCGTTATCGCGATAAAGAATTGCAGTTTCCTCCGTCGCCATCTTTGCGATTTCGAGAATTTTTTGATACTGTTCCTCAACAGTGTTCACTTTTATCAGGTGGACGTCCTCGCCTTTTTCACGTGCAGAAGTCATATGCTTCTCGTATCTGCCCTTGTTTTTGGAGATGAACTCCTGCGATTTCGCAACTATCTGCCCGGTAGAGCGGTAGTTTGTCTCCATTCTGAGAACGCTTGGATTAACATAATCCTTGGAAAAGTTAAGAAATGCCTCCGGATAAGCACCACGGAAGCCATAAATGCTCTGGTCTTCGTCGCCTACCATGAAGATATTGTTTCCGCCCGAGAGCATGTGGATTATCTCGTGCTGAATTTTTGACGTATCCTGAGCTTCGTCGACACTGATGTATTCAAATCTGTTCTGCCACTGGCGCAAAAACTTCGGGCTATGGCTGAGTGCCCAGTGTGCATAGACCATCTGGTCGTCAAAATCCATCTGTTTATTTCTGTCAAGAATATTCTTATAGACGCTGTACATTTCCACGAATTTCGGATAGTCCTTCTTGATTTCCTCAACAAATTCAGATGTCAGATTCAATCTTTCGTCAAGACAATTCATGTTTTTGACGTATGAAATGCCGGACATCAGCGTCTGAATATCCTCTTCGGAGGGTTCTTCCTGACAGACAGTCCTGTAAGCAAAAGCGCAATGGCTCTTCTTATCCCGCTCGTTTAAAGACCTCTTTTTCGTACCTATTTCCTCGCAGAAGCGGTTATATATCTCAAGTGAAATGCTATTGAGCGTCCGGAAATTAATCTGCCTGCCGATTTCGCCCCCGAACTTGCGGCAGAAGCGGTCTTTCATCTCCTCTGCGGCTTTTTTTGTAAAGGTGATGGCGAGAATTTTCTTAGGATTGATGCCTTTGACGAGCGTCATATAGCCGAGGCGATCAACTAAAACTGTTGTCTTTCCCGAGCCAGGAACGGCAATCAGTTGATTCGAGCCTTCTACAGCAAACAAAGCCTGCTCCTGTTGAGGATTAAGCTTGATATTATATCTTTCTTTGAACTCAGGATAAGTCATCAAAGCACCGCCATTTCACGAGAAACTTTAGTTCTATGATAACATGTCACAGGTATTTTGTCAACATAAAAAAGGCTCATTACGAACCTTTTTATCTGATCTTCTCGGTAGCTTGTCATAAAAAGGCTACCAGCCCTGAGTGCCGATAAGTGGTGTAACAGCCACTCTTTTGCAGACCAATCAATCAATAACAACCCCATCCTCAATCTTTATAACCACGTCCGCCTTTGCGGCGATTTCAGGGTCGTGGGTGACCATGATGAGCGTCTGCCCGAATTGCTGGGCGCAGTCACGAAGAAGCTGGATGGTCGTCTCGCCGTTCTTTTTGTCAAGATTTCCCGTCGGCTCGTCCGCGAAGATGAGCTGGGGCTTTGCAAGGACTGACCGCGCAATCGCAACCCTCTGCTGTTCACCGCCCGAAAGTTCGGTTGGGTACTTCTTGAGTTTGTCGTCGATGCCCAGAAGCTCCGTCACGTTCTGCAAGAACTCCGGGTCGGGCTTCTTGTTGTCGAGCTTCATCGGCATACAGATGTTTGTAAGCACCGTGTACTCGTCCAAAAGATTGAACTGCTGGAAGACAAAGCCCATGTGGCGGCGTCTGAACTCCGCCATTTTCGCATCAGGGTAGGAATATAAATCTTCATCGCCGAGGAAGATGTTGCCGGATGTCGGCTCATCAAGACCGCCCAAGATATGTAGAAGCGTCGACTTGCCCGAACCGCTTCGCCCGATGATGGTGTAGAAAAGCCCCTCCTCGAACTCTGCGCTCACGCCGTTCAATGCGTGAGTTTCGCCTGATTCCGCCTTGTAGGTCTTGAAAATGTCCTTTGCTCTTAATACTGTACTCATAATTTTTCTCCTATCTGTCTTCTCTTAACATTTCCATAATAGTATACTTATTTATACTCAGCTTCGAGCCAAAGCATATGGCGAATGTGATCAGAAATACTACTGCAAGTATTCCAAGAAGCACCGGCACAGTAAGACCATACCCCGCAAGCGTCGCGAACATAGTCCCGAGCACTGCAACCGGGCTTGTACCCTCAGCAATAACCGAGATATTTATGAGCAAGTAGTAAGCCAAGTAACTCCCCACAGCCGCCACAACCGCGATAACGCTTCTGACAACTGCTCGCCGTGCAAGCTCTATATTTCTCTGCCGCCTCGACATGCCGATTGCTTGGAGTATTCCGTACCGTTTCTTCTCACTTTCCGTTTCAAGTCTGAGTGTACTCACGAGAATCAGGAGGACTACAACCGCTATGCAGACACCGCTTACGATGGTCATGATGAGAGACTGCTGGTAAACTTCAGCATTTGCATGGTTGATTTCTCGGAAATTATAGAGCGAGCAGTAGTCAAGGTAAACCGTTTGCATACCTGAGTAGCGTTCATACACGAGTTGATCCATGATATTCGACACTGCCGCATCTGAAGCGAGGTCGCCGGCATTCATGCTGGTGTAGATGAAAGCCTGACTATATCCGACCTCCTGCTGTCCCGCAAAGAATGTCTCGTCCTCAATATACCAGCGTGTGCCTTCGGGAATCTGGTCAACGATATTCTGGAGCACGGGCAAGGAACATATCACAAAATAGGTATAGCTTTCGAGACTGTACCTTCCGGCTCGGTCATATTCAAGCTGTGCCACAAGAGTATTGGTGCTTTCTACCACTTGTACAGAACCGACATTTGTGCCTACGCTGACTAATCCGGAGCTCTCCAAACTGCTTGATGTAAGAGTAGGGTTAATGCGGAATAAAACACTTCCGGGCGTATATTCCGGAAATTTTTCATAGTCGATATAGATAGTCATATCGGAGCTTACGCTCGGAGTGTATGACTCGCTTTTGCTGTTGGAGACAATCTGAACTATCACGCTTTCGCCGCTCTCGTAAGCTTCCTGGTCGACACCGGTTGTGTCTGCATACTTCTGAACATCTTCCCAATCCATAGTGATAACGACTGCAGAGCTTGTCGCATCGTCTTCTGAAGTGCTTACAAGGGCATATAATCTGTTCATGCCGACGAAATCGGAAATGCCCGGTGCGGACAAGAACAGGCTCTCATATTCGCTTAAATCCGCCATTCGGAAATCAGAACGCAAATTCGTCCCGTCGTCCTTTTCACATATGAAGTATGACCAGCGGGAAGCCCAATAGTTATATTCGCTCAAAGGTTTGCCGATGTTTACCGTTGTGAATACCGCCGAAACACACAGAAGGGTCGCCATAAGCATAATCAGAACTCTGCGGAATCCGACAACGACACGATTTTTGCTCCTCTGAATTCCCATTCTGCCGGTCATAGGCGTTGCAAGTGCGACCTGGAAAGTAATCATGCGTACTAAAAGTATGCCGACTATCCAGAGAGCAAGAGCTACCATAAGATTGTTCCACGGAATACTTACTATGATTTCGGCTGAGCCGGAATATACGCTTATCGCAAGCAAGGCTTTGATTCCAAGGAAGCCAAGAAGTATTCCGAATAAAACGGCAGGAATTGCGAGCATGAGGGTTTCTGTGAGGATAAGAACCCGTAGCTGACCCTTGGAGCCACCGATGCTTCTGAATCTGACGATTCTTTTCACTTCTACCTGCATCTGGAGTATGTAAATCATGACTACGGCTAAAATAGTAATAGCGAGAATCAAAGCAAGATAGACCATATTTGTCTGCGCCGCTTCGGTCTCCATATCGACAACGGGATTTATGGTGACGCTTCTTACTGTGTAGCCTTCACGGTTCTGAAACAGGTATCTGTTTACTTCACTTTCAACATCGCTGTCAGTTGAATTAACGGTGAAGAAATATGTTGTTTCTGCATTGGCGATTTCGCTTGTCCCGAGGACTGTTTCTGCTTCCGCAAGAATGTCCTCCATAGCCTCTTCGGAAATGATTGCGGTGTTGAGCGTGCAGTCCACAGACCAAAGTCCGGTATATTCGCTGAGAACTCCGATAATCTGGAAGTCTCTTTCAACAATAGTGAAGAGCCCATTTTCATCAAAAAGAAAGAATTGTAAAGTTATATTTCCGCCAATACCGCAACCAATCTCTTCAAGCGTTGCCGACTCTATTGCTATTCCGTACCCCGATGTCGGAATTTTTCCGCTCTCCAAGGTTATACCCATATTGATTAGAGCTTCGTCAGCGATACCTACCTCAATAGTACCCATCGTTATGTCAGACACGAATACCGTAGCGGTGCCATAATTGACACTCGTTCCAACGTCCTCAACAAAGTCTGCGCTCTCTAAGTATTCCAAATCTCTGTCGACGCCATCGGTAATCGCCCCATACCAAGAGCCATAAGTATCAAGCCGAAGCTGAGTGTTGGTCTCGGCGATACTGGTGGTGTAGCTAAGAAGAATTATCGCGAAAGTAAAGGATATGAGCAGGACAAAGAAGATGAGGAGCGATTGCCTCTTTCTTTTTTTGACTCCTTGAAACGCGAGTCCGAATATTGTTTTAAACATATCTTTTACCTCAATAGATTTTCTCAATCAGAGCCTCTGCGGCTTCGGGGTCGGCAAGCGTTTCGTCGAGAGGAATCTCAAACAGGGCTGCAACTCCATCACAGCCTTCAACCACCGAGATGGTGCCGTCATCGTTCAGACTATATTTGAACGGCATGTAATACCCGTCATAGGCGGCAATATAAACCGTATGGTCGGCAAAGATGTTGATATTGGTTGTCTCCAAAAGAACGTACTCAATGCCGTCCTCAACAAGAAGCCAATAATCTCCGCTTGCAAGTGCGAGGTTGTTGACCTTCACCGGCTCATAACCGGAAATCAATATGGTAACCCAGACATCATGGTAACTGGCGATGCCTTCACCATCTTCCCTTTCGATGGAGCAGACGATATAGGTCTTGTCAGGGTCGACTGATTCATCGTATTCGACAAGGTCGTAGCCGGTGGCAATTCCCAAAACGCTCACGGTATAGCCGCCGCTGGTCTGGGATTCGATATTGAAGGCTTCGCCTCCGCCGTTCTCAAAGAACTCTGCGAGAGGCGTCATTCCCCACTGGTTTGCAACGTCGGATGCTGAAAGGAGTCCTCCCGCGGCGAAAACCGTGATTGTGAGAATTACTGCCGCTACTATCGCGATTATAACTCTTGTGTGCCTGAACTTGTTGGTTGTGGGTTTATAGTCCGCCGCCTGTTCTACATAGGCGGGATTTATGTCTGTGATTGCGTCTGAAATATCATTTCTGTTCATACTTTATATCCTTCTTTCTGTAGATACTTGCGGAGTTTCGTCCGCAGACGTGAAAGGCGAACTGACAGGTTGTTCTCGGTTATTCCTAAGTGCTCGGCTAAATCTTTGACGCTGTCGGAGTACCAATATCTGCGGACGAAAAGCATTCTTGAGTCTTCGTCCAGGGTCTCCAAGAATCGGTCAATCAGCGTTGATAACTCACGTGCTGTTATCTCCTGCTCGACCGTTCCCGTTCCCGCAAGGCAGTCCTCAAGCTCGTCAAGAGCCACGTCATAGAAGCTGTTCCGCTTCCCGGCGGTGTTCGAGTGGTACTTCGATATCGAGATATTGCGGACGATCCGGAAAAGATATGCCCTGAGCGGCTCCGGCTTCTCCGGCGGAATGGCGTTCCACAGAGCCAAGAGCGCATCGCTCACGCACTCCTCGGCATCAAGGCTGTTCCCGAGGATATTCCGGGAAATCGCCAGGCAAGCCGCACCGTACTTTTCCCTCGCCTCGGAAATCGCCCGCTCCGAGCGGGAAAAGAATAGCTCAATTATCTCGCTGTCCTCAAGCATCATATCAGCTCCTTTCACCTATATACTATGGATTCGCGCAGGAATCTTACAGAAAGATTTGAAAAAAAGATAGCAGTCCTGACGGGCGGGACTGCTCTGATTTTGCGATTTTGGGCTTAATTCAAGCCATAATAGATCTCGCCATCATGCCTGATAGCGGCATAGTAGATGCCGTCAATTTTTACGATATAGACATTCTCCGTCTCCTGCGGGGCGTAGTTATACACAGGGATGTCGGTTTCTGATTCAACAACTTCATAAGTATTATTGCCGGCGGATTCGAGAAAACCGATAAACTCACCGCGAAGGTCGGCGGTCAGTTCTGAAGGCAAACCGCAGGCTTCGAGGACACTCCCCTCACCCGTTTCTCCCGCTCCGCAAATCCAGTACTCGTTGCCGTTGTAGTAGAGCTTCTGAGCGGTGTCACCGGTGGTGCAGGCGGTGAAGCAGAGGGTTGCTGTGACTACAGCTAATGCTAAAACTAAAGATAATATTTTTCTCATAGTAGTGCCTCCTTGAAATGTTTTTCTATAAGTAATACAGATTGAGAGGCGGGATTATTGCACTGCGGAGAGAAAAAATTTTTTACTTCTTCACTGCCGAGAGGATGGTGCGGAGGGCTAAAAGGTTTTTCTGCCGAAAGTATAGCATAAAAGCGTTTGAATATCAATGGCTTGCGGAGAAACTTAATGAAAGATTAATAATTGCAAAGCAAAGCCCGCCATGGGATTTGCGTCCTGCGGCGGGGATTTTTATGCAAAAATAATCATTCAAGCGGCACTATCCGAAGCTTATCCGGAAAGCTCGGTGCCAAGTCTTCAACAATGGCGATAATCGGCGAGCTTGCCCACGGGTGGCAGAGGCTGGTGTTCCACTTCTGGTCTCTTCCCCACGCTTCAAAGCAGGTGGTCGCATCCTCGCGGAGCATGTTGACCCAGGAATGGTTGGTTTCGTTTGTGATGAGGTTGAGCTCCGCTTCGTACTCGCCAAGATTCGCAAGTGCTTTCAGGACGAAATAGGAGAACTGAACACCGCAGGCAAGACCCTTTTCTTCTATAAAGTCTGCGATGCGGTTGCCGGCGGGGAGAATCCCGAAAAACGCCGGGAGGGAATTTGAATGTAGGGCGGAGTGAGCTTTGTCCTCCAAATCGCAGAAAAGACCGGTTTCGGGGTTATAGAAAGCGTTGATATACGCCGCTTTGTAACGCTCGATGTCGTGGCGGGGAGGCTCGCCGATAACTGCGGCAAGCCCGTTTTCAACCTGCATTGCGCCGATGTAGAAGGCATTGATGACGTTGTGGCAAGGGATGAAGCCCTCGCGCTCGTTCGGAAGATTGTAGCCGTCGCGGAAATTCGGCGACCAGTCGACGATGTTCCACTTGCCCATATCGCCGCAGATAAGCCCGTCGGGGCGTTCGTAATTCCGGAAGAAGCCGATGACTCCGCGGACTGTCGGGAAAAGCCGACGGACGGTCTCAATATCTCCGGTGCACTTATAATAGTTCAGGACTTGAAGCGGGTATTGGAGCGAGAAGTCGGCGATTTCCTGCATGTAGCCCGACGGGGCGACAGCCAATAGTCCCGGGCAGATTTTTGCGGAATCAGCGAAGTCGAAGAGGGTCTTACGATAGATTTCGGCATCGCCTGTGAGATAGAGATAGCTGAGCCCGCTCACTGTGAAGTCGCCGAGATATTGCCCCTTTTCGCGGGTCGGGCAGTCGAGGAAGCCCTCCTGAGTGCCGATTTTGAGGGCGTTGCGGCATATCTGCCAGATGTCTTCAAGGTGCTCTATGTCACTTTTCAGCGTGATTTTCTCCTGAAATCTGTGATTTCTTGCCGTCACACAAAAGCTGTCCGTGTCAAGATTGTCAATATCGGTCGAGATATTTACATAGCGAAAAGCTTTGTAGGTGAAATAGTCGAGGGTGTCGGTTTCTCCGGACAAAATATGCTCGTCAAGATAGCGACAGTTACAGCGCATGTCAAACTTCGCATGTTCGTTCTCAGCTTCCTCGCCATAGGCTATTGTGAGCTTCTGACCGCGTCCGCCGCGGACGGTGAGGCTAAGGCTTCCGGCGACCTCACAACCCATATCTATGAAGTACTCGCCAGACCCGAGTTTCCTGACAGTCTTGGGCTTCAGCTCGTAGACATCAACAGTATCGACGGGAGCATCTTTGAAAACGTGGTCGTCGTCTGAGTCCACAATTGCATTCTCAAAAATAGCTTCACGGACGCGGAAGTCAATATTCTCGGAGGTTATCGTGCCGTAGGAATTCTCAGAGTGGGTTCTGTTCTTGAGAATCGTGTACTCCCAGCTCGAATCGGTGCTCAGGATTGGCTCGCCGTTCTGAAGAATATCGGCGACCATGCCCTGACGATTGTCGCCACTGCACCACTCGCGGTTGATTCCGCCCTGATAGAAAACGAGCACCTCGGCGGTGTTCTCACCGGGTCTCAGTAAGCGGGAAATGTCAATTTCGTTATAGTTATACGAGAAATAGTACGCCTGCGCGGGTCCCTGGCAGACGAAATTGCCGTTCAGATAGAGCTTATAATAGTCGTCTGCGGAGATTCTTATAGTCGTATTTTGTGTATCAGAAAGCTCAAATTTGCGGCGGAAGAGGGCGTAGTAGTTCCTGATTCCACAGTTTTTCAGATCAATATGCTCAAGCTCGCGGTGGAAGACATTTGCCGGTCTCTCCGAAATAAAGTCCCTTGTGGTGATCCATTTGCCATGAAATTTCATATCATCACTCCCCTGTCCGGTATTCTACCACAAAAATCGGGAGCTTGCAACTGCTCCCGGTTGAATTCAGTGGAAATAGTTCAGATAAATCATCGCCACACCCAATACGGTCAGGATGACGCCGGTGACCCGACCGACCGTCTTGTTGTTCACCTTGTTCGCGAATTTTGCGGAAATTAGCGACGCCGCGGTGGCTGTTACTATACAGATTATCAGAACGTCCCATCTCTCCAAAATTATTGCAGGATGGATTAGCGAGTGGCTGATGAAGCCGATGAGTGCGGTGAACGTCATGATGAAGGTACTCGTTCCGACGGCGGTCTTGAGGTCATAGCCCAAAAATGCCGTGAAGACAACCAGCATCATCATTCCTCCGCCAGTCCCGACGAAGCCTGTTCCGAATCCGATTGTGAGCCCGAAAAATACCGAAATTATTATCTCCTTCACGCCGAGGCGGACATCAGAACTGTCTGCGCCAGATTTTGAGGTGTCAGGTTTTATGAGAAATCTTATGCCGATGCAAAGGGTCAGGAAGAGGGTGAATCCGCCCAGGACGACGTTTCCGACAAGGTATGCCGCATAGCTTCCGACCGCGCTGAGTGCGATTATGCAGGTCATCATCACCCAGCCGTGCCTTAGGTCAATCTTCTTATTCCGCGCATAAACTGAGGATGTCACTGCCGAGCCAAGAATGTCGGACGCGAGTGCGATTGCCGTCGCCTGATACGCGCCGTATTCCCCGCTGAACGACGGGCAGAGTACTATTAAAATAGGCACCATGACCGTCGCGGCAGAAAGCCCCGCCAGTCCTGTTCCCACGCCCGCTCCCAAAGCGGCTACAACATACCAAAAATATTCCATCAGAACGCCTTGCTTTCAGAATAATGTCTGATACTATTATAGCGTATTTTGTGGGGTTGCGCAAGTGGCAGATGAGGGAAAATGTGTGGAAACCCCTCCACCACCGGCTTTCAGCCGGCGGTCCCCCTCCGTGGGAACCCCTCCGTCCGCGCCTCTGGCGCGTCCACCTCCCCTTTCAGGGGAGGCTTGTTGCTGTTCTATGCAAATTTTGTAGGGGCGGATATTATCCGCCCGAAACATAGTAATCAGCACTACAACGGGCGGATGGTATCCGCCTCTACTTGTCGTCTGCGGCGGCTGAAGCCGCCTTGACAAGTCGCTCGCCTTCAGCTCGCGACACCTCTCAGTCGCGCTTCGCGCGCCAGCTCTCCTTGATAAGGAGAGCCTGTAGTGCGCCTTTGTAGCTCTCATGAGTGCATAAAAATAGCGGTGCAGGGTTATCTGCACCACTCGTCTATTTTGAAAAAACTTTTACTCAAGCCCACGGATCTTCTTCACCCATGTTTGCACTACCCTGATCTACTCCTTCTTGTGCAAAAACATCATTGCAATCGAACGCTACATAATTCATTTCATGTTCTACATACATCATAAACTCGCTCCTTCCGCAAAATCCGCAGATATAAGAATTTCTACACTTACTATTCTACTACCCCCCGCAAATGTCAATATAAAGTTTTTAGCCGATTGTGAGAAATTGAATTTCAATTTAATATTCTTTAAAATCTCAGGTGGGAAGTTCTCTTATCAAAAAAGGAGGGAAACCCTCCTCTGCTCTTCATAGTCAGTCGTCATCATCATCCGGTAAAACCTCAATCTCGCCGCCTGAAACCGCTCCCTGATCCAAGCCTTCTGCAAAGACCTCTCCGGGCTCGAAGAGAGTGACTTTTAATTCATGCTTTTTGTACATGTGCATCACCTTTATATGTCCGAACTGTCTGGGATGAAACTATGCGTGCCTTCACCATCTTCGGAAGCTTCATCTGCAATATTTGCAAACACATCTTGCTCGTTGAATTCTGATATTTCTATGTCGTGTTCCTGATACATCAATCGTAACTCCACCCAGTGTCGCCTCCATCAGAATAACTGCACACCACATAAAGATTCTCATCATATGCGATTATTGTCAACTCGTGTTCGTTATACATATTATCCCTACCTATCTGCCGTGCCAGGATTAACCGAGTGAACTACTATGCCGCCGGATTCGTCTCCACTGACGCCAAGGTCGGCGAACACGCAGGCGGGTTCAAACTGGATTACATCTAACTTGTGATTCTCGTAAAAATTCATCGCGCTCACTTCGCCTCAAGTGTTGGGTCAATGCTTGAACCGCCGGAAGCTCCTCCGCCACCATCCTGGCTACCGTTGAGGTCTAAGCCAAACACATCGGTATCGTCAAAATTGACCACTGAAATTTCATGCTCGTTATACATCATTTTGCCTCGTAATTAGGATTATAGCTCTCGGTTTCCATGTCGCTTCCGTCATCGACAAGCCAGGCGCAGACTTCGCCGTTTGCGTCAAAGATGACTACGTCCATGTTGTGATTACTGTACATCATTTGTGCCTCGCTAAATTGCCTCGCGTCCGGGTTGGATGGAATACTGGTCTTCGCCCTCTTCGCCGTCGGACGCCCATTCCATGACGTAGCAATTAACTTCTTCAAAAATCAAAATCTCTAAATCGTGATTCTTGTACATGCCACAGCCTCCGAAATTAATGATAACTACTACCGCTGCCGTCATCATCCGCGTCAGAGGCTATTGAAAGATCAGCGAAAACGTCAATGTCGGCGAAGGCGATTATATTCAATTCGTGCTCTTCGTACATTCTGGTCACGCCTTTCAGAAGTTGCTTGCTCAAATCTCCCCCACGTCTAAAATTGTACTCCCCCTTATATTGAATGTCAATATAATATTTCGGCGTATGTTGAATTTGAAAGAGTGAAGATATTTATATGAGTTACTTCGATGGCTCGGAAACTTCTCCCGCGGAAACCCCTCCACCATCGCCGTTGGCGATGGTCCCCCTCCCCTTTCAGGGGAGGCTATTATTGCCTCTTCCAGAAGCTTTTGGGAGAATATAAAAAGGCTCCCCTGAAAGGGGAGCTGGATGCGCCGCAGGCGCAGACTGAGGGGTTACCTCTCTGCGCGCTTGAGACGGCGGCGTTTCTCCTGGATGGATTTTAGCGACCTGCCTATCTTTTCCGAAAGCTCGCTGTCGGGCATCTTGTGCTCAAGGACGAGCTTCGTCTCCTCCTCCGTCCACGCATGACGCGGGTAGAGGCTCGCGGTCTTGGCGTAGTAACGCTTGCGGCACTCGCGCTTCTGCTCCTTCTGCCTTTCGGTCAGGATTCTTGACATTCTGACACCATCCTCCCGCAAAATTCATTCCTGCCGCTCAAAACAGCGGTCCCCACTTTGTGTCGTCCGACGACTCGGTCGCCACCGACAGCTCGGGTGTTTCCGACGCCTCGGTTGTGGTCGTCGTGCTCTCGGTCGAGGTTGTGGACGTCCCCGCGGTCGTTGTCCCCGAGTAGACGGAAATCGGTCTCGTGGTGGTCACCGACGCCTGGGTGGTCGCAACGGTTGTTCCGGAAACTATCTCGGAGAAGTCGATGCTGTCCTCAACAATCTCAACCTCGTCCTCGTCGCCAAGGTCGACGACGTCCAAACCGTCCTCCGCGCTCGTCGTTCCCGCGACCGGCGAAGTCTCAGCCTTAGTTGTGGTCGTGGTTGTAGTAGCCACAGTTGTCGCGGAACTGCTCGCCGCCGTCGTGCCGGCAGTCGTCTCCTCGGGGGAATCCTCCGCTAAAACGGTTGTTGTCGCAGTCGTGCTGACCTCCTCCGTGACCGTCGTCACAGAAGTCACCTCCGGAGTCTCCTCCGTCTCAGCCGCCGTGGTAGTCGCCGCCGCGGGAAGCTCTGAAATAGCCCTGTTCCCGACCCGCGCCGCCACGAGTGCCACGCAGATAACAACCACCACAACCGCCACCGCGCAACAAACCGCGATCAAAATCTTTCTCTTCTCAGCTTCCAACTTTCTTCCTCCTTAAACAAACCAGGGCGGGATTAACCCGCCCTGGGTCGGGCATGTTACTGCTTTGATTTAGTGGGAACTAAGGCTCTAATTCTCACTTTAGTTCTCCAAAATCGATGCCTGAATCGTCGCCTTTTTCATTACCGCTTAAATTAGCGAGAACAAAGTTATCGTGGTAATCAAAGTTGATGATTTCCATATCTGATTTCTCGTATTTCACGATTGCATCTCCTTTCACGTGTCCTATAAGAGCACATTAAACCTGCATTGCTTATTACATTACGTCGTTGACACTCACTACTCTTGCAGTACCATACACAGTAGTGCCATCATTAGTTGTCCAGTAAGCTCTGATCGTCATTTGTGTGTCAAAGCTACTATTAGGAATGTTGAATATGGTATATGTCATGAAGTAGGTTGAAATGCTACAAATATCCTCTGGACTATAATTAAAAACAGTCTCTCCACTAGAACCTACGAGTTGCTTATATACACTTGTGGTCGAGGTTTTAGTAGACTGGGTGATTGTAATTTCAAATCCTACACAGGCATAACGCAGAGTATCAACTGTGCTCACAAGCCTCATATCGGTTTTTTCTGATGCGCTTGATGTGCCTGATGTGGTCTGAACCCATACATCTAAGACATTCTCGTCAACAAATTTGGCATAAGCATCGGTTGACGGAACACTTGTGCAAGTCGTTGTCCCCTCGCTGTCTTCGTACCAGCCTGCGAATACATAGCCGGTATTATTGTCACCGAATGTGAGAGATGTTGTAGGATAAGCGGCATTTGTGTAGCTACCGATGTTCTCGGAAGTTACTTTGACGTACATTGTAGCTGTGCCTTCGCCGGAGGCTATTTCTGCGGGGACGGTGGTTGTGGAGTCAGTGCTGATGCCGAGGGTGAAGGTATATGGCTTTGAGGCGATTAGTGAGTACGCACCTGTTAATGTCTCCGAAACATCAACTGTATCTGTGACATTCGTCTCTGCATCATATCTGTTTCCACTTGCATCAGTATACCAACAATAGCCAGTAAAGTCTTTAGTGCCATCTGTCATTTCACTCGCAGCTATCAAAGTTACAGAACTACTGCCAGTAGAGTATATATCAGCACCTTCAGTTGTAGCGGTATTGTTGTAGATTGCACCTTTTGTCATTACAAATGTTGGATAGCCAACATCAGAACTACCGTGTAAATAGATACCTCCGCCATAAACTCCTTTATTGCCGGTAATTGTTCCTCCATTCATGGTAAAGGTGCAATTGCCATATAAAACAACACCGCCACCCCAGTTCTGAATAGTGTTTCCAGAAATTTCACCATCGTTCATGGTAAACGTTCCACCAGAAGTGACATATACGCCTCCACCCCAATCTCCGAGGTTGTCGCTAATGCTTCCGCCATTCATAGTGAATGTTCCACCATCATCAACATAAACGCCTGCACCACTAACATAGTTTCCTAACTTTCCGTTACCGGTTATCGAGCCACTTTCCATGGTTACAGTACCTTTGACACGAATACCACCACCATATAATTTGTTAGTTGTACTGGGTATCTCAGCACCCGATCCGGTTATTTTTCCTGTCTGATCTTCACTACTATCCTTTAAGGTCATTGTACCGTAGACATAAATGATAGAAACATTCGCAGTAGAATCTTCCGTGGTCAGTGTAAATCCACAAAGATCAAGAGTGATACTTTGACTTTCCGCTACTGTAACGTTTTCAGAGACATCCACCAGTAACGAAACCGTATCATTTTCAGAAGCGGCATCGATTGCATCCTGAAGCGAAATGTAGTATTTTATGTCGCTACTGTCAGACTTACTTGTAACTGAAGCAACATGGTTTTCACTTTGCTCAGTTGCACCATTTTCTTCACTGTTCTTCACGCTGACTGTATACGTTCCATCACCATTGCTTTTAACCTGATATGTATCTGTATTGACAAAATCAGATACATCATAGCTAAACGTTCCACCTGTTACAGTAGTTCCTTCATACAAAGTTCCAGTAAAGTTTCCATCAGAAATTGTTGCCTTATTGGCTACATAAGCTGTTGAGTTGCTATCTGTTGTGCTTGAAGATATAGTTCCATCAGTAATAGTTACTGATGAGCTACCATAGACTCCATAAGTTGTTCCATCGCCAGATGCTGTGATCGTTCCGTCAGAAACCGTAGTATATTTTGCATACACTCCATACACGCTTCCAGCTCCATTTGCAGAGATACTGCCTCCATAAACTTTTGCGCTATTGTCACTGACATAAACTCCATACGAGTCAACACCACCCGTTGCTGTTATACTACCTCCATATATTGCAGTATAGACCAGAACATTGCTTGCGGAAGAGTAAACGCCGTATGCATTTCCAGATGTGCTTGTTGCAGTGATAGTTCCATCATTAACAGTAATTTTATCTTTACTCGCTTGTCCATATATTCCATAGGCATTTCCTGCACTACTCGTTGAGCTGATAGTTCCATCATTGATTGTTATTGTTTGCGTGGATGAAGAACTTGACGTCGCATTAATAGTAGCAACTGTTCCGTTAGTACTGCTAATTTCAATTCCACCGGACTCAACCGTAAGAGTGCCTCCATTAGAAGTCCTAATCACGTATGCAGATGAGCTACCTGTATAAGTAAACGAAATTTTACCTGCACCAGCTTCACTACTGTCCATAATCGTTAGCGTTCCAGTATTAGATATTAAAAGGGTGACAGAAGACCCCGAATAACTGATAGTATACCCTGCAAGATCTATAACAACTGTCTGCCCACTGGCTACAGTCAATGCACCTGTAAGAGTAACATTTCCGGTCAACGTATATGTACCGGTTGTGAGTGCTCCAGAAGTCGGAATAGTAGCAGTTGTTGAAACCATTCCGTTGAAGTAATCAGACAAAGTATCAAGGGCGGAATCGTCTACTGTGGCTTGATCCTCTTCACTCAAAGCATCGTAAGCTTCACAAGCTTCGAGGAAGGCGGTGTAAACCTCATTCTGTCCGTCAGTGTCCATTGCCGCTACTTCATCCACGGTCGGCAGGGCGTCTATCATGGACTGAACTGCCTGAGCGGCGGCGGAGACGGTGGTCTCTTCTGTGGCTTCGGCGGCTTCTTCTGCCTCAGCTTCCACTACTTCTTCAGTTTCCCCACTTTCTTCTGCATCGCCCTCATCCGCATCGGCGGTCGACTCTACGACGGGGTTGGAGTCCCCGGATTCATCGGTCGCAAACGCGGCAGTGGGAAGGAGTGAGACGATCATTAAAACGCTTATTATGATGCACATAAGGCGTTTTGCCATAAAAAATTCCTCCTTAGTTGTACTTCGGAGGAAAATATAGATACAAAAATCCCCCGATGCACTTTTTAATAATTAGTGTCGGAGGTTTGGTATGGGTACGAGTTTCTGCGAAACTCGGAAAAAATTCCGAGCTACGGAAAACGTGTACCCCCCCGCAATGATTCATGTGGTTAAGCTGTTATTTGCCCTTCCACCACATGCTTCTATTATAGACCCCCATGAGCAACTTGTCAAGTGTTTTTCATGGGGGAATTTAAATTTTTTTGACGTGTTAGAATTTGTGGGGGCGGGTTGAACGGATTTTGTGCATTTCAGACAATTTCGTACTCGCCCGTCGCCAAATCCACAGTGACGGTTGTTCCGTCGGAGAAGGTGGTGCGCTGGCGGGAGTAGTCCTCCGAGAGAAATTCGTGCCGGAGCATCTCGCACTTGGCGACCTTTTCCTGGAGAGAGGTGACGACGGCACAGCGGGCTATCTCCTCGTCAAGACGCTTCTCGGCTTCGCTGTCGAACGAGCCGTCGGTGTTCGGGTATGCTCCGTCTCTGTCAAGATAGGGCGCGCCGGCGTTCAGGAGGGCATAGAGCATGTAGTCCTCGCCGTCCACCTTGTCCATGAACCACGGGAGCACCATGCAGTCGTGGTAGACGAGGTTGAAAAGCGGGACGGGAACGCCGCGGCGGGGACTCCCCGGGCTTTCGAGCATGAAGTCACAGGGTCCGTAGTGGCAGAAAACGAGTTCACGCATCGCCCAGTCGGAGCACTCCTCACTGCTCGGGAGGATGCCCTTTGACCAGAGGTATGAGAAGCAGGCACTGCGGTAGCCGAGGCATTCGCGCCGGGTCATCCGGTGCATCGGGTGGGCGCACTCGTCCGGCTCGTTGCAGGTGAAGACGTCAAGATATGACGCCTGCAAGCGGATGCCGCGCTGGAGAACCCACTCGAAGTTGCGCTTGACATAGTAGGGAGCTTGCGTCGCGCAGAGGTAGTTCTGCCGTCCTCCCGCCCAGACAGACATTTCAAAGACTGAACCATCGGGCGCATGGAGTGCGAATTCCCGGTCATAGGTCTCGGCGTCTAAGTAGTAGTCACGATACTGGTCGTGAAGACCGAAGAGGTAGCCGCAGTCCTGGATTGTGTCCGAGAGCTCCCTGAAGCCTATCCAGCCGCCCGCCTTGCGACATGCGGGGAGGTAGTCGGGATGTTTGTTGTCATAGCCGGGCTCGCCCCAGCCGTCAAGGTGGAGATAGAGCTTCTTGACGCCCTTCTGGTGATACCTCTGAATCTCAACGGTGCGGGCGTGGAACGGGACGACAGAGTCGTTGTTTTCGGGGTTCTCTTTATCATAGTATCTCGAATCGGGCGAGACGTGCTTTTTGATGCCCTTGTGTACGATGACCGAGCCGATGAGCTGGTCGACGAGAGGGTTGCGGGCGGATTTCTCCCTGAGAGTGGTCAGAAGACCCGTTTCGATGGCGTAATTTCTATATATCTTGCAAAGGTCGTTATAGTCGCAATCGTCCGAAAATATGTACCGAACGCTTCTGCGGTAGGAGAATTCGCCGAGGCTCGGGAGAAAGTATGCTCCCACATGAGTATATGAGCCGCCCGCCGGGTGGTCGACGTAGTAACCGGCGTCCCACGGGGTCTCGCAGATGGCGATGTAGCCGTGACGTCCCTCCACCTGCCCGAGCCAGGGCATATATGCGCCCGACGAGCAGAACTGCCCGTCGAACGGGAGCTTTCTGACTTCGTTCTCCCAGTTGTTCGGGATGAGGATTCCCTGCAAAACCGGCATCACGGTGTAGGCGGTGTCGCTCTTCTCCTCGAACGAGAAGTAGCCGGGAAAGAAAACTTTTTTGAACGGGAGCGAGCCCTCACCGGGGATGAGCTCAAAGTGTACAGCCTTCTTGACGACTTCTATCCAGCAAAGTGTCTCAAACGAGAAGCCTGAGTTCCATTTATAATGGGAGAGAATCCCCTCCCCGACGCCGCTTTTATAGCTTTCGTGCGAGATTTCGTCGGCAGAGCTGAACGGGACGGTGCTCCCGTCTTCCATGATGAAGCGCGGACAGGAATCAGGCGACTGCTTCCAGGTGTGGCGAGGAGTTTCTATCGTGTAGAGAAGCGTTTTGCAGTCGAGGGATAATTGCAGGTTTATATAGATTATTGATATTTTGTCGCGCATGGCGGAAGCCTCCTTGGCGGGATTTTCCTCCATTATAGCACAGCGGGCAAGAAAAAGCTACCGTGGAGCGAAAAAAGACTGCGCGGCAGAGTTAGCCACGCAGAATTCTTGTGAATGTTATGTAGACACGCCTACTTCTCCGCCCGCTTTTTCTCCATCAGGCGTTTTTGCTGGATGGCTTTGACGGAGCGTTGGATTTTTTCGGAGAGGACGCTGTCGGGAACGGAGTGCTCCATGACCAAGGCTACTTCCTCCTCCGTCCAAGGGTGGCGGGGGTAGAGGTTCGCGGTCTTCGCGTAGTAACGCTTGCGGCACTCGCGCTTCTGTGCCCGCTGTTGTTCGGGGTCTTTGATTGTGGGCATTTTACACCGTCCTCATCAGTACAGCGGTCCCCAGACAACACTGTCTGTTGACTCTGTATCAACTGACAGTGCCGACGAGTCGGAAGCAGCAGTTGTGGTCGTTGTCTCACTTTCGCTGGAGTCTGTAGATGTGGTTGTGGACGCTGTCGTAGTAGTTCCTGAGTACACAGAAATCGGTCTTGTGGAAGCAGTCGTGGACTCGGTAGTTGTAACCGAAGTCGTTCCGGAAACTATCTCCTCAAAGTCGATGCTGTCCTCGTCATCATCGGGAACTTCAACGACATCCAATCCGCCAGATTCCTCGCTGGTCGTTCCAGCAACGGGCTCAACTTCTGCTGTAGCATCAACTGCCGTTGTGGTCGCCGCCGAGGGCGTCGCCGAGTTATCGCTATCCCCTGCCGCCGTGCTTGTTTCGTCGGAGGAATCCTCCGCCGCAGTAGCAGTAGCAGTAGTAGTAGTGACCTCATCCTCAGCTTCTGTAACCGAAGTTACCTCCGCCTCAGCAGTAGTTTCCGCCTCGGAAACATTATCAATGCTCCTGTTTCCCACCCGCACTGCCAAAACCGCAATGCAGATAACAACCAAGACCACCGCCACCACGCAAGCAACCGCAATCACAATTCTTCTTTTCTCCGTCTCCATCTTTCTTCCTCCTTAAACAATCCCAGGGCGGGATTAACCCCACCCTGGGTTGGGAAATTTGATGAGTTAGTACATTTTGCCCCACGGGGTGTCGTCATCATCTGACGGTGTAGAGGCAGTTTCTAACGTCCAAACATAACCGTTCATGAATACGATTTCCATTATGTGTTCTTCGTATTTCAACATAACCAATACACCTCAATATCGCTGGTGCTATCAGAAGTAACCACCAACATCATATTCACTACCGTTGCCAGTATCACTGACGGTTACACAACCTGTAAAGATGTCTTCATCAAAGTGGATTATTTCTATTCTTGCTTCTTCGTAACTCACGACAAACAACTCCTTTCGCTTAACGAACCAAGCAATTCAAAAGTTCAACCAAATCAGCTATCACTACCTGTACTATAGCTCGAAAGTATCTCGTTGACCGTGAACTCTCTTGTTGTACCATACACCGTTGTACTATCTAATGTAGTCCAAACCGGGGTGACCTTAATAGTAGTGTCATATCCTGAGGATGGAATATTTTTCAACGTGCAAGTAAAGAAGTACAGCGAAGAACTACTGAACTCCGTAGGTTTGTACTCAGAGCCAAGTGCAGTGATAGTTGAATATACAGTACTTGAAATTGCAGAAATCTTTGTGGTATTTGAACCAATATAGACTTCAAATCCAACACTCTTGTAGTTTGCCGAATCAACTGTACTAATCAGCCTCATACTGGTCGTTGTAGATGAGCCAGCATCTGTCGGAACTTGTGCCCTCACAGTCAACACATTCGCATCTACGAACTTGGCGTAGGCGGTGGTATCCTCCGGGAATTCAGACAGGGCAGTATAATTTGTTACTGTATTGCCATCCTCATCCGTTGTAGTCGATGCGCTGTACCAGCCGGCGAAGACGTAACTGCCGCTGTCAACTGTTTCGGTTGGCGTGTAGGTTACTGATGTCGTCGGATACTTCTCAGTTGTGTAGTTACTGATGTTCGCAGAGGAAACCTTTACGTACATCGTGTTCGTGCCTTCGCCAGAGACGATGGTTGCCTTGACCGTAGATTCAGAACCGTAGATTCCGAGAGAGAACTCTGTAACTCCGTAGGTAGTTGTCTGAGTCTCTTCATCCGTTGTCGCTGTCGGTGTGTAACCGTCTGCGCAGTACTCGGGGTTGACCTCTGTTGAGTAGGTGCCGCCGGAGATCTGAAGAACATCTTCAATTTCTTCGGTAATTGCACCGGTCAACGTACCACCGGAAATTTCCACAGAAGTAGTGTAATTCCAATCTGTAACGCTGTTCGGGTTTACTACTGCAACTGCAGTTTCACCAGTAAGAGTACCGCTAACGATGCTTACACTGATGTTGCTCAGGTTGTAAGGAGCAATTGCAACAGCCGCGCCGGATGTGGTTGAACCACTGTAGTTCGGGTCGGATGTGGTAGGTGTTCCAGTCGCTTCGATAGTCAAAGAACCATCTTCGGTCATATCTTCAATAATGACCGTACCACCTCTGACTTCGATACCGGTGTCGCCCTTGATTGTTCCGCCATAGACATACAACGTGCCATTCTGCTGAGGATGATAGATTGCCTGCCCATTTGTACTGGTTATAGTGCCACCGTAGATATAGATTGTAGTATATCCCTGACCGGTTGAACCGTTGCCAGTGATGCCAAAGTATGTAGTAGCAGAGATTGTTCCACCGTAGACGTACAACTGGCTATAGCAATCAGTGCTGGAATTCTTGCCATAGATGCAAATACCATAGGATGTGCCGGAGAGAGTGCCGCTGTATACCTTTACAATTGACGGTGTTGTAGCAGTTGCTTGCGTGTTAATTTCAACCGCTTCATAGCCACCTGTAATATTAGGTCCAGTAGTTGAACTCTCAGTTCCAATCGTGACACTGGAACCACCAGTAGCTATAACACCAGCCGTAGAGCCTTCGATGGTACCACTACTGATTTCGGCTGTACCAGCCTGTACGTTAACACCGTATGATGTGGACGTACCACCAATAGTGCCACCAGTTACTTTAACAGTGCCGCCATTCATGTAAACACAAGAATGTGTTGCTGTTACAGTTCCGCCACTGATATTGACACTAAGCGAGCCTCCATCCATGATACCAATCTGAGTACCAGAAACTGTACCGCCAGATACGTTAAGAGTACCAGCAGAACCATAGATTGCACGGTAGCCTGCAACAGTGCCGCTCTTAACGTTAACCGTACCACCAGTTATGTAGATGCCATAGCCGACATATGTACTGCCGTTAAGCGTATATGTTGCGCCGTCGATATATCCACTTGCATCACTGCTTGTATCCTGAACAGTGAACGTGCCACTGCTGACAAGAATCAAGCCGGCTGTAGTGTTGGTCTCGGTGTTACGAGTTACACTGTGGCTGTTCAAGTCAAGGGTTACTGTACCAGTGATTACGATCTGAGCGTCGAGGGTGATGTCGGCGAGAAGGGTTACGGTTGCACCGTCGGTTGCCTCATTCGCCGCGGAGACTGCGCTCTCAAGGGTTGCGTAGTAGGTATCTCCGATACTTGCAACTGCTATGCAGGCGTAGTAGGTCTTGCCGGCTTCGGCAGTGGTGACTGCTGTGCCAGAAGCTGAGCTGTCGGTGTACCAGCCCATGACGGTGTAGCCGGTCAGGGTGGTTTCCTCAAGAGTTGGAGTACCTGTCATGGTGTCTGGAAGCGACGTGCCGTTCAGGTATGCCTGGGCGACGTAGGCGGTCTCGCCGGAGCTGAGAGTCCAGTCGGTGTCGCCTTCGAGGTAAACTATCGTGAGATAGTTGGTGTTATCATCTGTGTAGCCCTTGACCCACGCGAAAGCGTTCTCGCCGATTGACTCGACGGAGGCAGGGATTACAACGGATGAGACCTTTGTACTGCAGAAGGCTAATGCGCCGATGTGGGTGACGCCGTCTTCAATCACGATGTTGGTGATGGACTCCTTAGCGAATGTTCCAGATGCACCACTGACCGTGAAGCCTGAGTGCCAAGGACGTTCATCGTTACTTGTGAAGTCCTTCATAGCACCTGTACCGGTGATGTGAAGAGTTACTGTTCCATCTTCATTAAGTGAGACATATGCGAGAACCGAGCCATCTCCGTCTTCGGAGACATCCCAAGAGCTCTCATTTGTCCACTTAGCATAGTAGACCTTGCCCTTTTCACCGGTAGTATAAGCAGTACCGCTGAATGAACTGTTGCGATACCAGCCACCGAAGGTGTCTCCCTCCTTAGTAGGAGTTGCAAGATTAGTGTTACCATCTCCGCCGTCAATCGTCGACTCGTCAAGTGAGCCACCGTTCAGGTAAGCTAAGATAACATTGCCCTCACTCGTGGTTGAATTAGGAGTATATTCAGTGTCGCCGACCATGTAGACAATAACAGGAAGATAAGTGCCGTCATCGCCAGTTCCGGGTCTTGCCGCACTGAATGCGTTAGCTGAAATAGTCGTTACAGACTCAGGAATTATAGCATAGCTTATCATCAAGCTTGAGAATGCGTATGCACCAATCTTGGTGACGCCGTCCTCAATCTCTACTGCAGTTACGGATTCCTTACTGTAAGTAGTTGTTCCGCCGTTGACTGTAGTGAAGTCAGCGTGCCAAGGTCTGTCAGAAGCCGCGTCGTAATCCTTCATAGCACCTGTGCCGATGATGTGCAGAGTTACATAGCCGTCGCTTTCAACTGTAGCATATGCCTTTACAGAACCATCGCTATTTTTGGAAACATCCCAGCATGTGACGACGGTGTAAGTGCCATCTCCATCAAGGTCTAATGCAGTTGTGGTTGATGTGCAGTATTCGCTGACATCAGTTCCGAAAGTACCGCCGGTGATGGAAATATCAACTTCTTCAAGAGATGATGCACTTGAAGAAAGTGAAATACCGCCAACGAAAGTACCACTACCATTTATGGTTAAGTGAGCTTTGTCAGCATTGGTTGTATCGTACAAGATAACACCGTCAATAGTTCCGGTATAGCTTGAATCGAACACAACAGTAGTACCTGCTTCGTACGCACTTGCCCAATAGTAAACATCAAATGCGATTACTGAACTTGATGATGAGTGAATGCTTGTATTTCCCTTGAAAGTAATCGTACCATAGTTAAAACTCAAGCAGTAATCTTCTCCGCCAAGCTGATTCTGAGAATAAATCTGCATATCCTCAAGAGTCAGATTTGAGTAGTTCTGAATGATACGATAGATCCTGGTCGCATCCTCAGCAATCTTGATAGTACCATTCTTCATTACGATTGTGGAATCCTTAAGAAGCTGGAAGCCATTGGTCTGAGTGTTTGTAGAACCTGCACCCGGTCCGGTGAGGATGTAGGTATGTCCGTCAAAGTCAATCGTCAGGTCGACATAGCTCGGAACACTTATGCCCTCAGCATCATCGATGTCGCAGAGGATTTTGATTGTTGTTGCCGTGCCGAGATTGTCAGCATCAGTTCCCACAGGAACAGCCGCGACTGCTTCGCCCAGTGTTGCATACTTTGTATCACCTATCTGGGCAACGTAGGTGGTTGTGTCAGTTACAACAGCACCGCTCTCATCAACCGTCAAACCATCTGCAACATATGAGCTTACGCTCGTATCAGCACTACCATCAGAATTCGTATATGTACCGCCGGAAACAGTAACCGCAGTTGAACTTGCTGAACCACTTGTATCTACAACCGAAATCGCGCTTGCCGCGGCAGTTACTGAAACCGAACCGGAAAGACTTACAGATACGTTAGCTACATCGTAGTAGCCGCTGTCATAGTCGTAAACAATACCTGAATCCGAAACAACAACACGTGAATCGCCGACTTTACCGGTTGTAGTGCTGTCACCAGTTGCAATAATCGTGCCACCGGTCATGGTGAGCGTACCGCCACGCATGAGGATGCCGCAACCGCCATCAGCATAGATTGTACCGCCGGAGATAGTAAGCGTACCGCTCTGCGGATGGTAAATACCGCAGGCAACGTAACCGGAAGTCGTGATATGTCCAATCAAAGTACCACCGGAGATGGTGATTGAGGTGCCACCATAGTTGGTTGTACCGCTATTAGTACCGTTACCAGCAACAACTGCGTTATCACTAGCGGTCAAAACGCCGCCAGAAATATTTGCCGTTGCACCTTTTCCCTTAACTAAAATTGCACCTTCTACCGAAACAGCATATCCTCCGGTTACATTAACTGTAGAAACAATAGATGTTGTACCGGTTGTATCACCCTCAGCAGAGAAAGCAATATTCGTGGTTGATTCTACCGTACCGCTCGCAAGAGTAGCAGTACCGCCTTTTCTGACATAAACAGTAGTAACCGTAGAAGTAATCTTACCTGAGGTATAGGTTACAGAGTAATCACTATTAACAGTCGGTCCAGAAGTTGAAGCTGTGCTGTCCTGAATCGTCAATGTTCCCTCTACGAACAGATTGTGACTATTCATATCAACCGTCTTGCCGTTCAAGTCAAGCACGATGTTCTGACTGCTTGCAACGGTTATGCTGGCTGATTCTGTAGTATCAGCCGTCAGAGTAATTGTCGTCTGAGTGCCATCAGTTGAAACTCCCGCAACAGCCGCCGCAAGCGTTGCATATGTAGTGTCACCGATAGAAGCAACAGAATCTTCTGTACCAGTCAACGCCGCCTCAACAGACACGGTTTCTCCTTCTACCGTGAATTCTTCAACTACCTCCTCCCCGTCAGATTCTGATGAGCTGTCCTCATCCGTCGTCTCGCCAGAGTCGGCGTCGCCTGACGATGAAGCGGTGACTTCGACGATACCACCCGTATCATCACCGCTGTCCGCAAACGCGCCGGTTGGAAGGAGTGAGACGATCATTAAAACGCTTATTATGATGCACATAATGCGTTTCGCCATAAAAATTCCTCCTTAGTTTCGCACAAAGGAGGACAAAATGTAGACAAAAATGCCTCCGTTGCACTTTATTAATAGTGTCGGAGGTTTGGTATGGGTACAATTTCCAGAAAAGGCTCGAAAAAATTCCGCGCCGGGGAACGTGTACCCCCCCCGCAATGGTTCATGTGGTTAAGCTTCAACTGCCCTTCCACCACATGGTACTACAATTATAAACCCCCTCGTCCAACTTGTCAAGTACTTTTTAAGGGGGATGAGAAATTTTTTTGAGATTTTTGGGAGGGTCAGCATTCAAGCCCCATTTCTCACTCTTGACTAACCCTCGAATTTGTGGTAAGCTATATATGAGAAAAACTTGAACCCGCAAGGAGGCAGACTGAAATGGGATTATATTTGAATCCAGGAAATGAATCCTTCCGACAGATTCGTAACGGAATTTATGTAGATAAAACTGGCATGATTGATTATGTGAACAGCACTGTCGACACACCGGCGAAGCTGACCTGTTTCAGTCGCCCAAGGAGATTCGGCAAGTCGTTTGCGGCAAAGATGCTTTGTGCTTACTATGACAAGAGCTGTGATTCAAGAGAACTATTCGATGGTTTGAAGATTTCAGAGATGGATTCTTTCGAGAAATACTTGAATAAGTTTGACGTGATATATCTCGACATTACAAGATTTATCTCTGTTGCGACTTCATTGAAAGAGGTTGTAAAAACGCTTCAGCTAAGAGTTATAAAGGAACTAAGGGAAGCTTATCCTGCGTGCATAGAAGAGGACGAAAGAGCATTAGCGAATGCGCTTTTTGCTATCAGCCATAAAACGAGAAATAAGTTTGTCGTCATTATTGACGAGTGGGATGCACTTTTCCGTGAAGCAAAAGAGGATAAGGAGTTGCAAAAAG
>JAJQDP010000038.1 GCA_021202155.1 Oscillospiraceae bacterium | reverse complement strand
TGACTTTGTTGCCAATTTCGCTTAAGTGTACGCGTATGCCCTGAAAGGGGAGCTGTCAGCCCAAAGGGCTGACTGAGGGGTTTCGTTAGATGTTATCCAACGCCTGCTTAATATCCGCAATCAGATCCTCCGCACTCTCAAGTCCGCAGGAGAATCTGACGAGATCACTCGGCACTCCTGCCGCAATGAGCTCTTCCTCGTTCATCTGTCTGTGGGTGGTGCTTGCGGGATGGAGACAGCAGGTTCTTGCGTCGGCGACGTGGGTCTCGATTGCGGCGAGCTTGAGCCCGCGCATGAAGCCCTCGGCGGCGGTTCTTCCACCCTTCACACCGAAGCTGATGACTCCGCAGGAGCCGTTCGGGAGATATTTCTTGCAAAGCTCGTAGTCCTGGTTTCCCTCAAGGTCGGGATAAATTATCCAGGAAATACGGTCGTCGCTCTGCAAATATTTTGCGACCGCCATCGCGTTCTCGCAGTGACGCTTCATCCTGACGTGGAGGCTCTCAAGCCCAAGGTTCAGAAGATACGCGCTCTGCGGAGAGGGCGTCGAGCCGAAATCTCTCATGAGCTGGGCGGTCGCTTTCGTGATGAATGCGCCCTCTTTTCCGAATCTCTCGGCATAGGTGATGCCGTGGTAGCTCTCGTCGGGAGTTGTGAGCCCGGGGAACTTGTCCGCGTGAGCCATCCAGTCAAAGTTGCCGGAGTCGACGATACAACCGCCGACAGCCGAGCCGTGACCGTCCATATATTTCGTCGTTGAATGAGTGACGATGTCAGCACCCCACTCGAATGGTCTGCAGTTTATAGGAGTCGCGAAGGTGTTGTCAACAATAAGAGGGACGCCGTGAGCATGAGCCGCGTTTGCAAATCTCTCGATGTCGAGGACTCTCAGAGCCGGGTTCGCGATAGTCTCGCCGAAAACAGCCTTTGTGTTCGGCTTGAAAGCCGCCTCAAGCTCCTCGTCCGTGCAGTCGGGAGCGACGAATGTGAAGTCAATTCCCATCCGCTTCATAGTTACTGAAAACAGGTTGAACGTTCCGCCATAGATTGACGACTCCGCAACGACGTGGTCGCCCTCAGAGGCGATATTGAAGACCGAGAAGAAGCTTGCCGCCTGACCGGAGGAGGTCAGCATTGCGGCGGTTCCGCCCTCCATCTCGCAGATTTTCGCCGCAACCATGTCGCAGGTCGGGTTCTGAAGCCGGGAGTAGAAGTAGCCGTTCGCCTCAAGGTCAAAGAGCTTGCCCATATCCTCGCCAGTGCTGTATTTAAATGTAGTGGACTGTATGATAGGAATCTGCCTCGGCTCCCCGTTTCCCGGCGTATACCCGCCCTGAACGCAGGAGGTTTCGATTCCACGGGTTCTTGTGAACATGGTTGGTCTCCTCTCGAATTCTCTTCTTCATCGCAAACCGCTCCCCTTGCGGGGAGCGACCCCTCCACCATCGCCTTAGGCGATGGTCCCCCTCCCCCTTCGGGGGAGGCTTTAATTCGTTCTCCCGAGGGTTTGAGTAGAGGGATAGTATTTGCAATTCAAAATTGTGCCTTATTCAAAAGTTATCCATCGGCAGTAAAAGCCTCCCCTGAAAGGGGAGGGGGACCGCCGGCGAAGCCGGTGGTGGAGGGGTCAAACCTTCTGTCTCCATCCTCTCGGGTCGTCAAGCTTTCCGCTCTGGATGCCGGTTATCTCATCATAAAGACGCTGGGTGAGTTCGCCTATCTTGCCTCCGCCGATTTCAAAGACTTCGTCAACATATCTGAGCTTTCCTACAGGGGAAATTACTGCCGCAGTTCCTGTTCCGAATACCTCTTCGAGTGCGCCGGAATGAGCCGCTTCGATAAGCTCTTCGACAGAGACCTTTCTCTCCTCAACCTCATATCCCCAGTCCTTGCAAAGGGTGAGAACTGAGTTACGTGTGATGCCGGGGAGAATCGAACCGTTGAGCATAGGAGTTACAACCTTGCCGTTTATCTTGAAGAAGATGTTCATCGAACCGACTTCTTCGATATACTTTCTCTCAACGCCGTCAAGCCAGAGAACCTGAGCATAGCCGTCGTCGTGTGCCTTGACCTGTGCCGCAAGGGAAGCCGCATAGTTTCCGCCGGTCTTGGCAAATCCCATACCGCCGCGGACGGCTCTTACATACTCGTCCTCAATCCAGATTCCGACCGGTGCGAGTCCGCTCTCATAATAAGCTCCCGACGGGGAAAGAATTACCATGAAGAGGTAGTTTGTCGACGGCGAAACGCCGAGCTGAGGCTCAGTTGCAATTACGAAAGGTCTGATATAGAGGGATGTGCCCTCATCCTCGGGAATCCAAGCCCTGTCGACGTCGACAACAGCCTTGATGGCCTGGACAAAGTCCTCCTCGGGAATCTCGGGGATGCAAAGGCGGTCGTTGGAGGTGTTGGCGCGCTTGGCATTCATGTCAGGTCTGAAAAGATAAACCTCGCCGTCTGCGCCCTTATAAGCCTTCAAGCCCTCGAACATGGTCTGACCATAATGGAAGACCATAGCGGACGGAGCGAGAGATATATCCTGATAAGGAACGACTCTTGGATCGTGCCAGCCCTGACCCTCGTCATAGTTCATGATGAACATGTGGTCGGTGAAGATGTGACCGAATCCCAAAGGCTCGCCCTTTCCGGGTATGCGCTTAGGTGAGGTAGTTTTTTCGATTTTAATGTTTAGCATCAGTATCCACTCCTTAGTATGATGTGCTATTTGATTAAATTGTAGCACAGAGAAGGGGAGTTGTCAACTGGTTTTGTCACCAAAGGTGACAAAACAATTAGGAATTCGTAATGCGTAATGCGTAATTAGTCGCGCTTCGCGGCGACCATGTAGGGGCGGATACCATCCGCCCGTTACGTTGTGATTGCACTACATGTGTGCGGATACCATCCGCCCGAACCAAGACATCGGCAGAACAGCGGGCGGATATTATCCGCCCCTACACTATCTCGTTACAAACGCTATATTCAGATCCACGCTCCCGCTGATTCCGTCAACACTTCCGCTTGACGAGTACTGCCAGAGTTGGAGGTCGTAGTAGAGGGTCGGAGTGTCGGTGTAGCCGGCGAACCACATTGTGTAGTCGTCGACGCGGGTGAGGTCGTACTTCCAGACTGCGGTTTTCTTGTTGGCATAAATGCCGGCGGTGTAGCCGCCTATCTCTACTCTCTGAGCGAACGTTAGGAAGTTGTCGGTCAACTGCTGAGGGTCTATGTAGGCGGTTCTCGCGGTGTCGCCGTCTGCGTCGATAACGACCTCCCAGTCAAAGAAAATGGGGTAGTCAAGTTCGTAACCGTCCACCAATTCGAGGCAGAACTCCGCCTCCTCCAAAGCCTCCTCAACGCTCAGAGCCTGAGAGAAGAAGTAGACTCCGACCTTGATCCCTGCTTCTGTCGCACCCTTGATATTCGCCTTGAAATTGGCGTCTTCGTTGACAGTTCCGGTAACGTAGCCTCGGTAGCCGCAACGGATAATTGCAAACTCAACTCCCGCTTCTTTCACGGCATCCCAGTCGATGTCGCCCTGATAGACGGAAACGTCAATTCCCATGATTGAGTAGGTCTCGCCGTCGTCGTATGTGATATAGCCGGTCTCCTCGTCGATGATGAAGCAGGTTTCATCGTACTCATTCTTCCCGACGCTCTGCAAAGCATACATTAATATAGTACCGTAGTTCGAGTCGCTGAGGGTGAAGGTGTCCGAACCAAGCTCGTGGTCATACTCGCTCGTCGGGTCGATGGCGATGTACTCGGTGACGACAGTCGGAATCTCGACCGTCTCTATCTCGGTGACTATTGTCCCCTGCTCGGTTATCCATCCCACAGACACGACCACAACCGCGACAGCCAAAATCGCGACTATCGCGCACAGAACTCCCATAATTGTCTTGTAGGTCTTGATTTCCGACGCGCTTCTCCGCTCGTTGGAGCTCCGGTACATCTCAAGAAGCTCGTTCGGGGTGTGATCAGAATCCTGAGAAGTTTCTTCTGAAAAAGCAGTTTTCTGCCCGGTAGCGGTTTCGGTTTCTCCTGTAATTTCCTTGAGAGCCTGTGCTCTCTCCTCAGCCGTCATAATTTTTTCTGCCATGTTTCCTCCTTTAGGGTAAATCAAATCCAATCTCGGTTTTCGACGTCTTCCGACACGAAAGACAATACAAGTTTACCATACTTTCGGGAGTTTGTAAAGGTGGGAATTATTAAGATTTGGCGGGGAGGCTTTATGCGCCTTCACGCAAGCTTTCGGGAAAAGAAAAAAGCCTCCCTCCGGCTGAAAGCCGACTGTGGAGGTTCTCCTCAAAAAAGCACAATGCGGGGCACTTGCTAACCCCGCACTGCAATTTATCAGAGAAAAAGATTTTACGAAAAAGTATTTACAAATTTATCTCACGTGGCAGCTCACCAGGTCGTGTGACCGGAATAGCTCGACTCAATCAGGTCGGCTGAGCCAACTATCGAAACTGAGCTTTCACCCACCGAGAGGGCATAAACCCTTCCGTCGCTCATGACGTAGAGAATCCCGTTTGAGAGCTCCGCTCTTCCGAACTCGAACGCGCTGTCGACCTCGTGTGTCTCGACCGTCCCGACAAGAGTGAATCCGGAAGTTCCAAGCTTATAAATCGCATAGGTGCAACAGTAGTCGTAGCCGTCGAAATACTTATACGGAACTCCGATGAGACCGTTTGCTGTGTCTAAATAAAGTATTCTGTTGTCAGACAGTGCCGGGCTGTCGCAGTCTTCGGTCGAAATCACCGCCTCTGCCGAGAGTGTCAGTTCCCCTGCATTGTCGGTCACGAGATAGGAAAGCGTCAGATAGCCGCTGTCATCCTCGGTGAGGGTGACGTAGCCGTCCCCAAAGCTCATGAGACCGTGGGTCAGGTCAACGCTGTCGGAGCTCTGGACGACTGCCGGGCTCGACGGGCTTGTGAAGTCCGCAATCTGCATGTCACTGCCCGAGCCCAAAGCCACCTTCAAACCGTCAAAGCTTACAGACTGATAAGCTGTCGGGAAGTCGACCTCCGAGAGGAGGTTAAGGTTCTCGTCGAATGCGTAGACCGCAGTTATATATCCACTCTCGCCGCTACGAAGTGCCGCGACAAGAAGCGTTTCATCGCTCAATGTGATACCGCCGGTGAGGGCAACTCCCTCAATCGTGGCGGAAGAAGTGAAGCTTGCAGTTCCGCCGTAGAGGTTCAGCTTTTCGACCGACGTCTCCTCGGTTCCGGTGTAGCCGAAAACGTAGACCGCGTCGTCGGAGACAACCACCTTGCCCTCGGAGCCAAGAACCGCCTGGACGGAGACCGGAGTTCCCGGAAGTGCCGCCGCAATTCCTCCGACAACAGTGTAATCAAGTGTCGAAACGGTTTCGGGGATGAGGATGCTTGTCGCCTCAATATAGAGCTTTTCGCCGTTTACGGTGTAGCTCGGAACATAGCTGTCAAGATTGTCGCCGGTGAGCGGCATGTTATGGTACTGGTCGTAGCTCGTAACGACGTAGGCATAGCCGTCCTTGAAGACGGAATCAAGATAGCTTCCGCTGAAGGAGATGACCGAAGCGGTCGTGATGCTACCGTCAGTCGAGATGTCGTAAACGACGACCTCCGCGGAGTAGCTCGTGACAACGCTCGTCTCCTCCGAGTAAACGGAGCTTAGGATGTCCTCGACAACCGAGCTCTCGGAGCTTACGGTGTCGGCAGGAATCGAAATCGGTTCCTCAGTCGTTACCGAGTAGACAGCTACAAGCCTTGAATCGACCGCGTAGATTTCCTCAAGAACCCTTGTCTCGAAAAGACCGTTCTCGGGGACAGCGTCGCCGATGTACTCAAGAGTTCCCGCAACAGAGCGGATTACCTTGACGGTACTGCCGTCCTTGATATAAATAATGTCGTTGCAGATTAAATAATCGCCTTCAAGCTCTCCCTCGGCAATTTCCGGGAGGCGAACGCCCTCGTTGAGGGTGACTTCCGGCTCACTATCCGATTCAGTGGTAGTCTCGACGCTCTCGGAAGCCTCCTCCTGAGTGGGGCTTGTGCTCTCCGGCTCGGTTGCAGTTGTAACGGAGGGATCCGCCTCTGCATCGGTGCTCTCGGAGTCAACAGCACTCGTATCGCCACTGCTCTCAGTTCCGCTTTCGTTGTAGGAGTTTTCAATCTCGGCGATCGCGGAGTCAAGGGTTACCTTATCCTCGTCGTCGGCATAGTACTTTCTGAACGTCTTGTGGAGCTCGTCATAGTCGGAAGCGTAGCTACTGCCCTTACTGTCAGTCTCGACAGTCTCGACCGAGCCAAGGTCAAAGTATCTCACACAACCAAGAGCCAACGCCGCGCAAGCCGCCAGCGATGCGACGGTGCGATAGATTCTCGTTCTCTTTGAAGCGGAGCTTACGGTAATCTTCTTCTCCGGCTTCTTAGCCTTATCGGCTGTACCCAAAGAGGTCGGGACGTCGTTAGTTGTAACCGTGATCTCAGACCGTCTCACGTCCGCATTGGCAGTGGCATCAGCCGCTTCCAACTGTTTGGCTTCCAAGAAAGCGACAATATTATCCGGCTCAAGCCTTTCCGGCACAGAAATATTCTGCATCATTTCCCAGTAAACACTGTTCTTATTAGCCATCCCGACACTCCTTTCTATCTGAATTTGTTTTGCACGTCCAATGCAGCTTGGCTTTGCCAAGCTGGCTATTTCAGGCTTCGCCTGAAATAGCACCCCTCAGTCGCTTCGCGACAGCTCCCCTTAACAGGGGAGCCATAATGAGGCTCTCTAAGCCTCCCCTGTCAAGGGGAGGGGGACCGCCGCCAAAGGCGGTGGTGGAGGGGTGCGCCTCCGCAAGAGGCGCGTCGACCGAAGGTCGACCAATTGCGGCTTAATCACTCAACGCTTTCCTCAGCTTCTGCTTCGCCCTCGCGATATACGTCCTCACGGTCGCGCCGTTGATTTCGGTGATTTTGCTCACCTCTTCGCTGGTGTAGCCGTAGATGGCGTTAAGCGTGAAGCAGAGCTTTTCATTGTGGCTGAGCCCTTCTATGTGCTCAAGTAGCTCGATGCCCTCGTATTTCGCCTCGTTGACGGGGATGTCATTCATCTCGCCGTCCTCAGCGTCGTCATAATCTGAGGTGGTGGAGCTGATATACTCACGCTGACTGATATACTCCGCCTGCTTGCGCTTTATCTTGGCGGTCAGGATTCTGACCATCCAGCCCTGGAACGCGTCTTCGTTTCTAAGGTTCTTTATCCCCTGGAATGCGTCCAAAACGGCGTCGCTCACGGCATCCGCCGCATCGTCTGCATTATTTAAGTTGCAGAGCGCATAGTAATAAAGGTCTTTATAGATGGCGGAATAGAGCTCGCCGAACGCGGAGGCATCTCCCCGCCTTGCGCGGGTAACGAGCTCCTTGAAGTCGGATTTCATATATCAGTCTCACCTCGATTCACTGTAAAGATGTGTAGTTTTTTCAGTATTTTCGCAACCATATACCATATGTTGCGTTCCACTATCCACACAGCTCAATCGAGAGCGACAAGCTTTCTAATAAGCTTCTGTATAAATAGTGTCCGAAAACCCCGATTTTGTTTCAATGGGTTTTAAAAAATTTTTGAGACCTCTCCACCACCGCCGGAAGCATCTGCCAAATCGCAACTTTTGTCGCCTGCGGCGACGCGCTCCCGCTGGTCGCGCACCTCTCAGTCAGCCTGCGGCTGACAGCTCTCCTTAATAAGGAGAGCCTTTTTGCGTTCGATTCAACTTAGTGCTTAACACAAACTCTTGGCGGGGAGCTACTGGCTCTCCTTTTCAAGGAGAGCTGTCGGCGTAGCCGACTGAGAGGTGTCGCGAGCCGAAGGCGAGCGACTCGTCAGCCGTAGCCGACACAGTGCATACGAAAAGCCATCCTCCCATTAATTACGCATTACGCATTACGAATTACGCATTTCTTACAAACGTCGTTCATCCGTGAAGTTCGGCTTTGCCGAACTTCGGCAGACTCGAAGCGTTAGCTTCGCTTCTGCTATTATACTCTACTTTCCCGCCGATTACAAGACACTCTGACAAAATTCATCATCTTGTACAACCGTTTTTAGCAGGATATGCCAGCGGACTACCAAGAGAAAAGCCGGCACAGAGCCGGCTGATCTCAATGAAAAAGGTTTACAATGAATTTGTCTCTATCTGAGTATTACTTGACGGTTACAGACATGTAGCTGCAAGCCTTGAGTGCTGTTGAGAGTGAACCTGAGTAAGGTACTGCAACAACTCTTACCTTATAGGTTGTGCCGGATGTCAGACCGGTGATTGTGGTGGATGTGCCGGAGGTTACGGTAGCCTTGCACTTGTAGGTGGTGCTTGAACCCTCAGCGACATAAACCTTGTAGCTCTCAGCTCCGGAAACAGCAGTCCAGGAAACGGTGATTGAACCGGAGGATGTGCTGGTAACCGACGTGAGGCTCGTGGTCGAGGATGAGCTCGATACAGGGTCAGTAGCGGTTACAGAAGAAGCTGAAGTTGAGCAGGTGATTGTAGCAGTGCCGGAGCTGTAGCCGGTGTTAGCAACAATATAGAAATCGTAGCTTGTGCCGTCCTTGAGACCGGTGATGTTGACAGCGGTCTTGGAGACAGTTCCTGCCTTCTTCCAGGTGGAGTTGGATGAACGCTTCCAGTATACGGTGTAGGAGGTAGCGTCGTCAGCCGCAGTCCAGGAGAGAACTATCTTTCCGCTTGTACCGGAGGTAGCCTTGAAGCTGGTCGGGTAAACGGAAGCGGAGCTCGAAGAAGAGCTTGAAGAGCTGGATGAAGAACTGGTTGAGCCAGCGATATAGGTCATGCTACCGATCTTGGTCAATCCTCCTGAAGAGGAAACTGAATATACAGTAGCCTCGAAGGATGAGTTCTTACCGAGCGGAATCGTGAAGCTGTTGGTGAGAGATGTTCCCTCTTCACCGGCAGTTCCGCCATAGATGTTGTAGATAATGTAGTAGAACGAAGTTCCGCTGACCTTATCCCAGGTGATGGTGGTAGATGTAGATGTGCTCGAAGAAATCTCAAGATTTGTGAGGGTTGTGGTTGCGGATGACGAAGTAGAGGTTGAAGTAGCCGCTACTTCCGCCTTAGCCCATGTGCCATAAAGCATAGAGCCTGTTGAGCTGTAAGGAACTACATAGATTGTAGCAGAAGATGTGCTTGCAATCGGAAGAGATGTGCTCGTTCCATATACGGTTACGCTCGTTCCGGTAGTGTTGGAATCGATGAAGTAGGTAACTACATAGTAGGAGGCTCCTGAGTAAGCAGTCCATGTAACAGTCTTGGTGCTTGTGTAGGAGGTTACGGTGCAGTTAGTTCCGGTAGTCGTAGTCGAGGTGGTTGAAGAGCTCGTCGAAGTCGACGTTCCGGCTACAATCGAAGCAGAGCCGATAAGCGTTCCGCTTGTGTTATAAACGGTAACGGTGTAGGAAGTTCCGCTGAGAAGAGCGGCTGCAGTGTAAGAACCGACAGTGCTGGTTGCGGTTACAGAAGAGGTGAACGAACCGTTGAGGTAGATGTAGTAGGTTGTACCAGCGGTTGCAGTCCAGTAGAAGGTGTAGCTGTAATAGCCGGTAGCACTTGTGCCGTTATTGGTGTAGGTAACACCGCTCGTTGTCGAGGTGGTCGAAGAGCCGGCTACGACAGTAGCAACGCCAACAGTTCCTAAGTAGTTATAGGATGAGTCATAAGCGTAAACATATACTGTGTAAGTAGTTCCGCTGGTGAGGTAATTGTTGGTGTAGTAGAGGGTTGTCTGGTAGGAGGAAGCTACAGAACCGTTGAGGTAAACTCTGTAGTAGGTAGCTCCTGAGTACGAGCTCCATGTGAAGGTGTAGCCATAGTAGCCGGTGGTGGTAACACCATTGCTATAGTAGCTTACTCCAGAGGAAGACGAACTTGAAGAGCCGGCAGTTACAGAGGTTGTTCCGACGGTGGAAGCAGTTCCGGTTGCAGATGTCCCGGTATAGCCATAAACTACGATGGTGTAGGTATAGCCGGAAACGAGGGTAAGAGAAGTGGAAGTTCCGGTGGTTACAACGCTGTTAGAGCCTAACGAAGAGTTGTAATAGGTGACCTTGTAGGAAGCCGCACCGGTTGAACTCCAGGATACAGTGTAGTAGCTGTAGGAGCCGGAAGTAGCTGAAAGTGTAGCAGTTACTGCAGACGAAGAAGAGCTACTTGACTTGGTAGCAGTTCCAACGGTTGTCTGAGCACCGGTACTGCTGATAGCGTAAACAGTAACACTTGTGATGGTCGAGTAGGAAGCACTTACAGTGGTAGAAGTTCCGGTAACACCGGTTACAGAGTAGGTAGTTCCGCTGGAAACATACGAAATGTTGTAGCTTGCGGCAGAATCAGAAGCAGTCCAGGAAATGGTCGTTCCGGAGGTTGAACCGGTAATAGTAACAGTTCCGGAAGAGTTGGAGGTGCTTGATGCAACGTAAACAGAATTACTTGTAGCACTTGCCAATGTTGAGGAAGTACTGCTTGCTCTTGCGACTACCTCGCAGGTGTAAGAGCCGCCGTTAGCGGAGGTAACACTGTAGGTAGCGGTGATAGCATCAGTACTGCTTGAGCTGACCGTCTTCGAGCTACCGGTTACTTTCGTTCCATCCTTATAAATGGTGTACTCATAGTATGTAGCACCATCGACAGGATTCCAACTGAAAGTTAAAGTAGCAGGAGCAGTTGTAGCACTCGCGGTTGCAGTTACACTGAGAGATGAATCCGCGAACACCGAGAGATTGAGCATTGAGACTGCTAAGATGAGGGCGGTCGCTAATGCTAAAAGTCTTTTAGTCATTTTTTATGACACTCCTTTTTTCAAGAATTTTTTAGATTTCCCCAGAGAAACCGCCCAACCCGGGCGAGATTTCCGGAAGGGCGAAATCCTCCCCAAAATCTTTCTATGGGTTACCGAATACATTATAACATCTTTTCTTGGCTTTGTAAACCCCGAATTATTAATTTTCACAAGGAGAAAATTAATTTTTCGACCCGAAATCACTTTATCGCTGTTGCAATTCTCCCGAAAAGGTGTTACACTTATAATACAAATTACCCCGTGCAATTATTGCACCCGCGAAAAATATTTTTTGAGAATTTTTTTGAAAGGACATGAAAACCCATGACAACTGTAACAAAAAGAGATTTCGGTTGCCTCTCAACCGGCGAACCCATAGACCTCTATGAGCTCAAAAACTCAATCGGCGCGTACGTCGAAATTATCACCTATGGCGGAGCTATCCGCTCGATAAACGTCCCCGACAAAAACGGCTATATTGCCGACGTCGCTCTCGGTTATGACGACATTTCCAGCTATGAGAACCAGGACAAGTATATCGGCGCGCTCATCGGTCGCCACGGCAACAGAATCGAGGATGCAAAGTTCAGGCTTGGAAGAAAGGTCTACACCCTCGGCAAGAATGACGGCAGAAACAACCTCCACGGCGGCTTTGAGGGCTTCAACAAGAAGATCTGGGACGCTCACGTCGACGGCGAGAAGTTAGTTCTTAAGTACACCTCTCCCGACGGTGAGGAAGGCTACCCCGCAACTCTTCACGTAACCGTCAAGTACTCGTTTGACGACGACTGCGCACTTAAGATTGACTACAGCGCGGTTTCCGACGGCGACACTATCTGCAATCTTACGAATCACTGCTACTTCAACCTTGACGGTCAGGGGACAGGCTCAATCGAGAACCACTCCCTCAAGATCAACGCCACCCACTTCACAGTCGGCAACTCCGAATGCCTCCCCACCGGCTATGTTGCCAAGGTTGAGGGCACGCCTCTTGACTTCACCGACTTCCACGTAATCGGCGAGAGAATCAACCAGAAGCACGAGCAGCTCGTCTTCGCCGGCGGCTACGACCACAACTGGTGTCCGGACGGCGAGGGCTTCAGGCACATGGCAACCCTCAAGGCGGCAAACACCGGCAGAGTTATGGAAGTCTGGTCTGACACCCCCGGTATGCAGTTTTACAGCGGCAACTTCCTTGACGGCACAGCCCCCTATGGCAAGAACGGCAAGCCGGTCGAGAAGAGAGACGGCTTGTGCCTTGAGACCCAGTTCTACCCGAACGCGATGAAGTTCGATAACTTCAAGAAGCCGATACTCAAGGCTGGAGAGAAGTATCATCACGTTACTGTATACAAATTTAGTGTTTGATTCGCAATGCGTAATTGGGCTTCCCTTACGGGAAAGCCCGCTATTTTTGCCGAAGGCAAAAATAGCACCCCTCAGGCGTGGCTAAAGCCGCCTTGGCGAGTCGCGAGCCTTTGGCTCGCGACACCTCTCAGTCGCCCTTTGGGCGACAGCTCTCCTTAGAAAGGAGAGCCAGTGTACTCTTCCCGAAAACTTCTGCTAAAGCACAAAGTAGCAAAAACCAAGTTGTGCATCACTCGAAGTTTGCATAGAACGAAAATGGCTCTCCTTTCTAAGGAGAGCTCAATCCGTCGACAAAGCAGGATGTCAACTGAATGTAGCATCCTGCTTTGTTGC
>JAJQDP010000051.1 GCA_021202155.1 Oscillospiraceae bacterium | reverse complement strand
CTCCCCGCTTTAGTTGACTTTGTTGCCAATTTCGCTTAAGTGTACGCGTATGCCTAAATTAGGGGAGCCTTTTTGTATGAAGCACCACTGGCTCCCCTTTTTAAGGGGAGCTGGCGCGAAGCGACTGAGAGGTGCGCCGACGCAGGAGGCGCGCAGTTTGCGAAGCAAACTGCTTCTTGCACCCTCCCAAAAATCATAGTAAAATAAATGTAACGCCTCCGCAAAAACCGTGTCTATATAAGTGAAAGGGAGTGAATGCCTTGGACGACAACTTAATTATTGAATTATACTGGGCACGTTCCGAAAACGCCATCAGCGAGACGGATAAAAAGTACGGTGGCTACCTCAAAACTATCTCCTACAACATTCTTTACAACCGCGAGGACTCCTTGGAGGCGGTCAACGATACATACTTGAAAGCCTGGGACAGTATGCCGCCTCAAAAGCCGAATGTTCTGTCCGCATACCTCGGAAAAATTACCCGCCGGATTTCTCTCAACAAGCGAAGAGACAAGCGAGCCGAAAAGCGAGGCGGCGGGGAGATTGATTTGGTTTTAGATGAACTCTCCGAGAACATCCCGTCGGGCTTTTCTGTCGAACAGGAAGTCGATGCAAAAGCTCTCACTGAAACGCTCAACAGATTCTTGGGCAGTCTCAAGGAAACCGAGCGCGACATGTTCATGCGGCGGTACTGGTATATGGATTCGATTAGTGACATCGCCGCGATGTTCGGTTGCGGGGAGTCTAAAGTCAAGACAACTCTCTATAGAACCCGCCAAAAACTGCTTGCGGCAATAGAAAGCGAGGGATTAATATGAAGCCGATTGACGTTCTGTATGCCCTGAACGACGTTGACGATGAATACGTCCTCCACGCCATGAGCCCAAGCCGCAGGAGGGTTATTAACATAAGACGAGTTCTGATTGCGGCTATTATAGTTATCCTCGCTGTTGTCTGTGCAACCAGCATATACTCGAGTAAATCATTCAGACATGGTATCAAAACCGCTACCGATGACCCTGTTGATTCTGCTCTGAATTATCTCGAAAGTCTGGCTGATGAGGATTACGTATCGACAATAGAGGTATACGGTGGCATGATTTACGACCAGAGAACGGCTGAGGTTTTAGAATACTGGGATAACGTAGCCAGCGAGCGTGATTGGAACGAAGACAACTTTGTTGTCGTCTATACGGAGTATTACGTCGAGTACATTCACGACATGGTGCCTTATGACGACGGTTACACTGCAAGAACATTCTGGATGGAATATGACGAAGTAACCAATGCATGGTACTATTACGACGGCATGAGTGGAATTCCGTTCCTCGGTATCTTTGAAGAAGACGGTTTAGGTCACGATGGCTGGACAAAAGACGACGTTGCCGCCTACAATGCCGCAACAGTATATCTTGAAGAAAACTTTGCTGATGTAGAGCTGTGTGGGTACAAGCTTGATCACTCAAAGACAGTGGCAGTTATTGACGATTACCCCGAACTCGCCGAGGAGCGTGGCTGGCGTTGGACGCAGTGGACGACCTATGACTACACCTTCTATGTCGTCTATGCCGAATACTATGCCGACTACGAATACTCGGCAGTGTGGCTCTGGATGGAGAAGGAAGCTGAAACCGGTGAATGGTCTTGCTACAAGGCTGATACTGACGTGGAGCTTGAGTATGTGTATGTAACCCGTGAAGCTCCGCCGGGGCAAGATGAGAGAGCTCAGGAGGCGGCGATTGAAGCTATTGAAGCATTAGCTGAAGACGAAAGCATCGATAGAGTCTATGTATACGGTTCCAAAGTCGACAGCGACCAGACCCGCTTGGTGCTTATCGACGATTCAAATCCCCTTGTCGAAGAGCGGGGCTGGAGCAGAGTTTACAAGACCTTCTATGTCATCTATGCCGAGTACCAAATCAGATACACTAATGGCGGAGCCGATGACATAATAACTTATCTCTGGATGGAAAGAGACACGGAAACCGATGAGTGGTCGTGCTATTCTATGAAAGACATTACGGCGACCAAGTCGAGGTTTTTGTATAAGCCGGTATAGATGGAAACGCTCGCTTCGCTTGCGCCCTCTCAGTCGCCTGCGGCGACAGCTCTCCCAAAGGGAGAGCCAAGTAGCTTTGCCTCCCCGAAAATCTCGGCTCCCCCTTTGGGGGAGCTGTCAGCCCAACGGGCTGACTGAGAGGGCGCGAGCCCGCAGGGCGAGCGAGTTGACGCGAACAGCAAATAATACCCTCAGTATACCCCAATTTTCAACTTCCCTGTTGAAAACTACGTTGAAAGTGTTGAAAGTTGGAACTTAAATTAAGCTTTCCTGTTGAAAACTCCGTTTAAAAGTTGAGAAATTCGCGATTCTGCGCGATTTGGTTTTAAACCGAACATAAGGGTTCACATTTACTGAACGTATATTTAAGATATACATGCCTATGACGCGGCTTTACCTCACCCAGAATTTTCAAGATGTCGAATCAGCGCGGTTTTTGGAGGCTCAGTTAAGCTGGCTAAAAGTCCGATTTCAGAGAATATTCAAGGAACTGACCCGCAGTTTTGCGGGCTTTTTCTTTTTCAAGGGAGTTATTTCGGACTGTTATTCACCCTCGGCGTATATTGTCTCTTAACTATCTTTACCACCTGAAAACTACGCCGAAAAACGCAAAAAATATTTGAAAAAGTGCTTTTATTTGCGATGTGCATGTGATATAATAGATACGTATAAATATTTGGCGAGGGTGGAATATGGACAAAAACAACAATTATCGCAGGAATAACAGCCACAGTGGCGATAAAAAATATAGTCAGAACAAGAAATTTGATACAAGAAAACCCGAGAGGTCTTACGAAAAGAATTCCGAAAAGCGCGACAAGCGTCAGGACATCAGCGAGGACGAGGATTATCCCGCCCCGATGATTGTCGGGAGAAACCCGGTTATCGAAGCTCTCAAGGCTGAGAATCCGATTGATACTATTTATATTGATAAAGAGGCGACCGGCTCAATCTCGGTTATCGTCAAGCTTGCGAAAGAGCGTGACATCGTCACAAAGCAGGTGAGCCACGAAAAGCTGACAGCGATGTCCCGCATGACCAACCACCAGGGCGTCGTTGCAATGGGTGCGTGCGCCAAGTACGTCGAGATTTCGGACATATTGGAGCTTGCAAAGAGCCGCGGAGAAGACCCGTTCATCATCATCTGCGATGAGATTAACGACCCGCACAATTTGGGCGCAATCATCAGGACTGCCGAGTGCGCGGGTGCGCACGGAATCATCATCCCGAAAAGGCGGTCGGCTTCTCTCAGCGGAACGGTCTACAAGACCTCCGCAGGAGCGGCAAGCTGGCTTCCCGTCGCAAGGGTCCCCAATATCCCGGCGGCTATCGACGAGCTCAAGGAAAACGGAGTCTGGATTTACGGAACGGACGCCTCGGGCGAGCAGTATGACAAGGCAAACCTGACCGGTGCCATAGGGCTCGTTATTGGCTCTGAGGGCGAAGGAATGGGCAGGTTAGTCCGCGAGAAGTGCGATTTCATGCTGAGCCTACCGCTCAAGGGAAGGGTCAATTCCCTCAACGCCTCTGTTGCCGCGGGAGTCTTTATGTATGAGGTTCTCCGCCAGCGGACTGCGAAGCTTACTTAAAACTGTACTTACAGCCTTAATATATAATAAATTTCCGGAGGTCAAAATGTCTGATAAAAATTACTCTGTCGATGATATACTCGAAGAATACGCAAATAAAACAGCCGGCAAGTCGTCCGGAACAACTTCCGGAAGCGGTTCTATGGATGACTTTGACCTTGATGCTCTCCTGAACGGCGTTTCCAAGCCGACTACAACTGTAAAGACTGAGGTCATCGAGGATGTCTTGGAGGTCGGCGACAACAGCTCTGTTTTCGACCCTTCATTGCTTGACGAGGCGGTTGCTTCAACCGACGTCCCCAAGCCGCGCTATTCGACTCCTCTTGTCTCAGAATCGACGGCTGAGATTCTTAAGAAACAGCCACAGGAAGACTTGGCTGAAGACCTGGACATCCGGCACGGAAGCGAGACTGTCAGGGGCACTGTTGAGATGGAGAAGATACTCGAACACGAGGAGCCCACTCCCGAGCCTGAGCCAGAACCAACTCCTGAGCCCGAGCCAGAACCCGAGCCTGCGCCTAAGCCTGTAAAAAAATCATCAAGCCGCGAGCCCGAGATTCGTCCGATAACCGGCAAGAATGCCGACGACCTGATAATGCAGGATCTCCTCAAGCTCAAGAAGGAGCGCGGAGCACCGAAGCCGAAGCAACAGGATGTTGACCCGGTCAACCGCGCGTCAATTTCCGACATCGACCTTGGGATGGAGAAGAAGATAATTCCGAACACAGAGGTTGGTCTCGACGAAAACGCGACCGAGGAGGAGCGTCTTGCTTACCTCAATGCAAAGCGTCGTGAAAGGGTCAAGCAGTTCATCGAGGAGTCGGAGGAAGAGGAAAAGCCCGAAAAGAAGACCATCGACGACTTTGAGAGCTTCGACCAGGCGGAGACTATGGCAAAGAGCATTTCTTCGCTCAAGTCAAGCCTTGTTGTCCGGCTCTGCGCTCTGGTCATCACATCGCTTCTTTCTGCATACATAACGATTGCTACCGACATGGGGCTGACTCTTATTCCTATCCTCACAAAGGCTACCTCGTATGTTTTTGCAAACGTTATTTTGGGGCTCATCGCCAGCTTCTTCTCCTATACCGTCATATCCGTCGGGCTTAAAAAGCTGTTCACAATGAAGGCGGACAGCGACAGCCTTGCCGCGATGTCTGTGATATTCAGCCTTGTCGCGGGCGTTGCTCTCTTAGCCAACTCACAGGTTGTCGAGATGAAGCTTGTAAACGTCTACATCAGCGTTTCTATCGTCGGGCTTCTCATCAACACAATAGGAAAGCTTCTCATCGTGACAAGAACCGAGCGCAATTTCAGATACATTTCCGGCGGATATTCAAAGTACGCCGCCATGCACATCGACGATGAAGAGGTCGCAAGTAAGTTCACCAAGGGTGCGCTTACTGACTTCCCTTCCCTTTCAACTGCCCGCAAGACAGAATTCGTCACCGATTTCATAAAGAACAGCTATTCTGCCGACCTCACCGACTCCTTCTGCAAGGTTTTCGTTCCGGTTGTCACGGCTATCTCGGTTATCGTCGGAGTCATCACTGCTTTTGTCTATCCCGTCTCCATCAACGATGCCGCCGGAAGGGTGTATTATGCACTCTCCTGCGCCGCAGGGACGATGGCACTATGCTCTGCTATGGGCATGATGCTCGTCACGAATATTCCCCTCGCAAAGGGCTCAAAGAAATATCTGCAGTCATCCGCTGTAATGCTCGGCTATTCGGCTGTTGACAAATTCGCCGACACCAATTCTGTTCTTATTGACGCCGTCGACCTCTTCCCCGACGGAATGGTCGAGATTGTCAACATTAAGCCGGTGCGGAAGACTCCTATTGAAGAAGGAATCCTCTATGCGGCGTCACTCTGCTGTCAGACCGAGAGCATCCTCCGCCCCGCGTTCTACAAGACCATAAAGGGCAAGACCGAGATGCTTTATCCGGTCGAGAGCTACATCTATGAGGACGGCTTGGGTCTTTCCGGCTGGATTGAGAACCAGCGAGTTCTCTTCGGAAACAGAACCCTTATGGAGAGCCATTCCATTGAAGGTCTCCCCACACCCGAAAAAGAGGAATCCTACGCCAAGGGCGACAGCATAGTTTATCTTTCGATTGGCGGAGCGTTGGCGATGATTTATGTCGTCAAGCTCAAGGCTTCGCTCTCGGTCGCAAGGGCGTTAGACGACCTTGACAGGCAGGGAGTCACGGTTATCCTGCGCTCGGTCGACTCGCTTTTAAGCATCACCAAGCTCTCCGAGCTCTTTGACGTCAAGCCGACAATATTCAAGCTTCTGCCGTTCAGATACCATTCCGACTACGATGCACAGACCTCCTATGTGGCGTCGATGTCCTCGCCGATGATTTATTCGGGAAGATTCTCCTCGCTTGCGATGCTCCTCTGCGGCACAAAGAGACTACAGCGTTCGGCGGCAGTCGGAGTCACCATTCAGGCTATTTCCGCGATTGTCGGAGTGATATTAGCCGTGATATTCGCGATAGTAGGCTCGTTCGCAGGAACTCTTACGGCGACGATGGTGCTGGCGTACAACCTCATCTGGACAGCCATCACAGCGATTGTGCAGTCGTTGTCACGTACGTGACAACAATGCGTAATTCGTAATGCGTAATGCGTAATTATCTGCCGGAGGCAAAATTTCAGCTTTCGGCGGATTTTTTCTAAAGAGTGCAATAAATCGGGGATTTGATGTGTATTGTAGATGAAGAGCAAACAGGTTTGCCATTCATCTACAGGTAGAACGCATAAAAGGCTCCCCTTGATAAGGGGAGCTGTCAGCCGAAGGCTGACTGAGAGGTGCGCCGGCACAGCCGGCGCGCGCCAGCGAAGCTGGCGCACCCCTCCACCACCGCGCGTTGCGCGGCGGTCCCCCTCCCCTTCGTGGGAGGCTATAACTGCAAAAGGAGAATAATTACCATGAAGAAACTTTTATCAATAGCTTTGGCACTTACCATGCTTTTATCCCTCACCGCTTGCGGTTCGCAGGAAAACAAGCCCGAGGTGACGACGGATGCTCCCATCGTGAGCGGAGACGCTTCGGTCACCACTTCTGTAACGGAGGACGAAGCCGTGCCCGGCAATGTTACTGTCGAGAAGGTGGACATCGTTGCGGTGTTTGAGGGGGTTTACTCCTACACCGAAAAGGAATACAGCAACGCGCAGTACGAGGCGAACGGCAGTACGGAATATATCCTCGAAAACGATCAGTATGTCGGAATTTATGAGTACGACTCCGAGGAAGCCGCCGCAACTGTTGCAACTCAGTTCAGTAGCTCAGGGAGCACTTTTTACTGCAGTGACGGAAGCGTTATTGAATCCGAGTTTGTCTACCCAATCCATTTCTGGCAGAATGGTAGCTACATCATCTCCTACTGCACAGAAACCGGCGAGTTCTTGCAGGACTTCAACGCACTTTTAGGAACTGAGTTTGCAGGAGACGGAAGCGATTACTTCCGACCGACATATGTAAACGAACTGGTTTACGCGCTCTGGGACGCCGGCTACAACGTCAGCTATAAGTACTGCGACGGCACTGACCTCGACTATCTCAAGGAAACGGTCAGCGCATGTATGCTGGTCGTCTCGAACGACGAGGTTATCTACCTCTACGAATATGCTGACGAGTACGAAGCTTTGGACGAGGCTTCGAGATACTCGGCGAACGCAAGCTTCTACTCGGGCGATGACTTCACCATCGGAATTGATTATGCCAGCCCGGTGCACTTCTTCCTGCTTGATAATGTGATTGCAGAGTACTGCTCAAGCTCGGGCGAGCTTCTCCCGGCAATTTCCTCGGTTTACGGCTACCAGTTCGCAGGCGTGGACTACGACTATGACGGCGAGAAGCCCTGGTATGCGACCGGCACGGTAGAATACGACTACTACACCGTCCCAGCCGCAGACGACGGCGGATTGTCCGTCTTCCCGCAGTCGGTCGTCATCCGCTCACGGTATGACCTCGAAACGACTCAGGAAGTCCTTAACCTGACGATTGCCAACTATGTCGACACCACCTGGGAGCTTCTGACTTATAAATATTCTGACGAGTGGTTCAAGAGTAACGACCTGATTCTCGTTCTTCTGGAAGAGCCGAGCGGCAGTATCAGCCCCTATGTCACCGACGTCACGAGGGATGAAGACCGCAACTACACCGTCTACATCAACGACGACTACCCCGAAGTCTCCACCGCTGATATGGCGTATTGGTATGTTCTGGTTGAGATTAATGGGACAAAGGTCAATCCGCTGACGGGGGTGGATGTGGTATCGAGTAGGGGGTAAATTTTGAAAAAGGGTTGAAGACACTTATACTTTTGTGATATAATGTATGTGTACCGCTTGGTTAGCGGTACACATTACTAATGAAAAGGCGGTTGAATTATGGACAAGTACACATTAGAACGAGACGGTCAAATAGATTTTTATAATGTTTTTCTTCCTCGAGTAAATTCAACTTTGACTCTCGATGAAATCTTAGCCAATTATAATGACGGAGTTTTAAACGGAAACTTACTTGAATTTAAGCTTCATGTTACTGATTTAAATACGGTTCTTTTCCAGTGCATAAAGTATTCGTCTGCCTTGCGCATAAAAGGTAAGCGCGTTCCTGCAAATATACTTATTGTAGACTTGAACGCCGCAACCGTCTGGCAATATCACTCTGCAACATATTTAGAATACATCGAAAAGCCATACTCCGGTGGAGCTTCTAAGGACAACAGTGGATTCGTTGGCGGTTCGCCAGTCCGCACTTTGCACTATGATGACCAACTTGATACAGAAGCTCTCATACAGATACTCAAAGAAAACAATTTTACAAAAATTCATATAGATGAAAATTGCGTCGTCGGCTGGGCTACATCTTTTTACAAGCGTGTTCCCAACTCAAGAAAAGAAGACTTCATTGGAGACGACAGTGGTAAGCACAAAACCATTGGTGAAATTCGCCACCCTGTGCATTTCAAAGACTATATTTATCCTTACACAGGAGAGACAAATGTCAAGTTCAACTACCTTATGGATGCCTTGAACGACTTTCTCCAAAAGAAAAATCTTGGTGCATTTTATACTCCTGATTTGTATGCAGAGAAATCAGTTGAATTAGTGCGCCAAGCCATAAAGCGAGTACCCCCCCACAACGACTATATTATTCTTGACCGCTGCGCCGGAACTGGCAACTTGGAGAGACATCTGAACGATGAAGAATTAGGACACTGCGTCGTCTCTACAGTCGAATACTACGAATACAAAGTTCTTCAAGAGTTAATTGGAGAGAAAGTGCGTCACATAATACCACCCATAGAAACTACAGACACCTTTAACGCTGGACTCGTAAACGGAGCTGATGCCCTTTCTAAGGAATACATTGATAATCCTGTTATAAAGCAATACATAGACGCCCCGAACTGTACAATTATCCTGTTTGAAAATCCTCCGTACGCTGAAACCACTTCGGCAGAGCACCAAAGACATAGTGCCAGCAAAAAATCTTCATCGTGGAAAAATAGTTTTGTCGTACAAGAAATGAAAAAAGAGGTTAAAGGCTCTGTATCAAACGACTTGGGAAACGCCTTTATCTGGTCTGGATTCAAGTATTATTTACGACAGCTGACAGACAGTTACATCGTGTACTCTCCTGTCAAGTATTGGAAAGCACAACATCTGATTCACAAAAAGTTTTTGCAAGGCTATGCTTTTAATAGGAGACATTTTCATACAAATATTGACGCTTGCATTATGTGCGCATTGTGGGCGAATATTGAAGACACTGAAACAAAAGAATTAAAATTGGCAGGTTATGATATAAAAAATGAAGAATTACAAGAGTACACACAAAGTCTCCCTGTAAAGTTACTCAAAAGAACATATAGTGAGGTATACTATGACAAGCGTCCTCTTATGAATAAAAAGATGGATGGCATTCTGTGTGCTTTAAATGGCACAGAGCGTACCGAGGGGCGCAATCCTAATAGAGTAGCAGATGACACTGTTCTTTGTTACATGGTTGCTCACAGTTCCGGATTCGACAATCCCGACTTAGATAGTAGTTTGCTTGTTGCCGCAAGGTATGATGGCAATGGATTCTTTGTCCGTAAAGATAACTACCTCGAAAAGCTTCCGTTATTCTGTGCTTCGCGATATATCACATATAATCATGAATGGACTGAACGTGCTCGAATAATGAAATCCGCCGATGGTTCAGACAGGTTTGCAAGAGACGTCGCTAACGGCAAGCTATCTCAATTCCTTTTGAAATGCCTACTTTTTACTTGCGTTGAAATGCAGAATCATATGCGGACTTTCACTGGCAGTGACGGACGTTTCTATAAAAACGAATTATGCCTTGATGGCACAAACGGTGAAACGATTGCTCTGAGAGATATAAAAGTTCTTGATTTCGATGAAAGCGAGAAAGCGATTCTAAAGCAGTGGAACACAGTTTTGGATTATGCAAGGCAATGTGAAGGATATAATCCTGCATTGACCTATGGGGTGTATCAGATTTATGCAGAACTCGATACATCTCATAAAGATGAAACAACCGGTGAAATCGTCTATGATAACTTAGAGTTGCACTCCGCTCTTGCGGGTTTAAAAACACTAGTTAAAGCATACTATAACTCTGAAATAGTTCCGACGTTGTTTGAATATGAGTTCTTAAAATAGCTCTATTCCCGCATAACCAGTTGACAGCTCGTCAAAAATAGTATATAATGATACTCGTGAGGAGGCGGGCGGATGGCTAAATCGAGTGGCGAGAGAGTTATTGCCGAGAACCGGCAGGCGCGGCACGAATATTTTGTGTTGGAGGCTTTGGAGGCTGGCATTGAACTGGTCGGCACCGAGGTCAAGTCTATTCGCCTGGGCGGCGTTAACCTCAAGGATAGCTGGTGCGAGATCCGCGACGGCGAGATTTTCGCCATCGGCGTTCACATCAGTCCCTACGAAAAGGGCAACATCTATAACCGCGACCCTCGCCGCAACCGCAGGCTTCTCATCCACAAATCTGAGATAAGAAAGCTTTTTGACAAAGTCCGGCAGGAAGGCTTGACGATTGTCCCCCTCAAGCTCTACTACAAAGGCTCGCGGGTCAAGATGGAAATCGGACTCTGCAAGGGCAAAAAGCTCTACGACAAGCGCGACGACATGGCGAAGCGGCAGTCGGAGAGGGACATTGAGCGGGTTCTCAAAGAGAGAAACAAATAGCCCTCTTAGTTCAGCGAAGCTGAACTAATACGCTCACCCCAAAGGGAGAGCCAAGAATTTTCTCATACAAAACTTCTGATAGAATGACAACTCAGCTCTCCCTCTGGGAGAGCTGGCACGCCGCAGGCGTGACTGAGAGGGCGGCGTCAGCCGTACTCTTCCGCCAAAGGCAGATTTCATCGCATCGGCAAGACTTAATGAAATCCGTCCTCTTTCTTCCAGCGAAGCTGGATTTCATCGCGAAGTGATTTCTTCTGCCGAAGGCAGATTTCTCCCGACCATCAGGTCGGATTCTCCGGGGGCGTAAAGGTTTCGACGGGGATTCAGACGGTGAATAAGCGAGTAGAGAATGCACTGATCTCTTTAACCTGTGCAAATTTCAATTTTAAACGACAATAATAGTTTAGAATTGGCTGCTGCCTGACAGCGGCCCGTCCTGCCGATGAGTACTGCGGCATCGGTTTGGGCGTCGATTAGCAGTGAACGTTCCTCGGTAACTCCGGTAGCCGTGGGATGAATTACCGGGTACTGAAGCCTCAAGCCTGCTTACCGGCGTGAGATTTCGGGAAGCTAAAAGATAAGCTACACTCGTAGAAAGTTCACAAGAAGAGTTTTCGGACATGGGTTCGATTCCCATCGCCTCCACCAGAAAAAACGCCTAAAAAGGCGTTTTTTCAACTAAATCCGTCTTCGACGGATCGCGCCCTGCGGGCGCACCTCTCAGTCAGCCCGTTCGGCTGACAGCTCTCCTTCTTAGGCTACAAGAAAATCACCGGCAGTATCGTCTACAAATGGAACGTGGCATCACAGAGGATGCACGATCGACTGGGTTTCTCCCGAGTGGGAGAGACGGATAAGGATTACATTTACGAGTATGTAATCTCGTACGAATAATATTTTTGCAAAGGAGCTTTACTATGGCAGACGAAGACATTTATGAACTTCCCAACGAAAGAGAAGAGCGCATTGAGCTCAACAAGCGGTATCGCGCAATTCCTCTCAAGGACACTACCTTCCGCACTCTCAGAAAGTACTTTTCCGCGGCGGCGAATCTCTATGGCATAATAAAGCTACGGAAGCTTTATGAGATTATCTCCACCCAATGCCCGAATCTCGTCACCCAGGATGAGTTTTTAAAGTTTGCGGAAATCGCAAAAGATGAGATTGAGGGCTACGAGATTCTTGGGGAAGATAACATCTACATCGGTGGCAGGAAAACTCCTCTCATGGACTGTGAAGTTATCGATAGCACAATTTTTCTCCGGGATGATGACGAATATGGCAGACCATACTACGAGACGGTCAAACAACGCCAGGAAGGCAAGCCATTCTACATACCCGAAAAGAAAATCTTTCTACAGTACAACGATTTTGGATTCTATGAACATACCGAACAGTCGGAAAAGCTCAAAGCACATCTCATAAATCGCTTCGGAATGGCATTACCTGATGCTGAGGAAGCTATGTGGGATTTGTCCGGGCTGGTTAATACCGATATGCAGGATTTCAATGATACTACCGCCTTCATGAAAGAAGCCTATGGCGTCGAAATAAACAAGTCTTTAAAGGATGTCCAAGACTTCCTTGCCCTCTTCACCAATTTCAGCAACAATTCAAGAATGCAGTGCAACCGTGGGTATACACCAATGGAGATTCGTAAAATGTTCGCTCCCAAGCCGAAAAAGATCGGGAGAAACGACCCCTGCCCTTGCGGAAGCGGGAAAAAGTATAAGCATTGTTGCGGGAGATAGCCGCCTACGGCGACACCCCTCAGTCGGAGTTTGCGAAGCAAATCTCCCGAAGTTCGCAAGCGAACTTCTGCGCTCCCCTTGTCAGGCATCCGCGTACACTTAGCGATAAGGTATATACAAGTCAAAAAAAGTCTGG
>JAJQDP010000016.1 GCA_021202155.1 Oscillospiraceae bacterium | reverse complement strand
GTCTCCCCGCTTTAGTTGACTTTGTTGCCAATTTCGCTTAAGTGTACGCGTATGCGTTGACGAGGGAGGTTACGATACTGCTGAATGCAGAGCCGATGATAACGCCGACTGCCATATCAACAACGTTGCCCTTTGAAATCATAGCCTTGAATTCGGTTAAGAACGCCTTAGCCTTGCCTTCGCCTTTTTTAGCTGTTTCTTTTACGTCCATGATAAAATCCTTCTTTCGATGATTTTCGGCTTAAAAAGCCGTTTTCTTATTTACAATAATAACAGAGTTGTGCGAAAAACGCAAGATATATTTTCTACTTTTCCGTCTCATCCGGCTCTTTTTCCGACTTTGGCTTCGGATATTCGGGAACGCGGTTGAAGGTCTCGGTGAGGACTCTCAGCCTTCTTGAGAGGGATGAGCTGAGCTCTTCCTTTGAGATTCTCCAACGCCAGTTTGTTCCGACAGTCGACGGGACGTTGATTCGAGCCTCATTTCCAAGCTCCAAAAAGTCCTGCGGCTGTGCGATGACGACGTCCGCTGTGCTCGACCAGCCAAGCCTTATCAGTGCATCCGGGATTTCCTTCTTGCTCTTGACGCCCAGGTATCTCTTTGCAAAGCTGAGTGCCTTGCCCGAGAGCCCGTCAGCCCAGCCCTTGGCTGTGTCTGAATCATGGGTCGAGACATAGGCAACATAGCTGTTTGAAGTGTAGTTGCAGGGAAGATAGTCCGACTTTCCGGTTGGGTCAAATGCGAACTGCAAAGCCTTCATTCCGGGGTATTCTGTGTCCTTAAGGAGCTTCATGACATCGGGGGTGATGAGCCCAAGGTCTTCTGCGATGATTCTCTTCTTTCCAAGCCAGTAGTTGGCTGAGTTGAAGAGCTCCATCCCCGGTCCCTTCTCCCACTTGCCGTTAATGGCATCCTCGTCGCCATATGGGATTGAGTAGTAGCCGGCAAAGCCGCGGAAGTGGTCGATTCGGACGACGTCATAGATGTCGGTGGTGTGCGCGATTCTCTGAACCCACCAGTTGTAGCCGTCAAGCTGCATCTTCTTCCAGTCATACAAAGGATTCCCCCAGAGCTGACCCTTGGTGGCGTAGTCGTCAGGTGGACAGCCGGCGACATGGACGGGGTTTCTGTCCTCGTCAAGCTCGAAAAGCTCAGGATTCAGCCAGACATCGACGCTGTCGTGGGCGCAGTATATCGGCATGTCGCCGATTATCTCGATTCCCTTGTCGTTCGCATACTTCTTGAGAGAGTACCACTGCTTATAGAACTCGTACTGAATGAATATGTAGAAGTCTATCTCTTTCGACAGACGATTTTTTGCTTCAGCTATAGCTTCTGGCTCAGCCATCTTCAGCGGCTTATCCCACTCGAACCACGGAAGTCCGCCGTTTTCGTCCTTGAGTGCCATAAAGAGCGCGTAGTTTTCCACCCACCTTGACTCTTTTTCAAGGAAAGCCTTGTAATTCTCATCCGGAACGAACCTGGAAAAAGCGATTCTCAGGGTGTCCCAGACGGTCTCATAGAGCATTCCGTAGTTAATGTAACGTGGATTGTCGCCGTATTGGACGGTTTTATATTCGGAAGCTTTAAGAAGCCCGTCCCTTTCAAGCGTCTCCAGATCGATAAGATAGGGATTTCCAGCATACACCGAGCAGGATTGATATGGCGAATCGCCATAGCTAGTAGGAGAGAGTGGGAGAATCTGCCAGTAGTGCTGTTCCGACTTCCGAAGGAAATCGACAAACTCCCTTGCTTCCTTGCCCATCTTTCCGATTCCGTAATCACCCCAAAGCGAGGATATTCCCAAAAGAATACCGCTGACTCTCATACACATTTCCTCCGTTTTTATAATAATAAAAATAGCCGTAGCTACAATCAACTTTAGCTACAGCTATTTTACCAAAAATCCCGGCACATTTCAAGTATTCTCTTCACTATTTTCTGATATTTCAGCCCAGGTTGCGTCGGCGTAGTCTTCAATAAGATAGGAAATCTCCTCGTACAAATCATAGTCCGCGCTTTCCTCGCCCTCAAGATTCGTGAGAATCGCCAAGACATACGGGTGCTCTGCCTCAACATAGGCAATGTCATGGAATGCATAATTTGTCCAGCCGTACTTCCGGTACAGAGTGTAGCTCGACTTTATCATCGGGATTCGGGTGATGGCAAGATGTGACTTGAAGGTCTCGACATAGGGATTGTCGCTCTCCAAAAACTGCGCCAGGATTCTTGCGTATGCTCCCGCAGATTCGGTGCATATCTTTTCCTGGGTGAGGCGGGTGTCAATCTCGTGTGTACAGCCGTAGCTTGCACAATACTCCGCGAATTCGTCCCAACTGATGAGGTCCTTAAGCATCTGATAGGCGATGTTGTCGCTTCTTATCACCGAGAGCTCAAGCAGTTCCATGACGGTATATTGGTCACCGACCTCGCCTTCCTGGATTATTCCCGTGCCAGCCATATAGTGACGCTCTTCATATGTAAGCACCGTGTCGCCGTCGATTTCGCCGGCGGCTAATTTTTCGTAGAGATAGACGACAAACGGAATCTTGACACAGCTTGCGACGGGATAGTGGACGCCAGGATTAATCTCGAACGAATAGCCGGTCTCCAAATCCATGTAGTAGATGGAGACGACCTTTTCCCTTGAGATTACGTTTCCGTCCTCGTCGGTCTCCTCATTATAGATGTCGCATGAACAGTTTTCCTCGTCGCCGTCGCAGTTCTGGTTGACCTCGTACCGGTCGAAAATCTCCTGAAGCTCGGTGAGGAACTCCTCGGGGAATGAGAAATCTATAGTGACGACTTCCGGCTCAGGCTCAGTAGTCGCAACTGTAGTCATCGCTTCGGTGGTTACTTCGGTAGTGGTAGTGGCTTCTGTGGTTATTTCAATAGTGGTGATTTCTGTAGTGGTTGTGACAGCCTCTGTGGTGTAGATAGTGATCTCACTGTCATCAGTATGGCTTATCTCCACGCTCCCGCAGGCAGAAAAAAGCAGGGATACGACCACTGTTACCGAAATAAGTCTAAGTAAACTCAATCTCACAGCTCATCGCTCCCTGCTCTTAAATTCAAATCTTACTGGATGCTGCCGTAAACCAACTGATCATGATATTCGCTGTAGGTCATGGTGCAGTTTGCAAGAACCTCGTCGACATAGTCGTTGAACACAATGCTGATGTAGTCGGCAAGAAGATCGTCCCAGTTCTCATCGATATACTCGTCAGTCTCAAGGCGGTAGATGATATGGTAGCCATAGTCACTCTCAACGATTCCGCTGAGCTCGCCGACTTCAAGTGCAAATGAAGCCTCCTCGAACTCCTCAACCATGTCGCCATAGGTGAACATGTAGCCGGCTTCATTGTCGACCATTCCGGAGTCGTCTGCATCCTGAGCATACTCATAAACAGCCGCCTCGATGTCGTCGCTTGCCTGAATCTCGGCAAGGATTTCCTCGGCATAGGCAAGAGCCGCCGCCTGGAGCTCCTCATCGGTAGCATCGGCATATTCTTCATACTCTGCAAAATGGTCAGAGGAAATGAGAACGTGGTAAACTCTCACGTAGTTCGTCTGAAGATTTTCCTTGATTTCGTCGTCGCTCTCAAGGAGAAGCGGGTCATCTCCGCCGTAGAGGTCAAGATAAACTCTCTCGCAAAGAACGCTCTGGGTGACGATTCTTTCAAGAAGGTCATAGCTGATGCCGGACGCCTCAAGAGCATAGTAGAACTCGTCCTCCGAGTCGAAGCTTGCGATTTGCTCCGCCATGGCCTCATCTATTGTGTCATAATCCTCGTCGGTGAGCTCGATGTCGTACATATCGGCAAGGATTGCTCCCCACTGGTTGTCCTCAACATAGTAGTCAACTATTGTCATGAAGGTGTCGAAGAGATCGTCGTTGTCCTCCCAATAGGAGTCATCGGTGAGACCGTAGTAGCTGAGGAGGTACATATACATATATCTGTACTCGTCGAACGGAACCTCGATAGAGCCGCTCATCTCGTCACTTGTGATGGTGAGCATGATAAGGTCAGTTGTGTCAATCTTCTCGCCGTCAATGTAGAGACCAGCGGAAAGGGTTTCGGTACTGGTATCGTCATCATCGGAACTGCTTGTAGAATCAGACGTGGACGAATCAGAAGTGTCATCCTCGTCAGTAGAGGTGTCTCCGCAGGATGCGAAGCATGAGATCGCAACCACCAGAGCCATGATGAATGCGAGTAGTTTCAGTAATTTGTTCATTGGTTTGTTTCCATGCCTTTCAGTTAGAACGAAAGGACTTCCTTTCTTTTCGTAAATTCTTCTCCGGACGTAACACGCCGCCAATAACGGACATTGTAGACCCTAATTGTGACAAGATGATGACAATTAGAAAAAACTACGCCTTTGCGGTTGCCTGCTCCGGTTGTTTATTGTACTTTGCACCGTATATCTCGTCATAGTTTGCGATGCTTTCGCGGATAATATCCACAGCCGCCTTTCTTCCCATGACCTCGTCTACCGCCGTCTGCTTGCCCTCAAGCTGTTTGTAGACGGTGAAGAAGTGGATCATTTCGTCAAAGATGTGGCTGGGGAGACCTTCGATACTGCGGTAAGAGTTGTAGCTTGGCTCCTCAAACGGAACTGCTATTATCTTCTGGTCCATCCTGCCGTTGTCCATCATGTTTATAACACCGATAGGATAGCACTGAACCAAAACGAGCGGTACAAGAACCTCGTTACTCAGAACCAGCACATCGAGCGGGTCGCCGTCGTCAGCCAAGGTCTTCGGGAGGAAGCCGTAGTTTGCGGGATAGTGGGTCGATGTATAGAGGATTCTGTCAAGGATAAGAGCTCCCGACTTCTTGTCGAGCTCATACTTGGTCTTACTACCCTTGGAAATTTCGATAACCGCCAAGAAATCATCAGGAGTAACCCTCTCCTTGTCAATGTCATGCCATAGATTCATATTCTTTCTTCCTTTCTGTCTTTGGGTATGTGATAATTATATATCATCGGAATTCAATTTGCAATAGGAGCGAAAGAAATTTCAGCAAAGCTGAAATTTACTTTCCTTGGTGCGAGGATTTATCCGAGCAACAAGTTTACATGTTCTCAACTGTCTCAATCGCCAGCAAGTCTAATTGCTTTGCAAGAGTTCTTCTTGCCATGAGGCAGAGGGCGATGAGATCTGCTCGCTTCTTCTCATCAGGCTCGCTTAAGATGTGCTCGTCGTGGTAAAGGCGGGAGAAGATGGAGGCTATTGTATAAGCACTATCGCAGAGGACGCAGGGAGCAAGGTCCGAGAATGCCTTGTCATAGGTCTCGCCCAAGAGTGCGAAGTCAAGGACGAGTTCGCGCTCAACATCCGAATAGATGCCGCCGATGGGGCGAATCTCATCATATGCGACTCCAGCCTTTTTGAGAATCGAATTGATTCTGGTGACGGTGTAGAGAAGATACGTTCCCGTCTTGCCGTCGAAGGCTAAGAATTTATTGAGGTCGAAAACATAGTCCTTCGAGGGCTGGTTCGAGAGGTCGCCGAACTTGATGGCGGCGACTCCAATCTTGCCGGCAATTTCCGCCTTGTCGCCGGAGACGTATTCCGAATCCTGGAGCTTTTCAAGAGCTCCGTCGGTCGCCATCTGAATTAACTCCTCAAGGCGCATGACTCCGCCCTCTCTTGTCTTGAAGGGCTTGCCATCAGAACCGTTCATCGTTCCGAAACCTACAAGGGTGAGCTCTGTATCAGCCGGCACTAATTCCGCCTTTCTTGCACAGCGGAAGACCTGAGTGAAGTGGAGCGACTGCCTCTTGTCGACAACATACCAGATTCTGTGCGGCTTGAAGTCGCGCTCGCGCTGGATGATGGTGGCGAGGTCGGTTGTGGCATAGGCACTTGAATCGTCCGACTTCTTTATCATCACCGGCGGAACGATTATCTTGTCGGTCTCCTCGGAAACGTCGACAACCTGCGCGCCGTCACTCTCATAGAGAAGACCCTTTTCGGTGAGGCGGCGTATAAGCTCGTCAGTGTAGGCGTCCGAATCACTCTCGCCGTACCAGTAGTCGAGGTCGACATTGAGCTTGTCCAAAATCTTCTTTATATCAGCCTTTGAGACCTCAACAATCTGCTTCCAGAGCGAGTAATAGCCGACATGGTGGTGCTGGAAGAGGTAGACAATCCGGTGCGCCTTCTCCTTGAATTCGTCGTCAACCTTGCTCTTAGCACTTGCATAGGGGTATATCTCGTTGAGCTCGTTTACATCAATCTCTGGAAGACCGTCCCGCTCAGGGTCAAAGCCCTCCTGGAAACATGCCCACTCGGGATGACGCTCCTGATACTCGGCGATTACGAGTCCGAGGGGAGTTCCCCAGTCGCCGAGGTGCGCATCGCCGACAACCGTTCTGCCGGTAGCTCTTGCGATCCTCTTAAGCGATTCTCCGATAATTGAAGAGCGCAGATGCCCGATATGGAGCGGCTTCGCGACGTTCGGAGCGGCATAGTCTATTACAATCGATTCGGGAGTCTCGACCTGAGGAACGCCCAAATTCGGGTCGCTTACAACGCCGTTTACATACTCCAAGAGGAACTCATCGGTCAATGTCATATTTATAAAGCCCGGCTTGACGGCTTCGGCTTTCAGAAACACCGGATTTTCACGGAGAATCGCCGCGACCTCGTCCGCAATCATAAACGGTGCCTTATGATATAGCTTCGCCCCCGCAAATGCGCCGTTGCACTGGAACTGGCAGAGATCCATTCTGTTGGAAACGCTTACTGTTCCCAAATCGGGCGAGTATCCGGCTTTTTCAAACGCCTCGGAAACTACCTCCGAGAGTAGTTTTGTTATCTTTTTCATAAAAAATCTCCAATCGACGTAGTCGAATCGGCATAGACGGGCGGATAATATCCGCCCCTACGCGGATTGTTGTAGGGGCGGATATTATCCGCCCGCATGTTACCTTCGATTATACCACACGATAAACAAAAGCGCAAGTATTATATTTTCACCGAAATATCTTGAATTGCTGTCTGAAATGGTGTATACTATAGATAATAAGCCCACTTGGTCAAACAGGTCTTATGAAAGGAGTTTTGCGAAATGTATGTCACTGGTTGGCTGATAGCCGTTATTGCCTTTATTGTCTTGGAGGCGGTTACATATCAGCTTGTGTCTGTCTGGTTCGTCATCGGGTCGCTTGGCGGACTTGTGGCGGCGGCTCTTGGAGCGAACTTAGGAATCCAGATTGCCGTATTTGTGATACTATCGGCTCTGATGCTTGCGGTGCTGAGACCTCTTTCGATGAAGTTCCTCAAGCCGAAGGGGCTCAAAACGAACACAGACCGGCTGATTGGCGAGGACGTCCTCATCACAGAGGATGTCTCTAATATCAACGAAACCGGCAAGGGTAAAATAAGCGGGATGACATGGACGGTGAGGTCTGAGTCCGGAGAGGATATTCCAAAGGATTCGGTTGCGACCGTGTCACGAATCGAGGGCGTCAAGCTCATTGTCAAAGCAAAGAACTGATTGAAGGGAGAAAAAATCAATGGCAGTTTTAATTATTCTTGTACTCATAATCATCGCGGTTATCGCATGTAACATCAGAATCGTTCCGCAGACGTTCGCTTACGTTATCGAGCGTCTTGGATGCTATCAGTCGACATGGGAGGTAGGACTTCACGTCAAGATTCCCTTCATCGACAGAATCGCCCGTAAGGTAAGCTTAAAAGAGCAGGTTGTCGACTTCCCTCCCCAGCCGGTTATCACCGAGGACAACGTCACCATGCAGATTGATACCGTCGTCTACTACCAGATTACCGACCCGAAGCTCTATGCCTACGGCGTCGAAAACCCGATGATGGCGATTGAAAACCTCACCGCGACAACCTTAAGAAACATCATCGGCGACTTGGAGCTCGACGAGACTCTTACATCGCGCGACACCATCAACACCCGTATGCGTGCTATTTTGGACGAAGCTACCGACCCTTGGGGCATTAAAGTCAACAGAGTTGAACTCAAGAACGTAATGCCTCCTGCAGACATCCAGAACGCGATGGAGCGTCAGATGAAGGCGGAGCGCGAACGCCGCGAAGCCATCATCAAGGCGGAGGGCGAAAAGAAGAGTGCCATCCTCATCGCCGAGGGCGAAAAGGAAAGTGCTATTCTCCGTGCAGAAGCCAAGAAGGAAGCCGCCATCAAGGAAGCAGAAGGAAGAGCGGAAGCCATCATCAAGATTCAGGAGGCGAACGCAGAGGGCATCAAGCTCATAAACGAAGCCAACCCGAATCAGGGCTACCTCACCCTGAAGTCGCTCGAAAGCCTCAACGCTCTCGCAGAAGGCAAAGCTACAAAGATTGTAGTACCCTCGAACATCCAGGGCCTGGCTGGCTTGGCGACATCTATTGCGGAGGTTGTCAGGACGGACGAACAGCCTACGGCAAAGAAGTAATCGGATATAATCAGAAGAGCAGACGGTTTCCGCCTGCTCTTTTTTTGCGCTTGAAAGTGAAACTCCAACTTTTCTGCCTAATAGCCAAAGCTTTTTTATGCAGAAAGGAAGCGTTTTCTGCCCAATTCTTACCCACTTTTTGTGCAGAAAGAAATCTTGTTCTGCCTAATTTTCGTCCGGTTTTATGCAGAAAGAATGTTTCTTTGTGAGAAAATCAAAAAGGCGGAGGGTGTCCGCCTTTTATCTTTCTCTGTCGTCATCGCGACCGGAGATCAGCTCCGCGATTTTGAGGAAGCTCTCACGCTCATCATCGTCAAGGTCTCTCACCGACTCTATCAGCAGACGCTCCTGGTCGCTCATCTTGGTCTTCGGGAGAGGTCTCTTCACATTCGTCAGCCCAGCCAAATAGTCGAGGCTCACGTTGTAGTATCTTGCGAGCAGGATAGCCCGCTCAAATGGAATCTCCGCATGACCGAGCTCATATTTGCCATAGTGCTGTGTCGACGTTCCCAGGTAGTCGGCAAGCTCCTTCTGGGTCTTGTCGGCGTCCTCCCTGAGGTCACGAATCCTCGAATATTTAGCCATATGTAATCACCTCACAAGCATTGTAGCAAATTTGACATAGGGGTATTGACTTTACAGCCTCATCAGGCTATAATATGTGTGTGAGGTGTCGGATTAGACACTAAATTTTAAAACGCAATTATACCAAATATAGACTTGCATTGCAAGTCCCAAAACGCGCTGAATGTGGAAATAAAAAGAAACCCTCTCCGTTTTCAAGGAGAGGATTTTTCTATATACAGGGTTTCGTGCGGGAACATCACAGTTCCCGCACGGGAAAAGCTTGGGCTTACTCTGCCGGAACTATGACTCTTATGCTGGAAACAGCATATGTGAACGAGCAGTTCGAGACTAAGACGGCTACGCCTCCGTCATCAAGACCGTTCGCCATCCATGCGTCATAGATGGCGTTGCCGTCATAGGTGATTGTGATTCCGTCATCAGACAGGCAGTCGATTACGTTCGGCTCATCGTCTGAGGTGTCTCCGCCGGTTCCGAGCCAGACATAGTCGTTACTCGAATACCATGAGTCGACCAGCACGAACTTCTCGTAGTCCTCTTCACCGACAGATGTGCTGTCGACCTCTTCACCGCGGACAATCTGGAGGAGTGCGCCATCGGCTGACAGAGCCTCCAACAGCTCCTTGTCGCCAAGATTCCACTGCTTCCAGTCGCCGGAGTTCGAGTCTATATCCATCGAATATGTCACCGTGTACTGAGACTCGTCCATCTCGACAATCTCAGGCAGAACCTCTTCTCCGCCGCCGATGTATTCCTTGCAGACGGTGCAGTAGCCGTCAGAACCGACATCGTGGGGAATGCTTACCAAGAATCTGCGGGAGTTTCTCTCGATGATCAGTGCATGGTACTCTTCATTCACATAAATGAAGCGATAGGAAGTAGCTCCACTCTTCATCGATACCGGCTCTCCCGAAACAATTTTAAGATAGAGGTAGCCGTAAGAGAAGTCAAGCGTGGAATTAGTCTGATGGTCAATATCGATGGTAGTTGCGGACGTATAAGAATCTGCAAACAGCTCGGCATCGTCAGCGGCTGATCCGCCGTAGATAGTCAGCGATGATTCAGATGCAGGGTCAAGCAAAATGAAACTGCTGATGTAGCTGGATGAAGCGCGGAAATTAACTCCGCCGTCGGCTATCAGGCTTGAGTTGCCCTCTACTCTATGCCCGACGCATAGATAGCCGCGTTGGTGGAATCGTCACTGACCGTGCATGTCAGGCTGGAATCGGTGACCGTAACTGTTGCGGGGTCGTATGTACCAGTGCTTGCATACTTTGTCGCATATAAAGCGCAGGAAGCTGTGCCTGTGCACGAAATGTCAACCACAGAGCCATTTGAAATATCAACAAGCAGATTTGTGGAACCGCTTATGCCCCTTGCAGTTGTAGTACCTGCGGTAGTAATACTGACATTTGCATTGCTGACACTGAAAGGAGCGTTCACATATATGCCATAGTATCTCTCGCTTATGGTGACTGAGCAATCGGAGATACTGCTGGGATAGGTGTCGCCTGAGCCGGCAAGCCAGATGCCCCAATATGTGTTATCAATTGTCAGAGTTCCGCCACTTTCACTTATAATGTTTACATCGGTGTTGCTGTAAACATAAATGCCATAATCCTTGCTGGAGCCGTCGACACTGACAATAGTGTTGTCTCCGATAAGCTTAATGGTTACGCCGGACGCAAGTGCGGCGGTTGGACGAATGTAGATGCCGTAGTAGTATGAGGAGCTTATGGCAGAGGTCTTCGTTGCCGTTATCGTCGCATTTTCGAGCGTCAGGATGTTGTTTTCGGCGTCAAAGGTCGCCGTTCCGTTGCCGCACTGGACGGTATTGTTCGCGGCGGTAATGATGTTTTTGCCGTTGACATAGAAGTATCTGTAGCTTGTCGCCGCAAATACTCCCGTTGGCAACATTGAGACTACCATGAGCACAGTGAGCACTATGCAAGTGAGCCGCTTGATGATGTTTCTTTGCATAAAAAATTCCTCCAAATATCAGTTTCTGACATTCAGGAAGAATGTATAAGCAAAAAATCCTCCCGAACATCACAGTGTACAGAGGTCAATTAAGACGCCACACCCATCGTGGCATCTACCCCCCCATTTTTGACCGGAACTTCAATCATTTTAAATTCAAAGTCTCCGATATAATTTAATTTTAACACTCTGCAAGGCGAAATGCAAGCAATTATTTTAGGATAGCCAAAAATTTGGCGATTTGAACAATTTTCGAGGGAGATTTTGTGCAAGTTGTACGAACATTTTTGAGAATTTTGACGTTGAAAGTGCTGATTATATCAGAATATAAGAAAAGCCTCTCCGTGAGGGAGAGGCTTCTACTGCTTACTTAAATACCAGCAGTGTAAGTCAGCGGTTTGCCATCCTTATCTATCAGCGGAGTAAGACCACCATGTAGACAACCAACATACAAAACTCCCGTCTGCTTATCTCGGAGTATGTATATGTTATAGAGGAAATTCTTTTCAATTCTTTGTTCTGATACAATCTCAAACCTATCGTTCATATCTCTTGCCTCCTTCCTATCAGTAACAATCAATCAAACCTGACAATTATATAATGAGCGTCTTCTTCCATGACACGTTTGAACTCGGATAACGGCAGACCTAAAATGGGGTCGTTCAGAGGTATCTCAGGACTATGGACATGATTTGGGTATGCGATTTTCAAGACCTTTATTTTTTCTATGTCTTCATCTACATAGCCTGCTCCGATTAATTTCTCAAAAACAAGGCGCGGAGAAAGTTCCCCGTTTATGACAACAGTATTACGTTCACCGTCAAGTTCTATCCTCAGCATAACCGGGTTCGGAATATCCGGATGGTTGCCGAGATGTGGCATGTGGTGTCCCCAGCCACCCTCAGCAAAATAGAACACATTTGGCATATAGTATGCAAAACACAGTCGGTCTCGCACTACTATCTCCTCTGCACAGCTTTTATTGAGGTCAGTAGTAAACCACCCATAGCTGCCAGCAGGATGTTGGGGCTGAAAAATCGTAACAATCTCCATGCCAAAAGGCTCGTAATACCCCGACTCGTCAAAAGCATACTTAACAAGTTCGCGGACACTTCTGCTGTCGTCGAATTCCACTGTTTGATTATTATACTCAAAGGAATATTGCCTTATCATGTGATGCCTCCATTTATGTCATTGCAACCTGATATGCGATGTGATTACTCCACCCTCCTGACATCATACCACAGCACGGTGAACTTGTCGAAGATGTCGGCGTCGTCGTGCCAGTGACCGCAGTACCAGTGCTTAAAGTCGGTCTCGTACATCACCCAGTCGAGATAGCCGAGAAGTTCGCGGTCGTGCGCGTCGGGGTTGATGCCCCAGCGGCGGAGAATCTCGTATGGAAGGGTGTGAGTCAGGATGTAGTCCACCTTGAAATTATGCTCCTCAAGGTGCTTTGAGGCATTCTTGAACTCCGGGTCGGTCGGGGTCTCCTCCTTCCACCAGGAGATGCCCTCCGTGCGCATGTACTTATCGATGCTGTAGGCTCCGCCCATGGCAAAGAAGGTCTTCCCCTCAATCTCAAAGATTTCGCCGCGCATGAGGTGAAGGACGTTCTTACGGATTCTGTGAACCTTTCCGCCCTGCCAGTCCTCGACAGGATAGCTGTAGATTGCCGGGAAATTCTCGTGGTTTCCGTCCAAGAACAGGATTGTGTAGGGCAGTGTCTCCATGTAGTCAACATCCGCGTACACTTAGCGATAAGGTATATACAAGTCAAAAAAAGTCTGGTATAA
>JAJQDP010000036.1 GCA_021202155.1 Oscillospiraceae bacterium | reverse complement strand
GCCGGTGGGGGTGCGGGGCGCTCTGGGGGCCGGCCCACGAATGGGCGCCTCCTCCGCTATCATGTTTGGTTGGTGTGGGGCCGCCGCGCCCATACGGGGCCACACCCCCCTGATTTCTCACTTTTAATTATACTCTATAAAAGCGAAATCGTCAAGGAAATACTCTCATTTTGCGAGAACAAATTTATAGGCGGGCGAAATCGGAGTAGTGCAAATACTTAAAACTTTCTTTAACGGTTTCTGCCGGATTTCGTCAAAACTGCACAAAAACTTATTATTGCGGCTACATGCTAAAATTGTTATAATGAAATTTGGAAGTACACTTGTTGAACATCGGGTTTATTTGACACTTGTATCCCTCATATAAAAATTGAAAGGAAACACTAACATGAAGAAAATAATTTCGCTTGCACTGGCACTTGTCATGATAATGGCTTTGGTCGGGTGTGGGAGTTCGACCCGGCAGGTTGTCAAGCTGACCCTGTCGACGGAGGATTCTCAGGCGATACTTGCCGCCGCAGGAATCAAGCTTCCCGACGCCGAGGACACCGCCGCATCCGGAACTACCGTCAAGTGGTACGCGTGGTATGACGACTTCCACAACTACTCAGAGGACGAGGTCGTGAACACCGGCTACTTCACCTTCACCGAAAAGTATGGCTGTGAGGTTGAGTGGATTGAGTGCACATGGGACCAGAGGTTCGACGACCTGGCGAACCTGGTTCTGTCATCGAACTCTCCCGACTGCTACCCCGGAGACGTTGAGACATATCCCGACAACTGCATCAAGGGAATGTTCCAGGCAGTCGACCCGTACATAGACTATACCGATCCGCTCTGGGAGGGCACTGCCGACTTCGCATACTCAAGATTCTCCCTCGGCGATCACGTCTACATGATTATAACCGACATCACCACCGAACACGTCGTCGCATACAACCGCAGAGTCATCGACGAGTACGGCTATGACGACCCCGCCGAGCTCTATTGGAACGGTGAATGGACGTGGGATGTCTTCCTTGAAATGTGCATCGACTTCTCGGATGCCGACGAGGACAGATACGCGCTTGACGGCTGGGCATATGACAATGCACTTATGGAGTCGAGCGGCGTTGACGTTGTCACCTATGACGTAGATTTGGGCGAATTCGTCACAAATCTGGACGACCCGAGACTTGAGCGCGCGGCGAATCTCATCTATGAGCTCAAGAAGAACGACTGCATCTATCCCGTATGGAATAACGGCTGGCAACTCCGAGGCGGTCAGGAGATTGAGGGCGTCGGAATCAAGGAAGGTTTGACTCTATTCTGGCTTCGTGGCACATGGGCATTCACAGGAACTGTTGAGGAAATGAGCTCAATCTGGGGAGACATCTCCGAGGGCGAGCTGATGTTCTGCCCGCTTCCGAGAGATTCAGAGGGTGACGGCAATCACTATGTCACCGTCAAGACCGGAGGATATGTCATCGTTGCGGGAGCTCAGAATCCCGAGGGTGTCGCACTTCTTGCTTCATGCGACCGCTTCAAGATTCTTGACCCGACGGTTGTCTCCGTCGACCGCAAACAGCTTGAGGAGATTTACCTCTGGACTGACGAAATGCTCGAAATGTACGACCACATCCACGACCTTGCAAACGGCGATTACACCGTCGTAGTTTACGATGCAGGTCTCGGCGATAAGGTTGACGGCGCAGTAAACAGTTGCAAGGAGTTAGGCAGACTCGCCACCGCCTCCACCTGGGCGCAGGTAAAGGAGTCGTATTCAGAGAAGCTTGATTACTATGTCGGGCTATTGAATGACGAGGTTGCGGAGTATAATTCGTAATGCGTAATTAGTGGCTCGCTTTCAGCGAGCCACGCTATTTTCGGCGAAGCCGAAAATAGCACCTCTCAGTCGCGCTTCGCGCGCCAGCTCTCCTTGAAAAGGAGAGCCTTTTTATACTCTCTCAAAAGTTTGTTAGAATAATAAAAGCCTCCCCTGTCAAGGGGAGGGGGACCGGCGAAGCCGGTGGAGGGGTGCGCAGACTTTCGCCGTTGGCGAAAGTCGCAAGTTTGCAAGCGAACTTGGGGACGCGTCGCCACCACAGGTGGCGACAAATTTCGCATTCCGAATTACGCATTACGCATTGCAAGGCGTCATCCCTGCCAAAGTCCGTGCAAATTGCAGTAAGCGTAAACCGCCACAACCTCGTCGCCGGGGAGGAGGGCGAAGCTTGCCTTGGGCGCATCGGTCGGGGTGAGAACCTTTCTCTGGTTTGAGTTCTTGGTCTCAAGGAGAATCCACTCTATGTAGTGAGCCTCGGTCATCGGGTGCTCGATTTCGCCGACGGTGACGTTGACGACGTTTCCGTCAACAGTGTAGACCGGAATGTGCTTCTCATGAGCGGCTTCGGTAGTTCCCGGAACGAGCTCCTTCATAGGCTCGCCACAGCACATTACCGGCACGCCCTTGTCCTTGATTTTTGCAACGATTTGCCCACAGTGGGCACAGATGTAGAATTTGAGTTTCATTGTGTTACCTCCTGTTTAGAAACCCCTCAGTCAGCCTTCGGCTGACAGCTCCGGAAGTTCGCTTGCGAACTTCATTTCAGAGGGAGCCTTTTTTCATTCTCTCACAAGCTTCTGAATGAGGCAGTTATAGCCTCCCCTGAAAGGCATACGCGTACACTTAAGCGAAATTGGCAACAAAGTC
>JAJQDP010000045.1 GCA_021202155.1 Oscillospiraceae bacterium | reverse complement strand
TTGTATATACCTTATCGCTAAGTGTACGCGGATGCCTGAAAGGGGAGGGGGACCGCCGGCGAAGCCGGTGGTGGAGGGGTTTCCGCAAGTACACTACCGGTTCAACCGGCAACATATAATTTGGAGGAATCATTTATGGCTTACATTATAGGTGTAGACATTGGAACAAGCGGAACAAAAACAGTTCTGTTTGACGAGATGGGTAAGGTTATCGCTTCAAAGACGATAGAATACCCGATGTATCAGCCGAAGAACGGCTATGCTGAGCAAGACCCCGCAGACTGGGCTAATGCCGCTATCGGCACTATCAAGGCTGTCGTCGCGGAGAGCGGAGTCAAAAAGGAGGATGTCAAGGGCATCGGTCTTTCCGGTCAGATGCACGGTCTCGTCATGCTTGACAAGGACAACGAGGTTATCCGCCGCTCAATCATCTGGTGCGACCAGAGGACAGCAAACGAGGTCGACGAGATGAACCGCATCCTCGGCAGAGAAAAGCTCATCGAAATCACTGCGAACCCCGCACTTACCGGCTGGACAGCCGCAAAGATTCTCTGGGTCAAAAACAACGAGCCGGAGAACTACGAGCGTTGCCGCCACATCCTTCTCCCGAAGGACTACATTAGATTCGTCCTCACCCACGAGTACGCTACTGAAGTATCCGACGCTTCCGGAATGCAGCTTTTGGACGTTCCGAAGAGAAACTGGTCGGAGGAGGTCATCTCAGCTCTCGGATTCGACCGTTCGATGTTTGCTAACGTCTACGAGTCCTGCGAGGTTACCGGCGGCTTGACAAAAGAAATTGCCGAGACTGTCGGACTTTGTGAGGGCACACCGGTTGTCGGCGGTGCCGGAGACAATGCCGCGGCGGCTGTCGGAACGGGCGTCGTCGAGGACGGCAAGGCGTTCACCACAATCGGCACTTCCGGAGTTGTATTCGCTCACACCTCTAACATTTCTATAGACAAGTTGGGAAGAGTACACACCTGCTGTGCGGCTGTTCCGAACAGTTGGCACGTCATGGGCGTCACACAGGGCGCAGGCTTGTCACTCAAGTGGTTCAGAGACAACTTCTGCGGTGCTGAGAAGGAGACCGCAAAGCTCATGGACGTCGACGCCTACTATCTCATGGACAAGGAGACCGCGACAGTCCCGATCGGCGCGAACAGACTCTTATATCTCCCCTACCTCATGGGTGAAAGAACCCCGCACCTTGACCCCGACGCAAGAGGCGTATTCTTCGGTCTATCCGCCATGCACACAAAGAAGGATATGCTGAGAGCCGTTATGGAGGGCGTTTCCTATTCGCTCCGCGACTGCGTTGAGGTCTTCCGTCAGATGGACATCAATGTTTCCGACATGATGGCTTGCGGAGGAGGAGGCACCAGCCCCATCTGGAGACAGATGCTCGCAGACCTCTACAACTGCCCCGTCAAGACCGCTTCCTCGAAGGAAGGTCCCGCCCTCGGCGTCGCAATCCTCGCCGGTGTCGGAGCAGGACTCTACTCAAGCGTCCCCGAAGCCTGCCACGCCATCATCAAGACCGACAAGGTTCAGGAGCCCATCCCGGAGGACGTCCCGAAGTATGAGCAGTTCTACCAGCTCTACACCGAGATTTACCCCGCACTCAAGGCAGAGTTCAAGAAGCTCGCCGCTCTGTGATTTAGGCTGAATTGAATTAGAAACTAAACCCGCCCCGATTGTTTGTTGACAGTCGGGGCGATATTGAGTTATAATGGTCATGTCATACGAAAATGATGACATACGCGAATTTTACAATCCTTGTTATAGAAGGAGGTGTCATTCATGCAAATAGTACAAGATGCTTTTCTCGTTCCTGATGATATTGCAACAGGGCTTGCTACTGGATTATACGGAAGATTTGGCAGTGCGATTCGATATGCAACAGGACCCAACAGAGGACAATTCGTTAAGCACTTAGATTCAATTGACATGAATACAGTTGAACAGGCACAAGTAGTGGGGTCTAAAGCATTAAGATTTGTACAACAGCACAAAAAAGGTGTCACTGCTACTGCTGTTGGAGCAATAGTCATTGGAACTGGCATAGGAGCTGGCATATGGAGATTTTACAAATGGAAAAACCATGAGCCGAAAGTACTCATAAACTTCAGAGCCGCATTGAAACCATACATTGATGCTATTCGGGAGGGTACTATGGATAGCAATAAAATTAGTAGGCTAATGGAAGCACTGGAAGCATTAAAAAGATGTAAAGATTATGAGGAAATCACTATTCAGCTAACAGCAGAAGAATTTGAAGTTCTCGTTGAGCGAATCTATCAGTACACAATTAAGCTAGCATCCGATAATTTAATTGAGCTTTCAAATGATGAACTTCAGAAAAATGAAAGCGTAATCTCTAATCTTCAAACATACTTGAAGGCACAAAAGCGAATCTTTGAAAAGGCGGCATAATTCATACTAAAAGCACACCGAGGTCGGATGGCTTCGGTGCGCTTTTTTATAATTTATCGTTCGATTTTCTTGACTTTTTCGCTCGATTCGCGTATAATATAAGAAGAACATATAAGGAGGGATTCTCATGACTGTCACGGCAACTGAATTCAAAATGAACCTCGGAAAATATCTCGTTCTTGCTGAGACCGAGGATGTGTTTATCTCGAAAAACGGCAAGGTGAGCGTCAAGCTCGTCAACAGCAATCAGGATAAGGTTGAGGCAATGCAGTCTCTCTTCGGCATTCTCCCGTCGGATATTTCCATTGAGGAAGCCCGGGAAGAAAGGCTTGGAAGGATATGAACGTAATTGTGGACACCTGCGTCATCATCGACGCTCTCGCCAATCGTGAGCCCTTTGCGAAGGATGCACAGGAGCTTTGCCTGGCGGTGGCGAACGACGAGATTTCGGGATTTATCCCGGCTAAGTCCGTTGCGGACATCTACTACATCATGCACAAATACTTTCACAGCGATACTGAGACACGAGCACTCCTGAAAAAGCTCTTCATGTCCTTCGGCATTCTCGACACAACAGCCCTTGACTGCCGGAACGCCCTCACTTCCCCGATTTCCGATTTCGAGGACGCCATCCTCACCGAAACTGCGTATAGAGCCGGTGTCGACTATATCGTCACAAGAAATACAAAGGACTTCGCGAGGTCGACTGTGCCGGTTGTTACTGCGGAGGAAATGGTGAAAATGTGCGAGGATATAAGAGCTTGAGAATTGCCCCTTGATTTTCCGCCAGCTTTGTGGTATCATAGAACTACAATAGGAGAATTGAGGCGACGGAATGACTGATACAGAAAAGAATCGTTTGGAGATAATACAGCGCGGAGCAGAGGCTATCCGCAATCAGAACATGATGAGCGACACATTCGCTTCGGTTGTACTTGAGGACATCGGCGCGTGTCAGCACGTCGTTCGCACAATTCTCGGCAGAGATGATATAGAAATAATCAGCGTAAAAAGTCAGTATCGGCTTCTGAATATCACATCGAAGGACACTATCTTAGATGCGTTTGCCCAAGACAGCACCGGTCGACTGATAAATATCGAAATTCAGCGCAGGGACACCGTCGACCATGCAAGACGCATAAGATATTACGGCTCGATGATAGATAAGAGCATTCTCGACAAGGGAGCATATTACGACGAACTGCCAGATGTATATATAATTTACATCAGCGAGACGGACATATGGGGTGCTGGCAAAACGGTATATCCCGTGAAAAAGATTCTCGGAGAAACAGGAATCTCATATGATGATGGTAACCACGTAATTTTCGTGAACGCCGCCATCGATGACGGCAGTGATACAGCAAAACTGATGAAATATTTTGAGACAGCCGACCCGGAGGATATGACCCAAGGACCGCTGTCGGAACGCGTTCACTATTTGAAACGCGAGAAAGGAGGGCACGACGAAATGTGCAAGGTAGCAGAAGATCTTTATAATCAGGGCAAGGAGCAAGGTATCGAACAGGGTGTTGAGCAAGGTAAGCTTGAAAACGCTAAAGAAATGGCAATCAGTTTACATGAATCCGGTGTAACTGAGGACTTGATCGCAAAGGCGGCAAACGTCAGTGTCGATCTTGTGAGAAAATGGCTTGGGCTTTCCATGGCTTGATTTCCGGTGATTAAAAAATAGCGTAAAAACCAGCTCAGCAGGCTTCAGCGAACTTATCACAGTTCCGGCAAGTCTGCTGGGCTTCTTTTCACTCACATCTCCCCTCCCGCATAAAATGAACCAAGCCCCGTTCTTTCTCCCCGGCGGGGCTGAATAAATGGCTTCGATGCAGTCAACAATACTACTGCAAAAGCGTTTATTAACCTCGAAAGGAATGGTGATTTTATGTCAATGCCGGTGCCGGTATACAGAGGAGAGATTTATTATGCGGACTTAAGTCCTGTGATTGGTAGCGAACAAGGCGGAATCCGTCCCGTACTTATAGTTCAGAATGACGTGGGAAACCGTCATTCACCGACGGTCATCGCCGCGGCTATCACAAGTCAACGTGAGAAGACCCACCTGCCTACCCACATCGAGATAGATTCCTCGTCCTGCGGTCTTGCCAAGGACAGCATCGTGCTCCTGGAACAGATTCGCACTATAGATAAAAAGCGGCTCAAGGAGCGGATGGGAGTCCTGGATTCAACCTCTATGGACAAAATAAATCAGGCACTCGCTGTCAGCCTTGGTATGGGCGGATAGCTTGTGCATGCACAGTTTGTGCACACAGTTTGTGCACACAGTTTGTGCGAACGGTTTACTTTTCGAGATCTTTCAGAGCTTTCAGCTCCTCGCGGGAGACCTTTATCACCGCGTCCTTGATGACGGTGAGCTTATCTCTCTCAAAGACCGTCGTGCCGTCGGAGCCGTCAAGCTTGACGGTTATCTTTCCGGAAATCAGGTTCGCATCGGTGACAGTTCCCCTTCCGGAAGGAGTGTTGACGAGTGCGCCGACCTTGGGAGTAATCTTAAGAAGCTCCTCATAACCGTCCTGCTCATACTTGAGGCAACACATGAGCCTTCCGCAGGCTCCCGAAATTTTTGTCGGGTTGAGGGACAAGCCCTGCTCCTTAGCCATCCTGATTGAAACAGGCTGGAATTCGCCAAGGAAGCTTGCGCAACAGAACTGTCTGCCGCATACTCCCAGTCCGCCCATCATCTTAGCTTCGTCCCGGACGCCAATCTGCCTCAGCACAATCCTTGTGTGGAAGACGGACGCCAAATCCTTTACGAGCTCTCTGAAGTCGACCCTGTTCTCCGCTGTGAAGTAGAAGAGAAGCTTTGAGTTGTCAAATGTGCATTCGACGTCGACAAGGTTCATCTTGAGCCCATAGTGTGCGATTTTTCTCTCACAGATGTCAGCGGCGTCTGCCTCTTTGATTCTGTTCCGTTCAATCTGCTTGAAATCGTCCTCGGTGGCGACCCTTATGATTGTCTTGAGAGGAGGAACAATTTCCGAATCCTCGACCATCTTGTTTGCGAGGACTACGTTTCCGCACTCAACTCCGCGGGCTGTCTCAACGATGACCTTCGTCCCGACCGGAATCTCCGCCCCGTCCGGCGAGAAGTAATAAACCTTCCCGACACTCTTAAATCTTACTCCGATTATTTCAGTCATTTCTATTCTCCCCGTCAACCGGCGGGGTCCTTTCTTTTTTTGGTTAAAAATTGTATTTACAATCTCCCAATCAGCTTTCCTGTCAGATCAGCCATTGTCAGTCCGACTCCTGCGTTGCCCTTGAGCTTTCCTGCGGCTTCTAAGGTGCGGTCGTACATGGTCATGAGAGCCTTTTGCCCGATGGTTTCACTCAGCTTCTGTGCCTCGTTTGAATAGAAGCTCGCCTCATCCGCGCCTTGCTTGCGCTTTATTGCCTCGGAGAGAACTTTTGAGAGCTCAATGGTGAGTTCGACTGCTGCCATGCGGTCGGTTTCATTGAGGATTTTTAAGAGGGCGTACTCGTCCGACTTGGCTATGGCTTCTGCGGCGGACTTCACTCTTAAATAGAGCTCGTCGCTTCCGCCGTTCAGGTACTCTATACATGCTCCGATATTGCCGCCAAGCAGTCCATATGCTTTCTCGGCGTCAGGCTCGGGAATTTTTCTCTCAGTTAGAGCCGCTACTGTGTCCTCTCTTGACGCTTCCGGGACGTTTATCACAATCGCCCTTGAGCGAACGGTCGGGAGGACGTTTTCAAGTCGCTCCGCTGTCATTATGATAATGACGTGGTCGGGCGGCTCTTCAAAAAGCTTGAGAAGAGTGTTCTGCGCGGCAGGGAGTGCCTTGTCGATGTCCGGGAGGATGTAGATTTTGTACCCTCCCTCGTTTGATGCAATATAAGCATCGCTTATGAGCGGTCTGAGGTCGTCTGTGCGATAGTTCCCCGACTTTCCGCTCGCCGAAACGGTCATGACGTCCGGGTGGGCGTCGTTTGAAATCATCCTGCAGTCTTTGCACTTCCCGCAAGGGACTTCTCCCTCGCTCCTGCAGAGAATCTCAAGAGCCATATACTTTGCCGCCGTCTTCTTGCCGACGCCTTTGTCGCCAACTAAGAGGAATGAGTGGCAGAGCCGGTCGCGGCTTCTCATCGAGAGAATCAGCCGGGAGATATTGTCCTTTGAATAGAGCCGTAGCATCAGAACTTCTCGAACCGGTCGACTTCGGTGACGAAGATTGTCGCGCCACCGATTGTAACTTCCAAAGGCTTCGCGGCGAAATTGCCTCTTACAGCCGTTGTCGGGACATACTGCTTGCGCTTGCGGCAGTTGTGCTTGATTATCTCAATGCAGTCCTCAAGCTGTTCATCCTCGACGCATATGAGAAGCGTCGAATTTCCCGAGCGGAGGAAGCCGCCGGTGGACGAGAGCCTTGTCGACTGATGTCCGGCGGAGTTCAGCGCGTCCGAAACGCCTCTGAAATCGTCATCGTTTATAACAGCAAATATCAGCTTCATATGCTCAGGCTCCTTAATTTCGGCAAAAGTGCCGCTTGATAATGCTATTATATCACAGCTCCGGGAAAAATGCAACGATTCATCCCGTTTTTTAAAATTGCCGCTTCAAAGATATTTCCGCATCGCGATAATATCCTCCAAAATCTCGAAACGTTCAACCTCTGCGGCATAGATTCTCCGCTTTAGAGACTTCCTTTCGTTCACGTCCCTCTCGGCTTCAAGCCTCTCTTTCAGCACTTCCATGTGCTCAGCTAACTTTGCCGCCTCTTTTTCATAGCTTTCAATCAGTTCCTTCAAATAGTACCTCCATATTCTTTCACTCAGCTTGGTTGACAATGATATTGCACGAACGCATGTTTCATTCCTCATCTACAATGATAGCAGAAAATTTGTTTTTGTCAAGCGAGATAAGGGTAATTATTCGGACTGATTGAGAATATTTTCTGAAAGTTTGTATTTTCTGATTGAAATTGAGGCGTGGGCGTGATATACTTTTCCTATATGAAAATGTGGGAGCTGATTTTTTGACTCAGGAAAAGATACAAAGAATAAATGCCTTGGCGAAAAAATCCCGTGAAGAGGGGCTTTCGGACGAGGAGAAGCAGGAGCAACAGCTTCTGAGGAACGAATACAGAGCCGCGATAAGGGCGAATCTCACCGCGACTCTTGACCACATAGAGTTTGAAGAGTACAAAGAGTCTCTCAATCCAAAGACATGGAGCTGATATTATGTTTGAACCAAGACCAAAAATCAAGCTTCTGACGCTTCAGAAGATTCTTCTTGAGAACACCGACCCCGGGCATCCTATTTCAGGAAGCGACATCATAAGGCTTCTTGGCGAGTACGGCATCAGCGTCGAGAGAAAATCCGTCTATGACGACATCGACACTCTCATCCAGTCGGGCATGGACATTGTCACAGAGCGGCATGGACATGCGAACTATTACTATGTCGGCTCGCGCACATTCCAGGATGAGGAGCTGATGATTCTTGTCAACACCGTCGCATCCTCGAAATTCCTCACGAAAAAGAAGTCGGACGAGCTCATCCAGAAGCTCAAAACGCTTACGAGCAAGTATCAGGCGCAATCTTTCGACAGAACAATCTATGTTGACGGACGTACTAAGTCAAACAACGAGCGTATATACTACTCTATAAACGCGATTCACGACGCGATTGTCGCGAACAGGCAGATAACCTTCCACTACACCGAGTATGACCTGAGCCTCAAGAAGAAGCTCCGCCGCGGCGGACAGCTCTACACCGTCTCCCCGATATACCTGATTTCCGACAGCAACTATTACTATCTGACCGCCTACAATCCACAGCACGACGACATCTCGAATTTCCGAGTTGACAGAATGGCGGACGTGAGCATTTCAAATGAACCAAGGCTTGAACTGAACCCGGAACAGCAGGAAAGTGCCAAGGATGTCCGCTCGATGTTCGGTGCTTTTGCGAGGGAGAAGTCGACCGTGACACTCAAAATGAGTACCGAGCCATATGTAATGGGCGTTCTTGTCGACAAGTACGGCACAAATCTTCATCCCAACCGCGTCTCAGAGGACAAATTCACCGTCCGCATCGAAGCCCAGATAAGCCCCGCCTTCTATGCCTGGCTCTTTTCGTTCGGAGAGGACGCAGAAGTTCTTGAACCCGAATGGGTGAGAAACAAGGCGAAGGAGCAGCTTGAGAAGATGGCGGAGGTTTACAATGAATAGTCGCCTGCGGCGACCGTGCTCCGCACACCCTCTCAGTCAGCTTCGCTGACAGCTCCCCCAAAGGGGAGCCAAGATTTGCGAAGAGTTAGCTACTTGGCTCTCCCTCTGGGAGAGCTGGCACGCCTCAGGCGTGACTGAGAGGGCGCACCCGCAGGGTGCGAATTACGAATTACGCATTAAGAATTACGAATTGAAACCGGAGGTTTCCATGTTCACCTGGCTCACATCAACCCATATCGGCAAGCTTATTGCCACGTTTTTAATATCCATGCTCCCGATTGTCGAACTGAGGGGTGGAATTCCCTATGGCGTCGGGTTCGGGCTGAAGCCCTATGAGGCTTTTATCGCCGCAGTCCTCGGGAATATGCTCCCGATTCCGTTTATACTTCTCCTTCTTGACAGGATTCTCAAGTGGATGAAGACGCAGGAGAACTTCTTAGGTCGTGCCGCCAATTGGCTTGAGAAGAAAGCCTACAGCAAGCAGTCGACGATTGAGAGATTCAAAGCCCTCGGTCTCTTCATCCTCGTCGCCATCCCCCTCCCCGGAACAGGCGCATGGACGGGCTCGCTGGTCGCCGTAGTACTCGGAATTGATAAGAAGAAAGCGTTCCCGATTATTTTTGCAGGGGTTATCACCGCGGGAGTTATCATGCTCTTGGTGTCGTATGGAGTTAAGGCGATTTTCTGAATGCTTGAAAAGCATCGCCCAATATGATACAATATAACTATTATTTTCGGAGGAGTATATCACATGAAAGAATCCCTGACTTTAGAATCTCTGATTATATCCTCAAAAGAGTTTTGCGAACACGAAAGTTCAATCAATCACGTCGCACTTATTGGTGTCACAGATGGAAAAGCTGTCGGTACATATGTCGAGCATAGGTTCAAAGATTATCTTCTTTCAAAGTATGCCGTTGAAATTGGCAATAGCGCCAAGGGAATAGATCTTCCGGGCGAGCAAATTCAAACCGACATCAAGGTTACTTCAATTACTCAGCCGCAGTCAAGCTGTCCATATGAGAGTGCACGTCAAAAGGTTTTTGGGCTCGGCTATAACCTGCTGATTTTCGTCTATGAAAAGCATGACTTACCGACCACCTGTAATCTGAACTTTTTGCATTGTACATTTGTTGATAAAGAAAGAACTTCCGATTTCACCATCACGAAGCGTCTGCGTGAAATGGTTTCCGACGGTGCTAACAAAGAAGATATTATGAGCTATTTACAGGACAGAAATATTCCTGGTGATGAAATTACGCTCAGTATGCTTGCTGACGAAATTTTACAGTGTCCGCCCAAGCAAGGTTATCTCACCATAAGCAATGCTTTACAGTGGAGACTACAGTATTCGAGAGTTATATCTCTCAACAACAGCACAGAAGGGATAATAAACTATGACAGATAAGCGCGGATACGGAGATTATCAGACTCCATCTGAGTTTACAGACAGAGTGTGCCATTATCTCAAAGACGTTCGTCACATTGCACCGTCTGCTGTCATTGAGCCCACTTGCGGTATTGGCAACTTTCTGAAAAGCAGTCTGATATTCAACGCAGAGGAATATTACGGGATTGAAATTAACCCTGATTATTGCAATGCCTGCAAGAAGTCAATAACTGATAAACGAGTAAAAGTTATCAATTCCGATTTCTTTTCGTTTTCCTCGAAGTCACTGATAGCTAATAGCGGTCAGGTTCTGGTTATCGGAAATCCCCCGTGGGTTACTAACAGTACTCTGTCTTCTATCAACTCTGACAATTCTCCTGCGAAAGCTAACTTCAAAGGACTAAGAGGTATTGATGCAATAACCGGAGCCAGCAATTTTGATATAAGCGAATATATCATCCTACAGTTAATCAACGAATACAGAGATACAAACACTGTAATTGCAATTCTTTGCAAGACCTCTGTTGCAAGAAATGTATTCAAAGAGCTCAAGAGGACTTATGTTAATTTTTCGAGCTGTGATATTTTGGAATTTGACGCATCGGAAGTATTCGGCGTAAGTACTGGTGCATGTCTATTGGTTTTACAGTTATCAGAGGTCGCCGCTTCGTTAAATACATGCAACGTTTATGATTTCGATGAGCCGCAGACAATAAAATCTCAGATTGGCTATTCTGATGGTCGGTTCTACAGTAGCCTCGCTCCCGAAAGTTCACGCTTTGACGGTCACTGTTGCTTTGAATGGCGACAGGGTGTCAAACATGACTGTTCAAAAATAATGGAGCTGACTGTAAGAGACGGCACTCTATACAACGGAAGCGAAAATATTGTTCATATAGAGCCTGACATTGTGTACCCACTTATCAAAAGCAGTATGTTTAAGTCTCCTATAGTACACGATTTTTCTAAGCGAGTGATTGTAACTCAGAAATCGCCTCGTGAAAGAACAGATCATCTTAAAAAAGATGTTCCGATGACCTGGGAGTATCTGAACGAAAACATTTCATTATTTGAAAGCAGGAAAAGTTCTATCTATAAAGATGCCCCTCCTTTTTCCATGTTTGGAGTCGGAAGCTACTCGTATTCCCGCTATAAGGTGGGCGTCAGCGGATTCTACAAACAACCGATGTTTTCAGTTCTATATTCCGACGACGGCAAGCCGGTCATGACGGATGACACAAGCTATTTCATCTCCTTTGACAGCTTTGATATGGCTTATGTAGCTATGCTTTTGCTTAACTCTCAGGAAGTCCAAGGATTTTTGATGAGCATATCATTCTCCGATGCTAAAAGACCTTACACAAAAAAAGTCCTCAACAGGATTGACTTTGGAAAAATCGTCGAAGCCATTACTATTGATACTCTATACAATGTTGAACACGATTTGCATTTGCGCCCCTATATCTCTTCTTCCATGTATAAGGATTTCAAAGACTTCCTTGAAGGCGGTCAAATGCGATTCGCATGAGTACAATTTCAGCCCCACCGAAAATCTTCGGCAGGGCTGAATTTTTATGCCTTTTTTCTTTTCCGTTTCTTTCAGTTTAGCTCCGACAGCTTTGCTTCCCTCTCGCGGAGGGAAAGAACTTCCAAGCCTGCTCGGGCGTCACTCTGGACGTCCTCAATCGGCACGATTTCTTCCCGCAAGCCGTCAAGGGCGGTTTCGCCGTCGGGCTGAACTATAGCGAAGTCGAAGCCGCCGCTGTAAATGATGGTGCTGTCCTTATACTCGTAAAACGGCGACTGCTTTTGGGTCGAGTAGATCGTCGGATTGTAGGTCGTAAGGTCAATCACCATCCAACCGACGCTTCCGCCGTCATCATACTCGAACTCCACGCAGGTATAGGTCTCGTTTCCAGAAACATCGGTGAGGTGATAGGCATCAGTCGGCGTGACCTCCAAGCCATTGTTTTCAAGAACCACCGCCTGAGCATAGGCGGAGTCGACCACAAGCAAATCTTCATCCGAAACATCAGCCGAGAAAACTGCCACCGCCGAGACTCCGAAAATCACCGCCACAGCTACAAGTAAGCCGATAAATCTTTTCATGCTTATTTCTCCTTTCTCTTTTCCAATCAGTTAAATCTCCCATCCCAGACGGTCAAGTCTGAAATATACTCCTCCGAGATTGCGGGGACATAGTAGGCGGCGTAGGTGGTCATGCCGAGGGTGTAGAAGCTGTCGCCATAGCCGGGGTCGATTTCGACGTAGAAGCGGTAATAGGGGATAAAATTTTCCTCATAGGCTCCGGTGCGATAGATGAGCTCAACCTTTCCTATATATTCAACTCCCGGAAACTCAACCGGTGCCGATGTGAGATACTTACCCTCTGCCAGCATTTCAGTCGCCTCATCCGCAGTGATGATGGGATAGTCGCCGATTTTGTCCGAAAGGTCAACATTGAAGAAGTCAATCATCCACAAATCGCCGTCACTGTTGCAGATGAAGCTGATTTTTTTAAAGTTATAGCTGAGAATGTTCCCGGTGTCGTCGTCCGTAGTCTCATAGAATGCGATGCTGAACGACTGCTCACCATATATGGAACGGTCGCCGCCATCTATGCTGATAGTCGGATTCTCCATGTCGATAAGCTCCGAATATTCTTCAAGGAAATACTCTGCAAGTGCATAGGGATCATCCTCAATCTCATCGGAAACCGAAACAGGGTTTTTGAATGTAACCATCACAGTCAGATAGGTGTTGACTTCTATCTCATAGTCGTCCGTTTCGCACATATAGCGTGTAGCATCGAAGTAGCTATCGGGGATGTCATAGCCTGAGCCTTCGTAGCTCTTGATAACACTCTGCTTGCGCTCCTCGCTGTAGGCATCGTCGGTTATTTCAAGGGCTTCCGTGTCGAGCCCGAGACGCCCGGCAACCTCATAGAGAAGCTCCGACATCTTATCATAATCCACGCCACTCAGCGGCACATGATAATCGTCATACGAAATAACATTCTGATAGACCGGCAGGGTTGAAAGCTCCATATCCTCGTTCCACGGATTCCCGCTCACGAGGTCGGAGATGTCGTAAACCCAATAGCCCTCAAACCCCATTCCGCTGTCGCCAAGCGAAACCGTCAGCATCGGCAGGTCGACTGAATAGACTGTATCATCTTCATAGACTGCTCCCAACGGGTTGTCGTTCTCGTCGACACTGAGCCCGCTGTCATCCCAATTCGCCCAGACCGCCGCCGCAATTACCAAACACAGTACCGCCGCAAGGGCAACATACTTCACAAACACCGTTTTCGGCTTCTTTTTCGGCTGATAGCCGAGCATTTCATCAAGATATTTCGGGTCAAGCTTGCCCATCGCTTCGGAAAAAAGTTCACTTGTAATCATTCCATCACTCCCCTTTCTTTCAGGTACTCCCGAAGGCTCTTGCGGATTCTGACGAGCCGCACCGAGACGTTCTTTTCGGAAAGACCCACCGCCGCGGCTATCTTATCATAGCTTTCAGAAAGCCAGTACCGCCGCATAAAGATGGCTTGATTCTCGCTTGATAGTGTATCGAGAAAGCTTTCAATAATCCCCGCAAGCTCCTTCGCCTCGATTTCACCCTCAACACTGCCACTGCTCGCAAGGCAACCCTCAATCTCCTCCATAGCAACCGTGTAGGAGCTCCGCCGCTTGGCGGCTTCTTTTTTGCGGTAGGCGTTGATTGAGATGTTGCGGACGATTTTGATGACGAACGACAGGAGCGGCTCCGGTCTCGCCGGCGGGATGGAGTTCCATACGCCCAGATAAGCGTCATTGACGCACTCTTCCGCATCCTGCCTGCTCCCAAGGATGTTATTCGAGAATCCCCTGCAAATCTCGCCGTACTTCAAATCGAGCTCCCGTATCGCCGTCTCCGACCGGTCAAAAAACAAGTCGATAATCATGCTGTCTTCCATATTTATGACCATACCTTTCCGCTACGCTACAAGGCACAAAAGGATAATGAAA
>JAJQDP010000007.1 GCA_021202155.1 Oscillospiraceae bacterium | reverse complement strand
TATCATAATTTCACCTCGCAGTATCATTATACGATACTACGAGGTGAAAATCAAGTGATTTTTATAAATTTACATCCATCCCAGAATCTTCTCAACAGTTATTTCCCACTGTTCTTCTTGCGAGATGCTTGCTTCGCCGTCGCCAGCTTGCTCGCCATAGCTTCCGAAACCGGCGTGGTTGCCACCCTCGATGATTACTTCGGTGTAGTCGGTGGAGTAATTCCGCCCGGCTTCGAGGCTTTCCATATTGAGGACGCCGTCCTCACTTCCGTAAATCGAGAGAGTGGGGAGGTCTCCCAAATCGCTCGTTGAGTAGGATGCAAAGAGAATGAGCCCGTCAAGTTCATCAAGATGTTTCGATGCAAACGACGCCGCCATCGCCCCTCCGAGAGAATGTCCGCCGATGTACCAGTTTTCATAGGAGACGTACTCGGACATGATTGTCTCAGCTTTGTTCATCCCGAAAAACGCGAGGTTGAAGGGCATCTCGACGAGGAAGCAGTCGACCCCGTTCTCAGCAAGGCTCATCATGAGAGGCGCATACGCCGTGTACTCGACCTTTGCGCCGGGGTAGAATATGAGAGCCGTCTCGTTCCCGCCGCAGAAGAGAATCCCGTCGTCAACCTGAATCACCTGAACGGTTTCGTTGCTCGAAAGATATGCGTCCACATCGACGGCGTGGTAATAGTCGTTGACGTACCAGACAAAGGCGACCGCCAGCGCGGCGACCAGAACGACGATAACGATAAGAACTATTTTCCCTGTGGATTTTTTGGATTTTTGGGTTGTGGTTTTTGGCATGGTGTCACCTGATTTTGATTGGATTTTTAAGTATTATAGCATATTTGAAAAGAGAATGCCATAGCCTAACTCTTAAAAAGAAAATTGGGGAACATTTTAGCTTTATTTTAAGGTAAAATGTTACCCAAACCTCCAAACAATCTCGACACACTTCCCATCAAACACCAACACCTTCTCCACCGCATCATAAAGATGCTCTCTTAACTCTTTATCGGTCAGGGTAGAGAGGCGGCTTGCATTTTCTCCCTGTTCTTCTGCCGAGTTCTTTTTCTGAACGCTTGCTTTTAGCTGTTTTTCCAAGTCTTCAATCTGAGCTTTCAGCCCCGCTTGCTTCACCGTCAGGTCGTCTTTAGACATGAGATATTGCTCGGCGGTTATTTTGCCTTCGTGATAGGCTTCGTAGAGGGTGAGCTTTTCTCTGCTAAGAGTATCAAGTTGGGACTTAAGCATAGAGAGACTGAGTTCCAGACTTTTGCTCTTTTCTTTCGAGCTGTTGCTCGCTTTTCTTGCCTCGACCTTGGTGATTTCAATCTGGCGTTTGAGGGCTTCGAAAAGGATTTCCTCAAGGTCGGACTTGCGCCAATGAACCGCTTCGCAGGGGCTTCCGTCGTGATAGCGGCTGTAGCGGCAGGCAAAGACGGTGCCGTTCGCCTTTTCTAACTTGCCGCCGCAATGCCCGCAGTAGTAAAACCTGTCCGATTGGTCGTGAACCGAGCGGACCGAATGGGCGGACTTCCGCCTTCTTGAGATTGCGTTCATCGCCGCATCGTATTCTTCACGGGTGACGATGGCGGGGTGGGCATTCTCACGGATGTACCACTCCTCCCTCGGAAGCCTCCGCTGGTTCTTGTCCCGGATAAACCGGCTTTCGCGAGTATGGTTGACCATCACGCCGGTGTATTTGATGTTCCCAATCAGGTTGTGAATCGTGACGTGTGTCCACTGGGGAGTGACGGATGAAGACTTTCGGATATTTTTCTGCTGAGCCGGGGTCGGTACGCCTTCCTCGTTCAGAGCTTTCGCAATGGCAGTGCAGGACTTCCCGGAAATGATGTCCGTGAATATTCTTCGGACTGTCGGGGCGGTCTTTTCGTCGATAATGAGCTTGTGTTTGTCGTCAGGACTGACCTTGTAGCCGTAGGGAACGCAGGAAATCAGCTCGCAATTTCTTTGCATCACGCCCATCGCCGACTTGACTTTCTTGGATAAGTCTTTGCTGTAGTAGTCGTACACAAGATTCCGGAAAGCCACGTCCATGCCGATGGTTTTGCCCTTGAGACGGTCGCTGTCATATTGGTCGTTGATGGAGATAAATCGGATGCCGAGAAAGGGAAAGATATGCTCCAAGTAGTCGCCGACTTCGAGATAGTCCCTGCCGAAGCGGGAGAGGTCTTTTACAACGATGCAACCGATTTCGCCTTTTCTGGCGAGGTCAATCATACGCATAAAATCAGGACGGTCAAAGTTTGTGCCAGAGAAACCGTCGTCGCAAAATTCCGTGCGGGGCATCTCCGATAGAGCCGGAGCTTCATCCAGATACCTGTTTATAAGCAACCGCTGAGAGGCGATGCTGTTGCTGACGTCTTTGATTCTGCCCGAACGCTTGTCAACGTCCTCAAGAGACAGCCTGAGATAAATTGCAATCTGCTCTTTCATTATGCCGCAATCTCCTTCCTGAGTTTTTCGTTGGCACTCATAAGAGTTGCAAGCTCGTCCATATAGCTGAGCCTGATTTCAAGCGAGCCGTCCTCGTGGAGCTTGATGGACTCGACAAAGGCTTCCACCATTTCGGCAGAGATTTCGGTGGCGTTATAAAACCGCCCGACCATGAACTTCCACTTCATCTCGCCGGTGAGCTGTTCCTCGGTCTCGGTCTTTGAGGACTCAAGCTCGGTCAGTTCCCGCTCCAGAACCGCAATATCCGAAAGAATAATCTCCCTGTGGTGGCAATACTCGTCTTGCGAAAGAAAGCCGTCCTTCAAGTCTATATAGAGACTGCTGAGAACAGACTTCTTTTTCTCAAGCTGTGCCTTGAGCGTTTTCAGCTTCTGACGGTTGTCGCTTTTTGCAAGCTTCGACTTTTTCAGTGCCAGAAGTCGGTGCAGACTCTCGTCCACGTCCACAAACACGTCCATCTGGGACTTGATGAAGGCGAAAACCGCCTCGTCCAAAGTCTCTTTTTTCATCTTCACGTCCGAGCAACCGGCTTTGCCGTGTTCGGCATAGGTCGGGCATTTGAAGGTGAAGTAAGTCTTGGTTTTGTCTTTGCTGATAGAGCGTTGAAGCTTCATAACGTGTCCGCACTCGGCGCAGGTGAACTTTTTCCCATAGATATTCTCCGCTTTCGGAAGGTTCGGATATTTGCCGGAGTTTGCTTTGCTTTTCTCCAAAGCCTGCCGGTTGACTTCCTGCACTTTTTCAAACAATTCAGTACTGACAATCGGCTCGTGGGTGTTCTCTACGACAATCCAATCTTCTCTATCCGTAGTGTGAAACGGCAGTCCTTCATATAGGCACTGACTGCCTTTTCTCTGCGCCGTGTGACCGAGATAAACGATGTCATTAAGAATCAGGGTGATGGCGTGCTTGTTCCAGAGGATTTTGTGCGTCACGTTATCCCTGTTGGTCTTGATGCCGTTGTCTTTCTTGTACTGACATGGAGAGGGGATGCCGGCGTCGTTAAGCCTGCGATTGATTCCGCCATAGCTCACGCCGTCTGCCCTCCACTCGAAAATCTGCCTGATAACCGGCGAGGTTTCGGGGCAGGGGATGAGATGATTTTTGTTGCACGGGTCTTTTAAGTACCCATAGGGAGCATAGTCGCCGATAAAGTCTCCCCGTTCCATCTTCGCCCGAAGTGCCGAAGTGACCTTGCGGGAGATGTCCTTTGCATAGTAATCGTTGACGATATTCGAAAGAGATGCCGAAAGCTGAGCCTCGTTGGTGACGGTCGCAGTGTCATAATTATCGTTGACCGAAATAAACCGAAGCCCGAAGAAAGGGCATATCTTCTCAATAAAATGTGAAGTATCTATATAATTTCTGCCGAGACGTGAAAGATCCTTCACAATCACGCAGTCGATTTTTCCCGCCTGAACGGCTTCCATCATCTCCCGGAACTGCGGACGGTCGAAATTTGTGCCGGTGTAGCCGTTGTCGACGAACAGAGATACCTTTTTTAAGTAAGAGCGGGCGGAGACGTATTCCTCAAGAATGGCTGTCTGGTTCTCGATTGAATCGGAGTCCTTGCCGTTGTCCTCGACCGAAAGTCGGACATAAAGTGCGGCGTTCCAAATACGGGCGGCGGTCTCGGCTTGAGCTGATGCTATGCTTTTTCTTGACGTTCTCGCCACTTAAACCGCCTCCTTGGTCTTCTCGCCGAGAAATTCGACTATCGCCGCAAACCTGTCCCGATGCCTGAGCTTCACGTCGATGTCCTTGCTATCCCGGATATAAATCCTGTCAATCAGACTGACAACCACGCTTCGCGACAGTTCCTGAATGTTTTCGTACTGCCTGAACTGTGCGAGCCAGCCCTGCTGATTTGACATCCCACTTTCGATTGAGTTTCTGTCGCCGATAAGGCGGGAGATTACCGCCTGCGCCTCGGTGATGTTTTGGTTAAACTGCTTCTTGAAAGACTCGTATTCCTCACGAGAGATAAATTCCGAGCGGAAATCCTCATAAGCTTCCGCAGAAAGCCGACGGTTTCTGTCGATGATTGCCTGTTGGACTGAGATTTTGTCCTCGATTTTCCTGAGTTCCCTTGCTTCCCAACCGGCATTTTCGATGCACTTCATGGCATCCTCCATGACGAGTGCGGCGTTTATCTGCCCCTGAATGACGGCGAGAACGGCATCATAAACAGCCTGCTCCTTTATTCTGTGGGGAGAGCAGGAGGATTTATCTCCCTTGTTGCCGTTGCATATGAAATAGACATATTCCTTGTCGCCGCACCGCTCTACTTTTCTTATCATCGGGCTTCCGCAATCGGCGCAGAAAATCTTCCCGGAAAAGAGATGCACGCCGCTTGCTCCCGAAGGGCTTCGGGTGTCAGTCTGCATTATCTCCTGAACAAGGTCGAACTGAGCCGAGGAGATAATCGCCTCGTGTGCGTTCTCCGTCCGTGACCACTCGCTTCTGTCCTTGAGCATGGTCTTCTTTACTTTATGGTTGGGAGTGGTGGTCTTTCCTTGGAGTAGCGTGCCGGTGTAAATCTCGTTTTTGAGAATCCGATAGATTGCGACCGCACTCCAGAGAGCCTGCGGCTTGGTCTGAAAAACTGTGCGTTGCTTCGAGCCTTTCGATTTCTTATATTCGATAGGGGAGAGAACCCCGCTCCGGTTCAGCCTGTCCGCAATCTGAGCGGGAGACATCCCCTCAAGCTTCCGCTTGAAGATGTCCTGAACAACCGGCGCAACATCACGGTCAACTATCAGATGGTTTTTGTTCTCCGGGTCCCGCATATAGCCATAGACAACCCTGCTTCCGACGAACTGACCGCTCCGCCTTTTTGCGTCCAGATTAGTCCGTACTTTTATAGAAATGTCCCGGCAATAGGAGTCGTTGATAAGATTCTTGAACGGCAGAACGAGGTCGTTTGCGCCCGAATCGGGGCGGGCGTTGTCGTAGCCGTCGTTAATCGCAATGAACCGAACGCCGAGAGTCGGGAAAATCTTCTGAAGATAGTTGCCTGAGTCGATATATTCACGCCCGAAACGTGAAAGATCCTTCACAACGATGCAGTCAATCTCTCCCGCCTTGACCGCTTCCATCATCTTCTGGAACTGCGGACGCTCGAAGTTTGCGCCGCTGTAGCCGTCGTCGCAGTATTCCCGAATCACCGTTATTTCCGGGCATTTTTTGAGGTACTCCAAAATCAGAAGCCGCTGGTTTGAGATACTGTCGCTCTCCTGCTTGCCGCCTTGGAATGAAAAATCGCCATCTTCCTTTGATAATCTCAGGTAGATGGCGGCTTTGTAATTTCTGTCAAGAGTTAATTTCAGCATAAATCGCCACACCTTTCTTTTTTCGTCGGAAAACTGAAAGGGCGGCGTTCCACTGATTTTGTCCACAATCATTATAACAGAACCGAGCGGAAAAGTCCAGCCTTTCTTAATAAGAATCATTTTCCAGATGTCTTGTCAAAGACTCGCAATGAGGTTTATGAAATTGTCGTTGATGGTCTCCGGCGTGTCCGCATATGAAACCCTGACCACCGTGTCGCCGACCTTGAACATATAGGGGTTCTTAATCTGCTCGACATAAGATTTCATCCGCTCCTCCACCGGCTGTGACCGATCAATCCTGACATCCCTGATGTCCACCAGAGAATCAAGAAGCTCGCTCCGCTTCTCATCGGGTTTCATAGCCATATAATCAACTCCTTTTGGATTAGTTTGGGCAGAAATTTGCAAGGGTATGCGGGAAAATTTGGATTCAATCTATTCACCCAACACCTCAATAGCTTTCTGCATATTTGCCTTGCGGTTGACCTCCCGAAAATTCTGCCCTTTGAACTGCACTGGAATGCACACTTCAAGTATCTGGTCGTAAATCCGTCTGTCGTCCAAGTCCGTTGTGGCTTTCATGGCGGAAAGCGTTATATTCGTCGTTACAATCATCGGCTTGCCGGTGAGAAGGCGGCGGTTGACCACATCGAAGACACATTCTTTTCCGAAGCTTGTGCTTCTCTCCGCTCCGAGGTCGTCAAGGATAAGAAGCTCCGGGCGCATCAGTTGCTTCATAAAGTTCTCACGGTCGTCCCCAAAGGTTCCCTGCATATGGTTGACTATCCTGGACATTGCCGAGAATTTAACAACGACCGATTTCTCAATCAGATCATTCGCAATGCACCCTGCGGCGTAGGATTTCCCTGTCCCGACATCCCCGAAAAGAAGAAGCCCGATGCCATTGCTTTTGAAATCTTCCCATTTGTCCGCATAGCTCTTGGCTTTGGATAATTGCGGAGTCATAACGGCGGCGTTTTCAAATCGCCAACCAGAGGCGGGAATATCTTTGAACGCCGCAGACCGTAGTTGAGATATACGCTCCATTCGCTCGGCTTCCTGTTGTTGGGCTTTATGTTGCGCCTCTTTTTCTGCGGCGCATTTGCAAAGAACGGGATAACGGTCAGAGCTACCGAAGTAAGACCCTTCCGGGAAGAATGCTTCTTTCGGAGTGTGACACTTCCCGCAGTATTTCAGCCCGTCGGAAGCTATGTAGTCATCGGGCGAACTCTGCGCCTCGTTTGCTGTTTGCATAATGTCAGATAAAACAGAATCCATATTCATAAACATTCTCCTTGTTCGTAATTGGTATTGTAATCGTAAGCCTTGACGTTCTTCGGCTTGCTGTCCTCGTCGAGCCAGGCATAATGACTGGCATAGTGCCTGCCACTCGATGCCATGTAAGTGGACAGACGGTTGATGTATTCCGAATACCTTTCGGGATAATCAGCTTTGAGCTTGTCCATCTCGTCACCTGAAAGAAAAACATTCTGGTAGCAACCGTAGCGGGTGCGACTCTCTCCTCTGTCTTTCTTATTACGGTCTATATACTCAGTTTCATTATTACTTGAGGGTAGATTTTGCCCTTCCTGAAGGGTAATTTCTTTCCCATCCGTGGGGTAAAATTTACCCGCCGGTTGGGTAGATATTTGCACCATATCGGGAAGCCGAAGATAGATGAGATTCGCCCGATTCAACCCCTGCCTGACTCGTGACAACAGCCCCGCATTTTCAAGCTCGTTCAGAGCATTCTTGACCGTCTTTTCGCTCCGATTCAAATCCTCGGCAAGCTCTTTGATGGGGTAGATGACATAAACATTTCCGTCATCCGAAACCCAACCGGATTTTTGCGAAAGCATAGTTCGGCTGAGGAGCAACCCATACAGCAGCTTTGCGTTCACAGAATACTCACCCGCAACAATGAACCGTGGCAGAGGTATGAACGGAGGCAGGGCGGTGTCCTTTTTGAAATATGTCATTTGTCACTTCCTCCCTAACACAGAATCTCTTCTTGCCGTGTCTTCTTAACTTCCTTTTCTTCCTGCGGCTTCAAAATCGCATCCACATTAGAGCAAACCGTTTTCAATTCCTGCGTGTAATCGTACAGGTAATTGTAAGTGTTTTGTTTGGCATCCCTGCGAATCATCAAACTCGTTTTCTCTTGCTGTAGAGCTTTCATAGACGGTATCTTGCCGCCGAGATAGTGATTTTTTAAAAATCTAACGGCATTCTCGTAAACCGTAATCTCCGCCGAGTGTGCTTCACGGAACTTTTTCTTATTCTTTGAGTTCAACATCTCGCCGAAAACTTTCTTGTTGGAGAGATACTGCCCCATATAGCGAATCACTTCGTTGATGTCTTTCAGCTTATCCTCTGTTTCGCGTAACTCTTTCTTCGCCTCGATTCTCTTTGCGAGTATTTCATCGTAAGAGTTCTGGAGGGCTTCCCTCGTGTCGTAACCGTTTTGCTGTACATAAACAATGGTATTCGCCATCTGCTTCAGGTTCGTAAGCTTGACCTTTTGCGCATATGCTCGGCTCTGTTGGGCTTTGACGTTGTCCTGTAAGTCAATGACCAATCGCAAATCGGTTTTCAGGAAGAAGACCTCGACGTAATCGGGCGGGGATTCTCCGAAGATTGAGTAGTCAAACTCAGCATTGCTTTCATTGGTTTCAGATTGCTTGCCAAGTTTAGCCTTTCTGCGACGTATCGCCCAGTATTCTCGCTCGGAGATTTTGTTTTCGGACGGAGAGAGCAAATCTACTTGATGTAATCCTTCCCGCTCGCAAATTTCCATGAGGGATTTTTGCATATGGGTGAGCAGACTTCTCGTCTGGTGGTGCTTGAACCCTGCCTTGCAATCACAAAGTCTCTCTGCTGATTCTTGCGGCTCCACGTCAAATTTTCGTAGGCTGTTAATCACAATATGAACATGAATGTTGCCACTCCCATTGTGTCCGTCCAAGTGAGTGCAGACCAAAGTCTGATGTCCAGGAAAGTTCTTTCGGGCAAACTCCAAACCAAGTTCTTGCGCTTTTTCGCCGGTCAGCCCACATTCGGATTGGTCAAGCGGGTCGAAGCTGATAATGTAATGGTGCGCTTTGATTTCATCCGGCTTCTGATTCTTGTGAAACTGCTCGTTAAGTTCTCGGCACTCCTCCGCATAAGTGAACGGATTGCAGTTGATGCCGTCAAGAATGTAATCCCGCCGTCGCACCATGTTTCCGTTCTCATCGAGGACAGGTTTCATCGTTCGTCCGTCATGCTCGAACAGCAGATAAGTGAGCGCATCGCCATAATCGGCATTCTTACTTGTACCGTGCTTTAAGATTGCCATGGACTTCGTTCACCATCCCCGTCACGTCAAGCTGGATTTTGAGAACAGCATCGAGCGCACGCTCCAACTCGGCGGTAACTGCCTGAGATCGCAGACCGCCGGTGTTGAAGTATCTCGCAATCTGATTGATGTTGTTCGCAATGTTGCTGAGAAGCAGGCTGATTCGCTTCATTTCCTCACGGATGTCCGGGAACTTGGCGACTATCTCGTGAGTGATAGTGAGCTTCCCGCCGAGCAGAGCCTTTCGCATATACTCTGACATACTCACTCCCGCACCCTCGCATCGCTTCTTGATTATCTCGTACTCTACATCCGTCAGGCGAAACGCAACCCGGTGCGAGTGAACCAAGTCCGCATCTTCTTTTGGTCTTGCCATAATCGTTTTCACCTCTTTCGTTTTTGCCACTGCTCTGCCACTGCAACCGGCTTTGCCGCTGTGACTATTTTTAATAGGAACCAAGTGTTGAGGGTATGGGAAGCGCAATTCCCATCAAGATGTCGGGGCGGCAGTAACTCAAAATTGAGTTACTGTTCGACCGGGCGTATCTTGCTTTGGCTTCTTTTGCCCCTTCACTAACACAGACAAGGAAGGGGGTTGACAAGTCGGTTTTGAAAATTTTTTGAAAGTTGTCAACTTGAATAAGGAGAAATGGGACAAACTCAAAATTTATTGTCGAAAAGTTCTTGACATAGTCTGCAAAACATGATATTATGTTTGCATGACGTGAGAAGCTTGTGAAAGTTTTATCGCATATTTGTGTGGGGGGTACTGCCTCCGGCAGACCCATTTTCAACCTCCGACACTGTCTTGGTGCTACGGGGGTTATATTTTTTTAATAAAAACCTCCTTGGTGTTTGGCACCGAGGAGGTTTATTTAATTTTTGCAAACATGATTTTAGAGTAGCTTTGAGAGATAGGAGAGCATAGTAGCGGTGGACGTTGAAAAGATGGTCATAGAATTAAAGTGCGGAAACAACTGCGAGTACGTTCTTGGCAATGGAGTGCATATAGCAAGCATGGACTACAAAGTGATGCAAAACCAGGACAGCGACATATTTGTCAGATGCATGAAGATTGAACGCAATGGTCGAACTTCTTTCTTCTACCTGACTGAGGGCTATACAGCACTTTCTGCATATATCAATGACAGATCTTCAGATAGGCTGATTACTATTATGACAAACCTGATTTCAAACGTCGTTGAAATAAAGAGTATTGGCTTTTTATCATACAGGAACATTTTACTGTCGTGGGATAAGATGTACGTTGATCCCAATACATTAAAAGTCAGATTTATTTATATCCCAATCACTACAAAAAACGAGCAGGAAAATAAAAATGTACAATCCTTTGAAAGAGAATTAAGGATGTCGATTGTTCAGTTGATGGGTCAGAACTCTTCATCGTGCTATGATGAAAAGAAAACTCAGTTTGTTTCTGATCTGGCAAATGCGCACATTTCGTTGGAGGATATCTGTAAAAAGTACGGGTTAAATAATGCCGAAATGTCGACTGAAAGTGAAGAACCTCTTCGCCTGGTTGCAATTAACGCTTCGAGCGACTTTGAACTGTTAATAAGCAAAGAAAGAACGACTATAGGAAGAAAAAAGGAATTGACTGATGCATCAATTCCGTTTAATCCAAGAATAAGCAGGAAACATTGTGAGATTTTGCATATCAATAACAGCTACTATATCATAGACAACAACAGTGCGAACGGAACCTTTGTCAACGATAAAAGATTGATTGCCGGCGAAAGGGTTATGATCAAAAGAGGAGATATAGTAAGCTTTGCAAACAGCAGGTTCAAAGTTGTCTGAAGCAGGAGGTTTTTGTGCGTAATAAAATTATCATTGCTGATGAAAATGCAGAATACATAATGCCATTACAACTCAAATTCATAAAGGAGTTCTGGAATAAGATAGACCTGGAAATAATAACGGATCGTCAGTATCTGCAAGAATTATTTTTAAAGCCACAAAGTATACGAATATTGATTATTTCTGAGGAACTGTATTCACCGACCTTTGAAAGGCATGATATTGAGAATATATTTATTTTGACTGAGAACAAAGAATCTATGGATGATGTAGAGGGAAATGTCAGAAGAATCTTCAAATATTCGAGCGTTCAAAAAATATTCAATGATACAACCTGTGACAGCTGGGTTGAGTTAAGTAAAGGGGATACCTCTTCTAAAAAGTCTAAAATTATTGTCGTAACCTCAGCAAAAGGCGGTGTTGGCAAAACAACTATTGCTTTAAGTCTTTGTAATTGTCTTGCACAAGATTACAAAAGTGTACTTTACATTAACGCTGAGAGACTTCAGTCATTTCAATATCTGTTACATGACGGTTCGCCTATCAGCTCAATTGAAGTCTATCAAAAATTGTCTGCCCATAGTAAACATGTATATGAAGATATACGACAAAGTATCAGAACAGAAACTTTCAGTTATTTGCCTGCCTTTAAAGCAGACTTGAATTCGCTTTCAATAGATTTTTCTGTTTTCGCTGAGATTGTTACGGAAGCCAAAAACAGCGGTGAATATGATTACATTGTTGTTGATACGGAAAGTTCCTTTGGTGTTAGCAAAATCAGATTATTGGATTTATGCGATAAGGCTATTGTAGTTACAGATCAAACGAGGGGCAGTTTATTTGCCACAAATACCATGGTGTCAAATATAAGTGGAATCAACTCTGAAAAGTACTTGTTTATTTGCAACAGATATGATTCCAACAGAAATGTTGAAGTTGGCGATGAGAATGTTCGACTGAAGTTTTTGATAAATGGGTATATAGGATATATAGATTTGTATGGAAAGCAAGAATCGGATATTAAGACGTTTTCGAAAAATGATGCATTGCAGAAAATCATGTATTCGATAATATGAGTAATTACTCAAAAGCCTGAAAGGGGAAATAGGAATGTCAACGGAGTCTGCAACAATCGTTTTCAATAATGTAAGTAAGAATACCGTAAAAGAGTTGGAAATACCTCTGGATATCACGGCAAACGATTTGGTAATTGCTTTGAACGAAGCATACAAGCTTGACATTGATGTTTCCAACATAAAAAGATGTTATTTGCAGTCCGAAAATCCAGTTGCACTCCTTAAAGGAAACAGAAAGTTGTCAGATTTCGGAGTGAGAAACGGCACTATTGTATATTTCACAGAATAGGAATCGGGTAGTTACAGATGAACAGATACAAATTCGTAATTTCAGGAAAAAGTATATATAAAGAAATCGAGCTATCGTCGGATATTAGTGAAGTGAGAATTGGCACTACTTCCGGGTGTAATGTCAGGCTTAAAAGGGAATATTTTTTCGGAGGTATAGAAATCGTTCTGATGAAAAGAGATGAAGAGTGGTTTATTCTCTTTTCTGACGGCATTCGTGGAACATTTGGCGGTACCGGAAGATTTATTAGCAGAAAATTGGCTCATGGTGATGAATTTCAGATTATATATCAGGATTCAGAGGTTGTCCTGTTTGAAGCTTCTTTTATGTTGGATTTTGATTATGATGTCAAAAATTATAATTTAGAAATCGACATCGCTAGATCAGAAAGAATCCAGATCGGTAGAACAAGTGATTGCGATATTTGCATTTGTGGTGAGTATTCGGATTTTGATAAGATAGTTTTGAGCCGCAAGGGTCAGCATACCTACATAAGCAATACTGACAGCAGTTTGTATTGCGTATTTGTGAATGGAACGAGAATAACTGAATTTGCGGAAATCAGGAATATGGATTTCTTCTCTATCGCAGAGGTCAGCTTCTTTTACAAGAATGGGCGGTTATACACTTCGGCTCAAAACATAAGTAATCTTAAAAACCTCTCCAGTCAGAAACTGGATGAACAGTCTACAGCGTTTAAATATCCTCATTTTAACAGACATTCCCGGGTACAGTATGTTGTTTCGGAGGATGAACTTGAAATCTTATCGCCAACCCAGAAGCCGTCACCTCAGAAAAAGAATTTGCTGATGTCTTTGATTCCGGCACTGATTATGCTTGCACTGACGATTTTGTTGCGTGGAGTTATCGGAAATGGTGGAGTGTTTGTTATCTACTGTGCGGCATCAATGACAATAGGTATTGTTACGTCAGTAATTACATACATACAGGCTAACAAAGATTATAAAACTCAATGTACGAATAGAATCAAATCATATAACGAGTATATCCAGAAAAAAGAAACGGCTATACAGGCAAGCAGAGAAAATGAACTCAGGGTGGATAATTTAATTTATCAGGATTTGGGAGACAGTGTCAAAGAAGCTGAGTATTTCGGAAGCAGACTTTTTGAGAGAAGACCTCAGGACAAGGATTTTTTGCATATATATTTGGGAAAAGGAACAATAAAGTCGGCTAATCAGGTCAGTTACAAAGTAAATGAGTTTGCAGATCCGGAAGATCCTCTTTCCAGTCTGCCGGAAACAGTAGCCAATAAATATACATATATTGAAAACGCACCAATTTACTCCGATTTTAAAGAGTCATGTGGAGTGGGCGTTGTTGGTACGCCTAATAAGCTTGTGCAGATGATAAAGAATATGACCTTGGACATCGTTATAAGGCATTTTTATAGTGAAGTCAGACTTGTTTATATTCTCAAGGAAGGTGACATCAGCAAATTTGAATGGATTCATTGGCTGAGAAATGTAGAAAATAAAGCATTGGATATCAGAAATATTGGATGCGACGATGAGAGCAAAGGCTTGATATTAGAATATCTTTATAAAATTTTGTCTGAAAGAGAGTCAGATATAACTCATAAGGACGAGCCTTTTGACGAATATTATGTCGTACTCGTCACCGATACGTCTGTAATCAATACGCATCCTATATCAAAGTATATCGGAGACTGCGCAAAATATGGTTTTACATTTGTGTTCTTTGAGGAACTGGAGGAAAATCTTCCTTTGGGCTGCCGTGAAATTGTCAGGATGTACCATAACCGTACCGGCGGTATTTTAAAAACGGAAAACGGCGATATAGAATATGCCTTTGCTATGCCGATGATTTCCGATCAGGTGGCACATGGTGTAGCAATGAAGTTGGCAGCGGTGGAAACTGATGAGGTATCGTTGCAGGGCGAGCTGACAAAGAATTACACTATGTATGAAATGCTGAATATCCTATCGGTTGAGGATATTGACCTCGGAGATAACTGGAAAAAAGATTCTGCTTATAGGAGTCTGGCGGCACCACTTGGTATCAACAGAAAAGGAGATATCATTTACTTAGATATCGGCGACAGGCAAAGTGCGCACGGTCCTCATGGATTGGTAGCAGGAACCACGGGATCAGGAAAGTCTGAGATATTGCAGACGTACATTCTTTCAATGTCTATATTGTACCATCCATATGAGGTTGGTTTTGTTATCATAGATTTTAAAGGTGGAGGAATGTCTAATCAGTTTAAAGACTTACCGCATCTTATTGGAACGATAACGAATATTGATGGTCGAGAAATTGAAAGATCGCTGTTGTCGATAAAGGCGGAACTCGTCAAACGGCAAGAGGTATTTTCAAAATATGGTGTCAATCATATCAATGATTATATCAAGCTGTATGAAGTCGGCAAAGCCGAGATGCCGTTGCCACATCTTATCATGATTGTAGATGAATTCGCAGAACTGAAGCAAGAGTATCCTGATTTTATGAAAGAGCTGATTTCTGCATCGCGTATAGGTCGAACATTAGGAGTTCATCTGATATTGGCTACTCAAAAACCTGCTGGAGTGGTTGATGCACAGATTTGGTCAAATTCCAAATTTAAGCTTTGCCTAAAGGTGCAAACCAAGGAAGATAGTAACGAAGTAATTAAAACACCACTTGCCGCAGAGATTGTCGAAGCTGGTAGAGCGTACTTTCAGGTTGGAAACAACGAAATATTCGAGCTGTTTCAATCTGCATACAGTGGAGCGGGCATACCAGAGGGTAATGAAAACAAGGACATAACTTTCTCGATATATGAAAAAAATATATGGGGAAAGAAGATGGAGGTTTATACTAACAGAAAAAGTAAAGCAACATATAGTTCTGTGACACAACTTCAGGCAATAGTAAATCATATTCATGATTATTGTGATGTTCATAATATTTTCAGGCTTCCCGGAATTTGCTTGCCTGCTCTTACCGATAAAATATCCACGGAAGATTTGGTATATGAGTGTATAAGCGTTACTAGTGTAAGCGTTCCAATAGGCGTTTTTGATGATCCGGAACAGCAGAGACAGGGTATAGTAGAACTCGATATTTCAAAGGATAACACATATATTGTAGGATCTTCTCAGACTGGCAAGACGGTGATGTTGCAAACAATACTCTATGGTCTCATAAGAAAATACACGCCGACACAGGTACAATGCTATATCGTTGACTGCGGAAGCATGGTGTTAAAGCTATTTGAGAATTCAGCACATGTTGGTGGCGTGGTTTTGTCAAGTGAAGAGGAAAAGTGCAAGAATTTATTCAAAATGCTTTTCAGATTTGTCGCGCAGAGAAGACGAGTATTATCTGAAAAGGGTGTTGGTAGCTATAGCGCATACTTGGAAGCTGGGTATACAGATATGCCGGTAGTGGCAATTATCATTGATAATATGTCCGCATTTAAAGAATATTTTCCTAATCAAGCTGAGGAGTTGGAGATATTAACCAGAGAGGCACAGGGAGTTGGAATTTCGTTTATCATTGCGACCGGCAACTCAAACGCTCTAAACTACAGGACACAAGGCAACTTTGGAAAGAGATTTGTTTTGAATTGCAATGACACAAACGAATACAGCAATATGTTCGGGCATTGCAGAAAGACACCTAAAGAGAATCCCGGAAGAGGACTGTTTGTACTTGATAAAAGGATTCTGGAATTCCAGGTTGCATTGTATGGTAAGAGTGACAAGGAAGCGGAAAGAAACATCGACCTTAAGCGGTACATAGAAAAGCGCAACTCCAAATGCGAAACCAAAGCAGTCGAAATTCCGATGGTTCCGAATAAACTTGTCCTTGATGAAGAGATGCGAAATAATCCTCTTAAATTCAGGAATAAAGGTATCTTGCCCGTTGGAATGGATTTTGAAACGGTTGAACTGACAAGCATTCAGCTGTCAAGGTGCGGTTCACTCACGCTCTTTGGAAATTCGGAAGGAAGAGACAGATTCACGAGATGCTTCTTGAACATGATTGCTTCCAACATCATATTCCATGACATTACCGCAGTGGTAGTCGACGACAGAAATGCTTCTCTACAATTCTGCAAAGATTTTGGCTTTGTCAGAGAATACCATTCGAGCGTAACAGATGGACTGATGGCAGTCGAAGACTTCTGCAATGATGTGGAAGAAAAATTGGACGATCAGCCGGATGACGGTTACAGTATGCTTGTAATCAATAGTATCGATGTTCTCAGGAAGATATGCTCCGACAAGGATCTGAGCAAGAGAATGGCAAATGTCGTGAGAAGGGCTGTAGAAGCGAAAGTCTTCGTCCTGTTTGCAAATGTCGATAACCAACCGGTAGGCTTTAATTCTTCCGAACTTTTGAAGACGATAAAAGATGAACGGCAGGCGATACTCTTTGCGCAGCTTTCAGAGTGCAAGTTACTTGATGTCACGGGAAGAGTTAAAACCGATGTTGGATTTGATAGCAGCATGGCTTATCGCTTCGATGGCATTTCACAGAAGAAGATAAAACTTTTTGAGTAATTAGTAGGAGGGGCAAATATGGCAACCAGTTCAATTGGAAGTGCATTTGGCGGCGGCGGAGGCGGTGGAGGCTTTCGCGGTGGTGAAGTAAATACTCTGCCTCAATGTAGTAAGCCGCCCGGAACAATTGATACTGCGATGATCAACGAAACTCATAAGAAGATTAAGGAGATTGTTTCATCGTACAAGGATCTCAAATATAAGGTCAGCGACACTACGGTAAAACTTGAGAGTAATTGGGTCGGAAGCGGCAGAAACGAATTTGAGTCCCAATATAATCTGCTCATCAGAAAAATCGAAGATTTTGGTGACACACTCGAAGAGATTTATGATGCCCTCGTTGAAGCGGAAGCGGAATACGAGGAACAGGATGATTCTCTGAGAATCGAATTTGTGAAGGCTATGACAAGCTGATATGTTGATTTGAGAAAGGAGTGGCTATTGATATGGGATTGACAAGTAGTAGTTATTATGAGCTGTACAAAAAGTACAACTCCGCTTACAAATCCTATAAGAAGAATCAGGAAAGTCTGCAAACAATTTTAGACAATCTGAGGGACAAGTCGTCGACAAAGAGTACATCGGTAAATTCCAAAATAGATGACCTTGTCGAAGACCTTAATAAAGCTGTCAGACATAATGGTTTGTTTTCTTCTCAGATCAGCGATATATCCTCATCAAAAGAGCGGTCTGCGGATTCCGACCCGGTATTGCAGACGGCAGTCAGCAATCTTGAGGAAGAAATATCCCGTTTAAAGCAGAAGAAAGAAAAGGCTGAATCTGATAAGGATTACTATTATCAGCTTTATCAGACAGCAAAAGAGCAAGAGAAAGACGCAACTATTAACACCATATTGTCTATGTTGAATTGGTAGTGAAATGAGGAGGTATAGTTCATGAGCATAGCCGCAATATCGTATAGCAGTCTGAGTAATGCTTCAAGCGAAGCAAAAAGCGTTGCAAGAAAGCTTGGTTCCTATGCGGATTCTCTTACAAATAATGTATACAACAAGCTTAATAGCTACAGTGGAGAATGGACATCGAGCTTATCGGTTGCCAGGTCAAAAACGCTGACAAAAATCAATGACCTTGAAGCTGACCAGACGAATTATGAGAACTATGCCACAGCTCTTAGTGACCTCAAGTCTGAGTGTCAGACGGTTGACAGAGCAGTTAAGTCAATGGTATCAACGCTTACGGCGTCTTTCAAGGAGGCGTATGGCATCAGCAATAATGTTGTCACTAATTCTATAAGCTATTTTTACACCAGCGTGACCAACAGCACCTGGTTAGGAAGAGCCGTTAATACTCTCAACGACATCGATGATGCCGGGAGGCAGTATATTAAAGACAGCATTAAGGAATGGTACAACTATGACGGAGGAGAAGAACTCATAAAAGGGGTTGTTGTAGCTGTTGTTGAAATTGCACTTGCAGTGGTTGCTATCGCAATAGCGATAACGACAGCCGGTATTCTTGTGCCACTTGCAAGCCTTATACTCGGCATGATTTCTCTTGCAAATGCGATGACAAATTTGTATAACGAGGCTATAGCATATGGATATACCAATACGTTTAATGACCCTGCGACGGCATACAGGCGAAGTGAAATAGATACCCTTGCAGATTATATGAAATCAAGTTTTATCTTTACTGACAAGGGCGTAGATACTGATGACTATGATGAATTTTATGCTGCTTACGAGCGATCGGGAAACCAATATTATGCCATAGCCGTAGGTATAGAAATAGCGACCGTAATATGTACGATAATTACTTTTGCAGCAGGGTTTGCTAAGCTACTGAAGGTTGCTTCACCAAACGCAGTTAACACTATAAACGTAAAGAAATCAATTGGAGAAAAAATCGCTGATGCCATCAAAAAGAAATATTGGGATTTTTCAAATATTACATCAGAGCTTAAATCCTACAAAGCAATTCTTTCTTTTGCAAAGAACCTTGTCAAAGGGGATTCACTGAAAGTCTTTACGGCTGTAGTAACAGACGCATTTCTACCCGGATTAACAGGGTTTACAACCACCATCACAGAGAACAATGTGACGAAAAGTGAGGAGGATGAATCCTTAGGCGATTTTTATAAAGTCTTCGAAGATGCATGGAAACTTTGGGGAGAAGGTGGAAGCGTCGGGAAACTTCTTGACCTTGGCGACATTGATGTTAAAGTACTCGGAAAGCTTAATTCTGTGTCGGATGTTGATATTTCTATTCCAGAGATAAGTATCACAATTTCTGTTCCACAGATAAATACCAATGTTGCTGTTTAAGGAGATTAGATATTTAGTTATATACCGGTCATTTCTCTTTTGTGATGTAAGTTCTTTATTGGTCGGAGCGTGACTTTAGAATAAAAACAGAAATATTAGGAGGATTACAATGGAAGCAAATGAAATTCGTCTTGAGGCGCAGGATCTTAATGGGCAGGCGGTTGCTCTTATTAAGGCTAAGAAACTGGAGGAGGCAAGAGAAAAGCTTGATAAGGCTATAGAGATCGATCCGATGCTTATGGACAGCTATAAGAACTATGGCGATCTCTATATGGCATTTGACGAGTATGAAAACGCTAAGAACTCCTATAAGAAAGCAATGCTGATTGAAAAGCAACCGGTATTGCACTTTTTGTACGGAAATGCGTGTTTTATGAATGACGAGCCGCATGAAGGACTCGAACAGTATAATATGGCTATTTCCGAGGGCTATGACAGTGAAGAGATGATGTTCTTCATGGGCATGGCATATGAATATCTTCATGATGATAAGCTTGCATTGAGATATTTCCAGAAGGCGTGCATTAAAAATCCGTCAAGACCCGATTATGCAGTCAAGAAAATCAACACCGAGATTAAGCTCGGCATGATGGATGAAGCGATGAAGGACACTGAAGGTCTTATAAGAACTTCTCCTGAGCTTTATGATGGGTATCATATCAAGACTAGACTGCTTCTTCAGATGGGCAAGAATGATGAAGCTGTCAGTTCTGCAAAATATGCTTCCGAGAAGTTTCCGGAGGATCCCGAGCTTATGTATGACTATGCCCAAGCGGTCGCATTCAGCGGAAAGACGGACGAGGCAATTATATTGATTGAAAGTGCCAAAAAGATTAAGTATTTCTCGGAAGCAGAAAGTAGATTTACTTTACTCGAGGGTCAGATTTATGCCGAAAAGGGGGACTTCGACGAGGCAATTGGGTGTATGGAAAAGTGCATAGAAATGGAAGCAGACGGCGGATTCAACGCAGAAGCTCGATTTATGCGGATGAATATTAATCTGGTACAGCTGAAGTATAGTGAGGTTTTGGATAATGCAAATGCACTTGCAGAGCATAATGCGGAGGATTCATACTATTATGCCGCACTTTACTACAGAGCTTTCAGTACGAAGCAACTTGGTAACGTCGAAAAGGCAAACAAGCTGTACAATGAAACGAACTCAATACTGAGAACGGCGACATTGCAAAAGCCGGAGGCAATAGATTTGTATTTATACAGGGCAATGTGCTTGAAGGATTTGGAGGAGTACGACAAAGCGTTGGATATGCTGGACTTTATATCAAATCTGAATGACGGAATCGCAGAAATATATGTTGTAAGAGCGGAAATCTATAATATTCAGGGTAAGAGTGAGCTTGCAGACGAGCAACTCAGAACAGCTTATCGTATAAAGCCGCAACTGAAACCTGCAGGCGAAAATAGTGGTGAGTGATATGTCGGCTTTAGCATATGAGAGTAACACAGATTTAGCTTTTGATACAGATGCTTTGCGAGAGTGTGCCAACGATTATGGCGATGTTGCAGAGACCATTAGAACATTAGCTACGGAATTGGATCAGTGTTTGGAGAATTTGTCAAAAAGCGGTTGGACAACAGGAGCCGGAAAGGCTTTTCAGAAAATGGCAGAGACCAATTGGAAAGAAAACATGGAGAAATATGCTGATCTGTTGGACACACTTAAAGCTATTTTGACTCGTGCGTGTGTTAAGTATGACAACTTATCGACGGATTATATTGAGACGACAAAGCTGTCGTAACCTTTATTTGATAATCCATTTTACCATGTCACTATAGCTCTTTGCTATTAGTAATAAGTCAATGAAAGGAGATGAAATTATGGCAAGTATCAGAGTAACACCTGAGACCCTGGAAACACAAGGCAATGAATTGGTCAGCTTTGGCGAACAGTTAAGAGAAATTCTCAGCTCAATTGATTCCAAGGTTAATGAGATAATCGATGGTTGGGATGGTCTGGCGCAGGATGCATACTATGAAATGTATACAACAATGAAGTCAAGTTTGGATCAATTCCCTGAACTTGTAGAGGCTCTCGGAACCTCGACCGTACAGTCGGCGCAGGCTTTTGCATCTGTCGACGAGCAGTTGCAAAGCAGTTTTCAGTCTGCAATCTGATGGCACGGCAATCAAAATACCGGGCAAAATGCAAGGCGGTTTTGCCCGGTGCTTGAATTGTAGCTTTACGTTTTTGAAAAATGTTCGTACACTCAAAGGTGGTGAGAAAGAATGACATACTCAGTCTTTACCGACAAAGGAAACCGTAATGTCAACGAAGATTCTGTGGGTGCTTTTGTTAAAGATGATGCCGGATGCTTTATCCTGTGCGATGGCTTGGGAGGGCACGGCATGGGAGATGCGGCATCTTCGTTGGTGGTAGATGTTTTTAAAAACAGGTTCAATGACGTTGGAGCTAAATCTGGATTTATCGGTGAAACCTTTGGTATAGCTCAGGATATGTTGTTGATGGAGCAGAAAAGAATCGGTGCCGAAAAGAAAATGAAGACAACCGGGGTCTCCGTTGTAACAGATGGAAAGAATGTATATGTCGGACATATAGGGGATTCCCGTGCATATATCTTTTCAAAAAATAAGGTTAAATGCAGAACCTTGGATCATAGCATTCCCCAGATGCTTGTCTTGTCCGGCGAAATTAAAGAATCAGAGATACGAAATCACCCAGACAGAAGTGCTTTGCTAAGAGTTATAGGCGTTGAGTGGGACGAGCCGATGTATGAAATAATGCGCCCTGTCAGCAAAAGAAAGTGTCAGGCGATGCTTCTTTGTTCAGATGGCTTTTGGGAATTAATTGACGAAGAGAAAATGTGTGAATTATTGAGACGCTCTGAAAATGTGGATGAATGGCTGAAAATGATGGTGGATATAGTCAAGGAGAATGGCATAGGCAGAGATATGGATAACTATTCGGCTATCGCAGTATGGATGCAGTAAGGGTGTGGTGTTATGCAAGGAAACAAGGATTGCCAGCAAGTCAGTGACGGCAGTGCCGTATTTGATTTAGCAATCAGTACCGTAATTGGCGACCGTGATGAACAACAGGATTCCTTTGGATATGAGTTATCCGTTGGAGAGGGATTGGTTGTTGTTTGTGATGGAATGGGCGGTATGAACGGCGGCAAGATTGCAAGCGGGTTGGCGGTCAAGGAGTTCCTTGACGATTATAAAGCTGTTTGTCCTTGCGAAGATGCTGTTACCTTCCTTGCTGAAGCGACAAAAAAAGCAAGCTTGAAGATTCGGGATTACAAACTGAGTAACGGGGAAAGACTTAAAGCGGGAAGCACTTTAGTAGCCATACTGATTCAAGGCAGGCGGCTGTTTTGGAGTTCTGTCGGTGACAGCCGTGCTTACCTTCTTCGTGACAGCAAATATGTGCAAATAACTCTTGACCAGAATTATAAGACTGTACTGAGCGAAAAATTGGACGCAGGATTGATTAATGAGACGGAGTTTGACAACGAAAGCGACAGAGCGGAGGCTCTGATCAGCTATTTGGGTATAGAAAATCTGCAACTCATCGACTATAACAACGAGGAATTGGATTTGAGAAACGGTGACAAGATAGTTGTTATGACCGATGGGCTATACAAAATTGTTGATGAAGCGGAGATATTTGCGATAGTAGATAACTTCAACAATATTTCCGAAGCATTGCAGGCACTCGAAGCCAAAGCGATGTCGAAGTCGAGAAATTCAAAGAATCGGGATAATATGACAGTTGCTATCATGGCTGTTAAGTGATGGAGGCGTTAGAATGAATATTGTTCAATGTAAAAACGGGCATTTTTATGACGGAGATATACATTCAAGATGTCCGCATTGCGGGGAGACGGCACTGACTGGTGAAACAGGTGAAGACGAACTAAAGAATGAGCAGTTTGGAAAGCAAAAGAAGACATATACCTCTATATTCAAAGTAGATGAATTCTTGGAAAAAAAGAAAGAGAGAGTTGAAGTAGAGATTGAATCAAATAAGCACAATTCGTTTGATTTTGTATATCAAACACCTCCTACCGAAAGGTATGTGAACTGCCAAATTATAGACACAGAAATAGAGTATGGTTTAGAGCATGGTTATCGCTTTAGGATTGACGATATATTTGCAAACGGATGCATTTATGAGACTCACGTTGAACCATATTCATCCAGAAATGATGGCAGAAAGATACACAGCGTAGCTTTTGCTGAATGGAACCAAACAGTGCAGATAGGTATGGTGGTTTTGCCAGGGGACGTAACTTGGGAGCTATATCTAACGTTTAGTATTCCCGAACAAATAAAGCGAACACTGCCTGAAGCAGAAATGAAACTGCCACGAAAAGCATCGCCTCAAAATGATGGTAATAAATGGGTATGCCCTAAATGCGGAGCCGTGAATTGCGGTAGCTTTATCTTTTGCATCAATTGTGGCAGATCAAAATATGCAACAGAAGTTGATAAAGTGACTAAGTAAGAGAAAGTAAATAGTGGAGGAAACGCGATGAACATTGTAAGGTGTAAAAACGGACATTTTTATGACAGGGACATATATTCAGTATGTCCACATTGCGGCGAATCAAAGCTTGCAGGGGAAGCTGATGATGAGTCGGGCAAAGGTAAGTCAAAAAAGAAGAAGTTCGGGAAGCAGAAAAAGAAAGATACTCCTGTAGTCAGGGTAGAAGAATCTCCGAAGCATAAGACAGAGCAGACTCCGGATATCGCACCATTTTCAAACAATCAGGATGACGAAAAAACTGAAGCGATGGATTTTGGCTTTGAAAATCAATCCAGACAACAGTACGATAAGTCTGCCACTTTGGATTACTGGGGAATGTCTGCATCACAATCTGAAGAAGTTGCCGCAGAAAAAGCTACTGATGGATTTACAGATGAAATTGGCGTGAATGAGGCTGATAAGATTGTCCATGAAAAAAGCGTAAATGACATTGTCAATCGTGAAGAAACTCCGAAAGTAGAAAAAGCCGATAGCGAACAATCTCTCAGCAACGCAATAAAGAGAGCATCCGCTAACAGCGCTGGAACAACTATGAGTTATTTCAGTACGGTAATGTCGGCGGCTTCCGAAGAAAGTACACCGCAGGTATCGACAGATCCTGTTGTCGGATGGCTTGTTTGTGTCGGCGGAAAGCATTTCGGACAAAGCTTCAATATAACGACCGGCAAGAATTCCATCGGTAGGGATGAATCGAATAGGATTGTTTTGCCTTTGGACAACAGAGTGTCTCGCTCGAAGCACGCATTGATTACCTACGAGCCGAAGAAGAGAAACTTCTATCTTCAACCCGGAGAAAGCAGCGGTCTTACATATCTGAATGATGATTATATCGACGAATCAAAGATACTCAGAGCAAAAGATATAATCGAATTGGGTGAAAGTAAGTTTATTTTTATTCCGTTGTGCGACGAGTCGTTTACATGGGAAGATTATATAAAGCGTTAGGAGCAGGAATATGAAAAGATGCTATGAATGTTTCAAGGAATTTGACGACAGTTTTTCGGTATGCCCGAACTGCGGTCGGGTGTACAGCAATAAGCCGGAGGAACCGATTCATCTTTTCCCCGGCACCGTGCTTGCGGGCAGATATATTTTGGGACGAGCTGTAGGTGCAGGCGGATTCGGTATCGTTTACAGAGCTTGGGACACAAAGCTTGAAACGATTGTCGCTGTAAAAGAGTTTTTTGTCAGCAGACTTATGACCCGTGCGGTCGGAGTAAAGGATGTAATCGTATCAAACAAGTCAAAGGTAGAATATGAGTATCGCAAAGAGCGTTTTCTTGCCGAGGCGAGAAATATGGCTAAATTCGGCACACACCGCAGTATTCCGAATGTATTTGAATTCTTTGAAGAAAACAACACGGCGTATATCGTAATGGAACTACTCGAAGGAAGTACGCTTGGCGATTACCTGAAAGAGCATGGAAACAAAGTAGATGTCGGCTTTGCTTTGTTGATAGCTAATGAGGTAGGAAAAGCACTAAAATCGCTTCATAAGCACAAAATCATTCATCGCGACGTTGCTCCTGATAACATCTACATATGTACAGGCAAGGAAATCCGTATCAAGCTGATGGATCTCGGTGCCGCAAAGCTTGCGGATAGCACCGATGACGTTATTGACATTATATTGAAGCCCGGGTACTCGCCGGCGGAACAATATGACAACAGTAAAAATATAGGTCCATGGACCGATATTTATGCCTTGGGCGCAACTTTGTATTTCATGCTGACGGGTGTGAAGCCGGATGAGTCGACAAACAGAAAAATAAAAGACGAGGTAGTCCCTCCGAGGGAACTGAACAGCAGTATTTCGGAAAACCTGAGCAATGCCATCATGAAAGCGATGGCTATCGAAACGCATATGCGCTTCAAAAATGTTGATGAGTTTCTGAACGCAATCAACGGTGACAAAAAAGTCATTCCTTTAGCTAAAGAAAAGCGCAATCGCAGAGTTAAAAGAGCTATGGCGGTTCTGGCGTCATGCCTTATCCTTGTTGTCGGCGGGACTTTTGGTTACGATATGTACTATCAGAAGAAATCAGCTGAAGATTTGAAGCCTGCCGAGATAACCGTGTGGTTCTCGGTATCGGAGGATTCGGATGAAGAGACGGCTATGAACTCAATCAAAGAAGATTTTGAAGAGACATTTCCGAATGTCACCATAACTCTGAAAGCTATCTCCGAAGACGAGTACGAGGAAGAAATAACCAAGGCTCTGGCAGAAGACAATTTGCCGACGTTGTTTGAAAGTACGGGATTATCTGAATCAATATTGAATAGTGCAATCGACTTGGATAACGTCATTCAGTCTGAACAGTTCCAGGATGCTTTGTTTGTAGATGATTACTATGAGTATTACACAAATACCAAGCAAGTACCGTTGGCAATAGAGGTGCCTGTGGCTTACGTCATTACGAGCGGTTATACTGAGTCAGAATATGGTGAAGACCTGTTCTCTTCGCTGAGCGATTTCGGAAGCGATACGAATATTGCTTACGACAGCAGATATGAATCATTGCTCAGCATGAACTTTTCATTGGATGGGCTTGCGGACATATCGGAATTTATGAATAACGAGGAGAATACAAGTCCTGTTCTTCTGTCTTCCACGATGATAATCAATGAAGTTCGTACCACATTGAGCTACTACGAAAAGACTTATGTTTATCCCGATAGCGAGACTATATACTGCTCTTATACTTATGAATGGAGTATAGGCGATGGTTCCGAGGATGAGGTTGCGGCGGCTGAGAGACTGCTGTCGTGGATGATGGGAAATGTTTATCAGAGTATGCTGATGATAAGCGAGTGCAGCGATGGGCAGATTCCTGTAAATGCCACGAGTTTTGAATCAAAGATTCAATCCAAGGAATTACAGCCGATAGAGGATATTTACACGAAGTTTGCGTTCAGGAAAGAGAGGGATTAATATATGAGCAAGCGATGTTTAGGGTGCATGGAGCAGTTTGGAGATGAATTTCAGGTTTGCCCGCACTGTGGATATGTCGTTGGGACAAAGGCGGCAGAAGCAATACATATGGACCCCGGAACTATTCTTTACAACAGGTACATCATAGGCAAGGTTCTGGGCTATGGCGGATTCGGCGTCACATACTTGGGTTGGGACGGCAAACTTGAGCAGAAGGTCGCTATAAAAGAGTATCTTCCCGGAGAATTTTCGACAAGAATGCCCGGACAGTCCCAGATAACCGTTTTCAACGGTGAAAAGAGCGACCAGTTCCATGATGGACTCAAGAAGTTTGTTGAAGAAGCAAAGCACCTTGCAAAGTTCCAGAATGAACCCGGTATAGTAAAGATATTCGACAGTTTCGAGGAAAACGATACTGCCTATATCGTCATGGAATACCTTGAGGGAGAAACGTTAGCTGACTATCTTAAAAGGGAAAAGACAATCCCCGAAGATCAGGCAGTTCAGATGATGCAACCTATCTTAGGCTCTTTGCAGGTTGTGCATGGAGAAGGTCTTTTGCACAGAGATATTGCTCCGGATAATATCTTCTTGACAAACAGCGGAGAAGTCAAGCTTATAGATTTCGGTGCGTCGAGGTATGCGACCACATCGCACAGCAGAAGCCTGACCGTCATCATCAAGCCGGGCTATTCTCCCGAAGAACAGTATCGAAGCAGAGGAGACCAAGGACCGCATACGGATGTATATGCGGTTTCGGCAACACTGTATAAGATGATTACTGGAAAGACTCCTCCGGATGCTATGGAGCGCAGAGCAAAGTATGAGAGCAAGAACAAGGATATTCTGGAGAATCCCCGTAAACTGTGCAAGAAGCTTTCAAGAAGCCGTGAAGTTGCAGTCATGAATGCTCTTAATGTCCGTATCGAGGACAGAACGCCGGATATAGCTACATTCGTCAGTGAGCTTAACGCCGATCCTCCGGCAAAGAGAAGGTATGGCAAGATCAAGAAGATAGACTTGTATCGTATGCCGTTGTGGCTGAAAATTTTGACGCCGGTATTGCTTTCTCTGGTCATAGTCTTTATGGCGTTGCTTATGCTGGATGTCATCAGCTTCTCAAAATTCAGCGAGAGAATAGTCATACCCGATGGAATAGTTGTCGTTCCTGATGTTGAAGGAATGTATGCGGATGAGGCTATTGCAACTATCGAGGCGGAGCATTTGCTTGCGGCAACAGCAGAATCTATTGAATCGGAATACATACCTGCCGGCAAGATTATCTTGCAGGATCCGGTCAGCGGCTCATATATGAGTGTCAACGGCACTGTTTCACTTACCGTAAGTAGCGGAACCGCTGTTCAGGAAGCTGTTGACGGAATATCCACAGTGCCGTATGTTATCTGGGATGAGCAGGAAACCGCAATCCAGAAGCTTGAACAGGCGGGGCTGAGAGATATTCAGGTTGAAGAAGTTTATGACAACAATGTAACTGCCGGTCAGGTTATTTCCCAAAGCATTGGTGCAGGTACAGAAGTAGAAGAGGGAAGCTCTCTCACCATAACCGTATCCTTGGGACCGGAATCGTTTGAAATTCCCGATGTGGAAGGATTGACGCTCACCGAAGCTCAGAGCACGCTTGAATCACTGGGACTTGTTGTTACCGTCGAGTATCAGCAGAACGATAACGTTGAAACGGACTGCGTAATCAGTCAGGACACTGTAACGGGAACGGAAGTAAAGCGTGGCGACAGGGTAACGTTGGTTGTTTCCAGCGGAAAGTCAATCATCACAGTACCCGATGTTTCGGGCGAAAGCTATGAAGATGCGGTTGAAATTCTGGAAGAACAGGGCTTCAAGGTAACAAAGCTTGAGAACTACGATGCCAATGTAGCATCCGGCGATGTCATCAATCAGTCTCCGGAAGCAGGCACGTCTCAGGTCAAGGGAACCAGTATCACCCTCATCGTAAGTAAAGGCAAACAGCCGATTACCGTAACTTTTGACGCCAACGGCGGCTCGGTTTCGCAGAGCAGTACAACTGTATACTACGAAAGCTCCTACGGCTCCTTGCCGACTCCTACCAGAACCGGCTACACCTTTGCGGGATGGTATACATCCGCTCAGGGCGGCGAGAAGGTAACGGAATCCACAACGGTTACCACCCAGTCCGCTCACACCTTGTATGCACACTGGACGGCAATCAGCTACACAGTATACTGGTCTGATGAGACCGGATACACTGTAACGGTAAAGAGAACCTCGTCAAGCGCGGGTGCAAGCACAGAGAAGTTATATAACGGAGCCACTGTCTATTATGGAGATACTTTGTCAGTAACTTACAAAGAAGACACCGGCTATACCATTAATGACCACGGCTTGTCATCAATTAATGTTACTGGAGATGTAACAACAAATGACATCTATGCTACGGTAACTGTAAACAGTTATAGCCTATACTGGTCTGATGAAGATGGGTATACTGTCACAGTAACAAGAACTTCATCTCCAAGCGGGCAGGGAAGTGTCGGAACAACACTTTATAATGGTGCGACTGTCTATTACAATGATGCCCTATCGGTAACTTATACTGCAGATACTGGCTATACACTCAGTGACCAGGGTTCACCGTATATTACAGTTTCCAGAGATGTAACATCGAATGACATTTATGCCACTGCAGAGCCCAACAGTTATTCCATAAACTGGGATGAAGGAACAGGATATAAAATTACTGTCATGAGGACGTCTTCTTCAAAGAAAAATGTAGGTACAGGAATCGTAACTAACGGGTCGACTGTTTACTATGATGATATTCTGACTGTGACCTACACTGCAGAAACCGGTTGCACTATAGAGAGCCATGGAAGTGAATATATCCAAGTTAAAAACTATGTAACAGCAAGTAATATTTACGCCAAGGTTAGTGCAAACAGCTATAAGATAAGTTGGACTGAAAATACCGGTTATCAGATTAAGGTATACAGGTCATCATCGCCAATCGCTAACAAAGGCACGGGAAATGTAAGCAACGGTGGAACAGTTTATTACGGCGATGAGCTGACGGTTACATATACAGCAAGCGATGGATATGATATAACCTCGAATGGCTCTGAATATATACAGGTCAGTGGTGACGTTACAGCAAGTACAATTTATGCAAACGCTTCTGTAAAGAGCTATAGCTTAAGCTACAGTAGCGGAACAGATTATCAGATTACAGTATACAGGTCATCATCACCATATGGAAATGCAGGCACAGGAAACTTATCGAGTGGTTCGTCGATATACTATGGAGATGTACTGTCTGTGACTTATACTGCAAGTACAGGGTATAAGATAAGCACAAGCGGTGCTTCGTATATAGCAGTTTCGGGCGATGTTACATCGAGCAACATTTATGCAACTGTAACCGCGGAATCTTATACATACAATATTGTATATCAGTCCTCTAACGGAACATCATTGGGAACGTCCACTGCAACGTATAGCTATGGTACAACGAACACTATTACACCGAAAACGTTCAGTGGTTATGATACTCCTTCATCCCAAACTGTTGCTTGGGACTCAACGACTGCGAAAACAATTACGTTTACCTACACACCATCGGCGGTAACAAGTATAACACATACCGAGAATTACGGCACATTGCAAATAGAAATAACTCTTGAATATCAAAATAGAAACGCAAAAAGCGTTCAAGTGCGCGCTAAAGTTAGAGTGCACTTAGATGCAGGATCTACATTTGATTATGGATTCAAGGTTATTAATATTAGTGCCGGATCATATTCGTTAGGTTCTACTGAACAACTGAGCTATGGTGTATGGAGCACTGCAAGTACTAAAGGACGCGTGTATACTCAATATACAGACTGGGTTACAATTTCACTGTCAACCGATGCTGTAACTCTTGATAGTGGAGCAACTCTTTGTAAAATACTTTCAAGTGGTGATGTTATAGGTGACTACATGGTTATATATGCGTATGGAATTAATATCCCAGCTTACTAATCCCCGAAAGCAATTTCATAATGCAGAGCCCCTCGTAGCCGGTGATGGTGCGAGGGGTTGGGTTTGGGGATTATTTGGATGGAAGGGGAGGAGCAGGGGAGTTATAAATAGGATTAGATACAATAACCACGCCATTACTATGCTTTCGGCAAGTGTAGTGGCGGGGTTCTATTTTAAAATCAAAACGATAAGATTATGCTTTTACATACTTCTGCTTACTACTGTTCGGCTTATCAGCTATTGTCATTTTAAGCTTCCCGGCGTCTATCAATGGCTTAATGTAGTTCTTCATGAAATTTGTCCTGTCTTTAAGACCAAGAAACTGCATCATTTCCTTTTGGGTTCGAGCTTGTGAGCAAAATTCGACCAAAGAATCTACTTTGTCTTGCTTGGACTGAGAAACATTGCAGTCAGGTCTTTTACCAGTATCCGGTTCATCGACTTGATGGGTGACTTGATGGGCAACTTGATGGGCGACTTGATGGGTACTCGCTTCTGCTTGAGCTTCAACCCACTTATGATTTCTCAGCGTTGCAAACACCATGAACTCAACAGTCCTGTATTCCGGCTCTGGGAGGTCTGCTTCGCTCATTTCACGGTACATTCGGTCAACGCCTTCGCCGAACTCTTTGACATACTCATATTCATGCAGGAACTCAAAGATTTTCGGGTTGCGGGAGAAGTGAATCTCACGGATATTATTTGTGCGAACGATTCCCGGAAGCATTCCCGGACTCTCGACTGTGAAATGGTCGTCAAACATCTTTATCTGAATGTCCGTCCCCATTATGCTGTAGTCACGATGCCCGATTGCGTTGATAATCAGCTCGGTCCAGCAGAACTCCGGCAACTCCGGAATTGTTACAAAGCGACCGTTGCTACCCAAAAAAGTATGCTCACTGATTTGGGTCTTCACAAACTCCGTGGATTTCTGCGCCATATCAAGGATTTTGCCCTCAAAGGTAACGTCCTTGATTACATTCATCTCGGTGCCGACCTTCGCTTCGGTTCCTTCATAACGGATGAAACGGACTCTCGCTCTTGGGAAGAAGCGTTGCGGATTCTTTCCGAAAAGTAAAATTGCCGCTCCGCTTATCTCATCCTCGCCGTTGCGTGTTACAATGAAATTCTTGTTGCCACGAAGATATTCCAGTGGGCTTTTGCCGTACCCAATCTTTTCGACATAGCCCTGCACGAAGTCCAGATCAATATCGTCAATCGTTGCGTCCCTGACGGGAGCATCCTCGAAAAATCTCAAACCTTTTGCATACATCAGACGGGTGCGTTGCTCAAAGTTCATCTTCTTTGACTTGTCGCCAATTCGATAGTACACCTCGTCCGCCTGATTCGCATGGAGTTGATTGCTCTGCAAAACGTGCATAATCAGTATGTGATTGGGATTACCATTGATGTCGGTACAATCCATAATCTCAGTATCAACACTAACCGTCGGGACGCAGTAGTCGAAGGGAACCCGCAAAAGCTCATTTACATTTGCCTCGTAACTGTCAATGCCGGTAACATCGCCCTTGTCTTCGATTCCAATAGCAATATCACCGCCGTCAGCGTTCGCAAAAGCGACAACCGTCATTGCCAACGACCTTGCATCAATTCTTGCACTTTTTCTGTCAAACGTCTGCAACTCCGTTGTGAACCGCATGGTCTCGATGTCTTTGATCTGATTCATGGATTTCCCTCCTCGCTTCGGTGTGTATGGTTATAGATTACCACAAAATCGTCTGTTATTCAAGAGAATTTTTAAATAAGGATTCTGAATCATACAGAACTTTATCTCAACATTGGCGATAGTGGCTTTTCAATTCGCCAATGCGATCGTTCCTTTCTATCTGATCCAACTCCAAGAAAGCAAGAAGCATCATTTGATAGAGCTCGTCATACCAGTTTTCCAAATTTTCTTCTGTCATTTTGCCAGTGTACTCCTTGTAATTCTTGTCGCCAATACTTACGTTATTGTGGCGAAGATTTAGATTGTTGAGCATGAAGAAGATATTAGCATTTAACTGGCTGTTGGTTGAGGATAGACTCTTTTTGCTTGCTTCTAATTCATTACCTAAGTGTACGAGAATACCTTTTTTCTTTGCAATATCTCCCTTCAAGGTGTAATGATTGTACATCACTATCTGATATGCAAGTGACTCGTCTACAATTTCTGCTACGGCAGTCACGGCGGCATTCTTTTCTGTTATCAAAGTCATCTCTTCATCCTCAAAGTAGACAGCTTCAAGGTTAAGCCAATCTAAAATGGAGATTAAGTTACTCTCAACGGCGGTTATGGTTTGTGTGTCATAGTACTTAGCTCTTGGCGGGAGTTCTGCCATATCGTGTAGCCCTAAAAGATTTGTAACATATTCGCAGTAGTTGATAGTATCTTCTATAGAAGGATTATCAGAGCGAACTATTTTATTTAATTGTAGAGTATTTCTCATGTCTGCACAACTTATGCACGTTCCTCTGGCTTTCCAATTCTTAAATGAGTATGTATCGCAGAATTTTTCCAAGGAATAGTGATTTGTGTAGAAATCAAATTCATCTAGGGCTGTGGTATATGAATGCTTAGGTGTTCTTATCTCAATACTGTCTTCATCATGTATGAGAGTTTCGAGACGCTTAATCTCTGATGAAAACGACATACTTTCTTTAAGCTGTTCAAAAATTGTTTTTCTCATAATGTTCCTCGCTTTTTATGTAACTCGCACTTGGTGCTAATGTACCATAACTATTTTAGCATAGAAACCGGTGTATTGCAAGCTTTTAGAGCATTAAGTAGTAAATTCTTGTAACCATTGCTGATTCATGAAAAAGAACCGTCTGGTGTTTTAACAAGTTAGATGGCTCTTTTTACATTACTCATATAAGTCCAACTAAGTCACTCTCTACAAGTTTAGCTGAAGGGTTATATTTTTCGATTAGTGATTGTACAATAACTCTGCTTCCGGAACTTATTCGAGGGCTGAGGGTGATTTCCATATCACTAAACGTCTCATCGGATATTGTCATGTCATAATAAGGAAATGGCTGTTTTTCTAAACCAAGCCTCATTCTGTTCGCAATTTGCTGAAAGTCTTTGATGGAATCTTTGAGTAAATTCAGGGGAAAAACAGATAAGATATAACGCCACTCACGCTGAAACTCCCAATGGAGATTCTTGTATAGACCAAGCTCTCCAATTTTTATCATAAAGTGATCTCCATCGTTTGCAAGTATATGAGGATAAAGCTTTTCAGAATCATCTGTGTATTCAACTTTATGAATTAGTTGACGATCCATTGCTTGAGGAGAAATAAAGCCTTTCGAAAGCATTTCAGCTAAGGGAATGATGGTTTCTAATGAGTCACCTTGGATTTGAATATCAATTTGTTCACTAAATGCCTGAGAGAGCTCACTGTCGGTGTTGACGTATACCTTAAAAGGATTTTTAGGAAGTTTAATTCGTACGCCGAGATTCATTGAAGCATACATATTCCACATTGGAATGCTTTCAGACGAATCATCAGTCCATGAGCTTATGTAACAGAACTGTCCTATATTTTTAATATCAGCAGTTTCTTTTTCTTGAAGGTCATCCATCTTGTCCAACGAGTTGAAGCGAATAGTTCGATTTTTGAGAATCAAAGCTAATGCTTCAATGCTTGTATAATGGTATAAATATTCTTCGCTTTTCACGTCAACACCTCCACATAATTCTTCATTTCCTTCTCGATTCCGAACAAAGCCGCATACTTCATCAGTTTGTTCAGCTCCCTGTCCCTGCTTCGCATATACTCTTTCATAGCTGTCTGGAACGTCTGCGAGTCAATATCGTCATGATAACGGACAATATCGCAGATGGTGCGTTCACGGTCGTATGCCACCACTTCGTTGCCCATATTCGTCTTGACGTTATTGATTCCGATGTCGAACACATCTGCCTTCACCTGATGAACCTTGACGCCCTGCTTGCGAAGATGCGTGGCATTATATCCGGCTCGGACAGTGACCGAAATCTGCGGTGGTTCTCTGTCTGTCATATCATGAAGATACAGAGATGACTCGTGCGAAAAGACGATTTTTTTATTTGCAAGAAACAGAATGTAGCACTCATCTCTCCACTCATCCTGGGAAAGATAAACGCCGTGAGCTACACGCTCCATTCCGTTGTCTTTGACGAACTGAGCGAGATACGTTTTTGAGACTCCTGCCGCAACAGCATCGGATGTCAGCAGATACCCGTTGTTCTGTTCGACAAGATTTTGAAGCTTATCTTTTGCAAGCATTTCATGTCACCTTACTTTCTCGCTCTTATTATAGCATATAAGAGTGAAAAAGTAAACAAATTTGAAGAAAAATCTTTGCTACATCACCACTATTCTTTATGTAATTCAAGCGTCCTCCCTCGCCACCAACTCCAAATCCTTGGACAAAATCAATGAAACGCCGCCGAGGGGATTCCGACTTGGTCTTATTATAACGTAATCGTCAATCCTCCGAACAATTCCCGTCGCTTTCATGGAATCAGTCCTTTCAGTAAATTGTTGTGAAGCCGGCATCGGCGTGGGTGCCAGCTCATGATTGCCGGGTTAAATGGCAATTCAGTGCTATTATTTGCCGAAACGGCGGGAATATGCGGGGACGTAGGGTATTTCTCCGCTGTAATTGCCCCAAATGGGCATAAAAAAGAGCGACATTTTAGTCACTCTTTTGAACATCAATATGCACGTTATGCCATAGAATTAGAAATATTATAACAGCAGTATTTCTTCAACTATTTGGTCCAATGTTTTTTCTGACGTATCAATCTTCTCAGTAGATAAAGTTTGATATAAAGGTATTCTTTCAATACTTCTCTCTATAACATCCTCTTGACGGATTCCTTTTTGCACATCCCCGAGCAACCTGTTTCTAAGAACCTGTTCATTGCATAGAAGAGAAATTGATTTAATTCTACAGTCATTTTTATCAAGCTCATCAAGAATCCCGTCAATGATTGCTTGTTCGTGCATAACCCAGCAAAAAATTATATTTTTGTATGCAGAACAATGGATGAACTGATTTAATAAAAAGCAAATATTCTTATGCACCATTGCTTTTGTTTCGTCGTTCACTTGAAACGGATTAGCATCCCAACACCAGTCACCATCCAAAAAAACACAGTCAGTCAATTTTGTTTTTAATATCTGACAAACCGATGTTTTTCCGACACCCATCGTGCCGCCAATCATATATAAAGTTTTCATCATTCACACCTGCAAATTCCGATTTGTTTTTGAATACGATAATCAGTATATCATATCGGAATGAAGAAAACAAGACAGTGCGTGGAAAAGCCCAGCCCTTTTGGATTAGTTTGGGCAAAAATTTGCTATGGTATGCGGGATATTTTTCCTTGCACTCATACTGAAAAATTTTTAGAGAAAAGATGTTGCTTTTTTCGCTAAGATAGCATATAATATATATGGAAGCAGAAATGCTTCTCGTGCGGCGGCACGTTAAAGCTGTACTGCGCGTGGGGCAGGGTAAAGCCCACGGCTGATAGATACTCGCCAGGGTATCGAGCCTCGCACCTTGGATATAGGTGTAGTCCGCATGGGGGACTTAAATTTCCCATGGCTACAGATGCTAGTGCATCTTATAGGCATTCGCCAGATTGCCGGGGCTGACAGCCAGCAGAAAACACGCAACTGCACAAGTATTGCGGGCGATCAATGTATCGTCCGCTTTTTCTGTACTAAACAAAGAAGGACACAGGATGAGCAAGACTGAGGATAAATTGCAGATTATTGAGACCATCAAAGAGGTCGCTTTGAAATATGATGCACAGTTGGTGGGACGAACATTTCTGTACGTTTTTGACGGGAGAACAATAGAGGTTGTATTCCGCCGCAAGGACTTTATGCACCTGACAGGTGTTGATACGAATATGTCGGGAGAACAGTTCTTCAAAAACGTGGTTTCGGATAAGTTAAAGGCAAATCAGATATATTTCAGTCAGAGACATCCGTATGACCTGTGTGCCAAGAAAATATCTCAGCTTCCAAACTGATTTCTGTCACCAATTCCGAGATTTTCATTCTTGAGGATACGGAGACTATGACATTTACTTATAAGTTCGGTTTAACGGACTTGGAGTGTACAGTTTGCCTGAGTAATGATGTAAATAAGAGTGGCAAAAAAAGTGAGTAGGTACTACATAGCCAGAAGCCTTCGTGTTGAAGATAGCTTTGACAAGTCGGCGAATGCGTTTGAGGTTCAATACATATTCTCAAAACCCGGCGGAAATTGGCTGTATGACACTGTGATGTACGCCGACAAGAGATACCCTATTGACTCCCTGCCGCAACAAATTCTTGATATGCTTGATGATAAGCTTAAGCCTGCTTCCCACAAAGAAGCCGAACAAATATAACCCTCAAAGCCCCAACGGTTACGCACGACATAGTGTAACTGTTGGGTTTATTTTTATGTCAAGAAATCTCCTGCGCTCTTGTCCTTTTAACTTCTTTCGTCTTCTCTGAATCCAAAATCGCATCCACATTCGAGCAAACCGTCTTCAATTCCTGCGTGTAATCATAGAGGTAATTGTAAGTGTTCTGCTGAGCATCCCTGCGGATAGTCAGACTTTGCTTCTCCTGTTGCAACGCCTTCATCGAAGGAATTTTGCCGTCGGTATATCGTCCCTTTTACCCTCGGCAGAAAAAGCCTTGACAACAAGTTTCAGAAATGATACAATGCCATTAGATTTGAAAGGCGGTGATCGGTATGATTACAATAGTTGATAATGGGAATACATATCGTTCACTGTGCAGGGCTTAATGCAGTCAATCATTCTGCTTTTAACGGTGTAATCTTTATCTGTGTTCTCGTTATCGGGAACACTTTTTTTGACTGCGTTAAGGAGTAGCATGAATAATAACTATGAATTCTTTTCCGATTTCACCAATCCTGATTTCAAAGAGGCTTTCATGGAGTACGCCGGTGAGATTCACTTGTCTGTTGACGACTGGGACTGGCTTTTTGAGAGCATGGGTCACGACAGGTGTACATAGCCGAAAGTGGTCAGATTGCGGGATTTCTTCAATTTACTGTCATGGATATGGAGAGCTGGTTTTTCAAAACAAAGCTTGGTTTTGTGCGGGAGTTTTGGATTTCAGAAGGGCATCGCAACAACGGACACGGAACAGCACTTCTCAGACTCGCCGAAGAATATTTCAAGAACCACGGTGCAGGATACGCAATCCTTACAACTGACACTGCCGAGAAATTTTATCTGAAAAACGGGTACGAAAAATCTCCGAAAATAACAGCTTTGAACGGAGATATGGTGTACCTGAAAAAACTTTAGCTACAAAAAGAGCGACTTTGTGGTCGTTCTTTTTTGCACCGGCAACCGGCTCCGCCGCTGTGACTATTTTAATAGGAACCAAAATGCAAATACGATGGATTTGCAAAGTTCGAGGGTATGGGAAGCGCAATTCCCATCAAGATGTCGGGGCGGCGGTTCTCAGAATTGAGTTACTGTTCGACCGGGCGTATCTTGCTTTGGCTTCCTTTACCCCTTCACTAACACAGACAGGGGAGGGGGTTCGACAAGTCGGATTTGAAAAAATATTTCAAAAAATTCCGGTGCAGATAAAATAATGCCTTTGAGGTCATGAACATAAAACCTCAAAGGCTTGATTTGTTTTCAGCGGTGTTGTATAATATTTGGAGGATTGATCTATATGAATTTTTCAGTGGAAGGTTTTTGCAGAAATCGAAGAGACTTATCTGTAATAGAAACACAATAATTTTTGTTGCGCTTTACAAGATAATAGTGTATAATATTAGTGTATGTTGTAATATTCGATTGTAATTTGTAGACAAGCTTTGTAGCAATGTATCTTATAGGATAAGTTAAGTTTGACTAAATATAGCTTTTGGAGAGTTAAGGAGAATGATTAGACAACCATCTTGGACAGCATATGAGGCTGCAGTTTTGTTAGATTATTTTGTCGCAACTGTGGATGGGTCAACTAAACGCTCAGATGCGATTAAAGAAGCTTCACATATTTTGAAGCAGATGGCTATGAACCAAAATATAGAGGTTGATGAAACGTACCGAAATGAAAGTGGCATTACATTTCAGATGCATAGTATGGAATCGGCATACTACGGGAAAACAATATTCAAACCAGCTTCAAGACTTTTTACTGACGTTGTAGAACTGTATCGTAATCGTCCGGATGAGTATCAAAATTTACTAAAAGAGGCAATGAAAATGGCTAATGGTCGCAGGACTGTCGAAGAGGATTTCATAGAATATTTAGCTAAAAAAATGTCCCCGACACGGTTATCTGAGCTTTATAGCTGTTATTCTGATATTGAATCATTTTGTATGAAGATAAAAGTTTTACAGAAGCCTCTTTTTCAAACAACTGACTTCGCAACGGTTAAAAAAGTTCAACGTACTGTTGAAGAAAATAAAGTGTTTAGAATTACGCGTAAGAAGCAGTACAAAAAGATGGTGACCGCCTGTAGGTATTATTACCTGTATATCAAAGAAAATCGCTTTTCAACAATTGATCGGAAAGAAATAGTTGAAGAAAGTGTCCTCTCTAAAACATCAACAAGTGAACACTCTCTGAATCAGGAAGAAGACACAATAGTGGTGTCTCCCTGTACTGAAAAAGAATTAGGTAGTAATGTCGGGGGCGTTGTAAGTGAGTCGGTGATGCAAGAATCAAGTTTCTCCGAAATAGATAGATTTTTAAACGATGACTTTTATCTTCCTCTTAGGGAAGCTCTTAGTCGTGAAAATATAGAAACTATACAAGAGCTGAGAGATCTCAAGCTTATGGCGTTTATGAATCGCAACGATATTTACTTTGCTGACGAACGTCGAAATGTTTATGAGTCTGTGCAAGAGCGGCTATGCTCTCTCTATGAACAAACAGACAATGATGCTATTGAAGAAACTAAGAAGATTGTTGGAAACCAGGGAGACACTCCTTTCCACAATGATTATGTTGTTGAGACTCTATCTAGTCGTACTCCACAGCACAGTAATAGTTTTTACGAAAGTGTTCTTTTAAAGCATTTTACATTAGGATTTAGGCTGGGATCACCAATTGAAATTCGCAAATTTAGAAGACTGTATAAGGAAGTTTGTGGAGATGATATTACAGATAGCGATGAAGAAATCTCTGCAAACATAGAACAGCTTTGCATTATATATGAGAATAGAGCATACCTGCCAGAAGCTGTCCTTGATGACAAAACTAAATGTAAACTTCTGAACTATATTGACAGCTGTTTTTCAAACGGAAAGAATATCGTATACTACAAAGCGATATGTGACACTTTTTCGGAGGATTTTATAAACTATCCTCTTTATAATAATGCAAACTTGCTAATGCTATATCTTAAAGCTGTCGAAGAAAAAGATTACTTTATGGGCAAAAAATTTATATCAAAAGACGCAGAGCCAGAAACCGACGCTCGTTCCGAGGTATCTAATTATCTTCGTGATCAGCAGTGCGTCATATCCACGGACGAGATTATTAGTGGTATTTCACATATTCCTGCGGAAAAAGTAAAAACCTTGCTTGCAACGTCTGATGAATTAGTCTATAATGGTAAGGGAACCTACTTTCACATTGAGACAATATGGCTCTCCGATGAAGATGCTAAAGATATTGATAGAATCATTAATGAAGCTATTTTGCAACGGGACTTTATTACTGATGATGAGCTTTATGAGATTGCCAAAGTAAAATGTCCCGACATAGTTGAGAATAATCCTGAAATTTCGGCGAAAGGATTTTATGGTGCAGTTGAGTATAAACTAAAAAATCGTTTTTCGTTTAGTACAAATATCATAAGTGCACTTGGCACAAAGGTTGACGCTGTGACTGTATTTGCAAATTACGCCCGCAGTCATGAAAGTTTTACTCTGGCAGAACTGAAAACCTTAGCTGATGAATTAGGTACGCATATCAGGCTGGAGGCTGTGTATGAGAATAGTTTGCGAGTTAGTCGAGATCAGTTTGTTTCTGAGGAACAAGCCCAATTTGACATTGACAGGACAGATAGCATTTTAAATTTATTATGTGCTGGCGATTACATTGCAATAGGAAAAATACAAAACTTCAGTATCTTCCCTTATGCAGGCTTCCAGTGGAACATATTTTTGCTTGAACAGTATGTATTCAAATATAGTCATAAGTATTTTTTGATCAGCCCAAGATTCAATCAGGATAACTGCATTGGAGCTATTGTAAAACGTTCATCACATCTTAACGTGGGGAGTTACGATGATTTCATTGTAAAAGCTTTAGCGGATTCAAATGCAGATTTAAACCCGCTAGATGCGCTTCACTTCTTAGCCGATGAAGGGTATATTGCAAGAAGAAAATACAAAAATCTTGATGAAGTTATCACTAAGGCAAGAGCTCAAAGAAATCAGAAAAAGGGGATGTAAACCATGTATTCATACAACTGGGATGTTGAAACGGGCGGATTGCTTCTTAATAGTTCACCGCTTTCTTTTAGCAAAGAACCTCGTCCAGTATATTACAAGGAATTGGATATTTTGGGATTTGATAAGTACTGGAAATACACAAAAGATGATTCATATCCATATATGTGGGCAGAAGCAAATAATTACTACTATCGAGGGAAACGCATTGCTCAAACAAAAGGTGGGAGTCTTTACACTGCTCCAGAGCTTATCTTATTGGAAGATCCGGGAGAAAGCGACGGCTCTCTGCACTTTGTCGATGTTCCGGCAATGGTAGAAAAAAATCGTGACATGATTGAAAAACTGGCATCCGACACGATAAAGAAAATATATAACACTTACATGGAATACAAGAGCAAAGTTGATGTCTTCTATGTCGCTTTCAGCGGTGGGAAAGATAGCATAGTCACTTTAGATCTTGTTCAACGTGCTCTGCCACATAATATGTTTAAAGTCCTGTTTGGGGATACCGGAATGGAATTTCCGGATACATACAAAGTAGTCGATCAGGTGGAAAATAATTGTAAAGAGGCAAATATTGAATTTTTACGTTCCAAAAGTGATTTTGACCCTGAATATACTTGGCAACAATTCGGACCCCCGGCTCAAAGAATGCGTTGGTGTTGTAGTGTTCATAAATCAGCACCACAAATTATCAAACTTCGACAGTACTTGAATAATTCCCATTTTTGTGGTATGGCATTTACAGGTATCAGAGGAGATGAAAGCGTTTCTCGCAGTGAATATAGCGATGTAAGCTTAGGAGAGAAAATTAAGGGGCAATACAGCTGCCACCCAATTCTTGAGTGGAATTCAGCCGAACTATTTTTGTATATTTACAGTAGAAACTTACCGGTCAATGATGCGTACAAAAAGGGAAATAGTCGTGCTGGTTGCCTTGTCTGCCCTCTAGCTGCTTTGAAAAATATGTATTTCAAAGAGCAGTCATATAGCAAAGATGACAACGGCTATAAGACAACTACCACATTCAATGATATTATTCTTAAAACTTCGTCAAAAGAGTTTAATGATCAGAATGCAGCAAAAGAATTTATGGATTCTGGTGGATGGAAAGCTCGAAGAAGTGGTCGAGAATTGTCTATTGCAAAAAGTTATGTCAGCGAGACATTTGATAAGGGAATGCTAGAAATCAAAGTCTCCCAGAAAAGGACAGAATGGAAACAATGGATAAAGACGATCGGCAATGTAAGTTTTCTTGAAAACGGAGGTGTTGATATTTGCTATAGAAATAAAGTGTATCGTGTTAATATAAAAGAAACTTCTAATGAACTTGTAGCAACATGCTTTATAGAAACAAATACACAAAATGACATCTATTTTATTTCCTCTCTCAAAATTGTATTTCGAAAAGTTGCTTACTGCATAGGATGCAGAGTCTGCGAGGCTAACTGTCCGAATGGCTTTATTACGATGAAAAATGGAAATGTATATATAGATGATCGCTGTACCAAGTGTGGAAAATGTCGCGAAGTGTCATATGGGTGCTTAGTTGCTGATTCGATGAGATTGCCGAAAGGAGAAAAAAAGATGGGTAGTATAGACAGGTATGGGAACATGGGTGTGGAGTACACCTGGGTAGTTGATTACTTCAAATTGAAGAATGATTTTTGGTCATCTCCCCACAGCTTAGGCAGCAATAAGATTAAGTACCTAAAATCATTCCTCAATGACAGTGAAATCACACAAAAAAATAGTTTTGCTGATTTTGGTAAGATAGTGGATAAGATAGGCATAGAAACTGCAGAAGCTTGGGCTTTGATTCTTTGCAATTTGGCTTACACCTCTGAGTTTAATTGGTGGATAAAGAATATAGAGCTATCAGTAACGTACACACCAGATTCAATCCATAGTATGCTCGACGATACGATGAGTGATAATTCAAGGTCTCATATTGTTTCTGCATACAAAAATATTTTTATTTCAAACCATCATCTGGGAGCGGAAATTGGGCTTGGCTCATGCGATTATGAACTAAAAAATGGTAAGCGGATTTTGAATAGCATCACGCGCTATCCCTGGAAATCCCCTAACTCTAAAGTTATCCTCTATTCTCTCTATAAGTTTGCTGAAGCTTGCGATGGTTACTATCAATTTTCTCTGACGAGGCTTTTGGATTACGATATTGACAGCGATGGGGTAAGTCCTACTCAGATTTTTGGAATTGAGCGTGACACAATGGAGAAAATTCTCAATGGGCTTTCTATTAATTATCCCGAGTTCATCAGTACGGGGTTTACTCTTGACCTTGATATGATTACGCTTAACGATGAAAAGACGTCAAAAGATGTTCTTACTTTATTTTGAGGAGGAATGATGTATGGCTTTATATGAAGTATATCGTAATTATTTTGACATTGATCCGGAATACTTTCCAGCTGTTAATGAAAAGATAATTGAGAAGAATCCTGACGTGTGGAAGAAGTTTTATCCTCATGAGGCGTTTGTAAAGCTACTTAAAAACACAGTAGATATGCTTGAGAGAAAACAAAAGCTCTGCCTTTGGGTTGAAGGCGCCTATGGAACCGGAAAATCCCACGCCGTTTTAACTCTAAAGAGACTACTTGATTCTAATGAAGATGATACATACGAATACTTCAGAGAGTTCAATTTAGACACCGACTTGTATAAGCGCATTCAATCTGCAAAGACAAGTGGTCGAATTTTAACTGTACATCGTTATGGCTCTTCGGCTATTCACGGAGATCATGATCTTGTATTCGCTATCCAAGAAAGCATTGAAAATGCTTTGATAGAAGCAGGAATTGAGAATAAGGCAAGGGGTGCTTTGAAAACAGCCGTAATTAACTGGTTGTCTGATAAGTCTAATAAAAATTATTTTGACGAACTTATTTCCGATAAATACCGTGACTGGTTTGGCGGAGATAACGTTGATGCTGTTATTCAAAATTTGAATACATATTCAGGGGATGCTCTTATAAGCCTTATGGATAAGATATTCAAAGTGGCAGATGATCGGCAAATTAAAGCAATTTCCATGAGTACTACGGATTTGGCTAACTGGATACGAGAAGCTATAAAAGAAAATAATTTAAAGGCTATAGTTTTTATTTGGGATGAGTTTACAGAGTATTTCAGGAATAATGCTAGACATATGACAGGATTCCAGGAACTTTGTGAGATAAGCGGAGAGTCTCCATTTTATTTCATTCTTGTTACCCATGCGACACAGGGGCTTTTCATTGAAAGTGACCAAGAGTTTAAAAAGTTGAATGGGCGTTTCATAAGTCCACATTGTAAAATGGAATTGCCGTCAAATATCGCATTCCAGTTGATGGGTGCTGCCTTGAAGAAAAATAAGGATCCACAGGTGCTCAAAGATTGGGAGATGTTTTCTGACGATTTAGCAGATAGAACCAAAAAATCCAGAGAGCGCGTGAAGGAAATTGCAGGCATATCCGATAAGGAAATGAAGAATATTCTTCCTCTTCACCCTTATGCCGCTCTTCTTTTGAAGTACATATCTTCATCTTTCGATTCTAATCAGCGCAGTATGTTTGATTTTATAAAAAATGATCGCGGAGATGAGATTAAAGGATTTCAATGGTTTATAGATACATATGGTCCTGACAGTGATAATTTATTCTTTACGGTAGATATGTTATGGGATTTCTTCTATGAGAGGGGAAAAGATAATCTCACTCACGATGTTCGCTCCATTTTAGATTATTTCAATCGCTCATCAAATCAGAATCTTGATTCTAATCAAAAATGTGTTTTGAAAACGATTCTTCTTTTAATGGCTATATCGCAAAATGCCGGAGATGCTGTTGATCTTTTCATTCCAAACGACAAAAATATTGACTGCGCCTTTGACGGAACAGATTTAGAGAACAGCACTTCTCGCATTGCGAGCTCCCTTGTACGTGAAAAAGTCCTTTATGAAAAAACAGTAAGCGGAAAGACTCAATATGCAATTTATAGTCATGAGCCAATAGATCCCACTCCATACAGGAAGGAAATTGATCAATGGTCAACAACAAAACTTATTACAGAAAATATAGAAGATAAAAAGGCACCGAATAAACTTTATGTTGCTGATGCTGTTACTACAACAGATGCTCTAAAGTTGCGTTACGTTTTAAAATGTGTTTCTTCTTCCGATTTCGATTTGACAATTAGGCAACTTCGAAATACCGAGGATAAGTATGTAAACAAAATTGTTGCTGTTGTTTGTTTTGCAAAAGATGACAGAGAAAGTAATGTGATAGGAACTAAGATTGACGCTGCCATTAAGGCGGGCGTGTACGATATGATCTTTATTGATGCATCTAGGACTCCATTTGGTGCTGATGGATATGAAAACTATTGTGAAGCAATGGCTCTATCTATGGCGCAGCAAAAGAAAGATTATGATCAAGCAAATCAATATGCGGACGATGCGAAGGGTTATCTTAAAAAGTGGAAAAAGCGCATTGAAGATGGTGAATTTGTTGTTTATTCGGCTGATAAGCCAAGTGGCGAACGTGTGCCAACAATTGATGCGCTCTACTTGATGTTGAAAGAAATTGATAAAGCTATATATCCTAAGTGCTTAGAGTGCGAGTATAATGTTATAGGTACTATGTACACTTCTAGCAACTTAAAGCAAGCTGTAGAGTGTGCTTGTAACCAAGAGACGAAGGGTACATTCAAATCAAACAATTCTAAGACAAGTCTTGAAAATGCTCTAAGTGGCGCATGGAAAGTAGATGAATATTGGAAATCAAGTCCTTACCTTCTTATCTCTAAAATAAAGCTTGACGTTGATGAGTTGATTGAGAAAAAGTTCAAGGAGAGCGAGCGTATTTCGATTTCAGATATTTACGATTTTTTGAAATCTGCGCAAAACGGATACGGATTTTTACCATGTAATCTTTCAGCATTCATGATGGGGTTTGTCCTGAAGGAGTATACGAATAGTGTTTACAGTTGGACAGATGGTTTGACTACCGAGACTTTAAGTGTCGAAAAGCTTAAGGACATGATAAGTGAAGTTATTTCGTTGGATATAACCCCTAATCAGCGCTACAGGGATAAATATATCGTTTCTATTACTCGAGAAGGAAAGGCTTTTAACGAAATTACTTCTATAGCCTTCGGAATCCCACTCAATATGTGTACGGCAGTGACGGAAGTAAGTCAACATATTCGAGATAAAATGAAGGGATTTTCTTTTCCAATTTGGACGCTCAAGTCGATTTTACGTTCAGAGCCTGTTAAGACAGATGCATCCATACTTGAGAAACTTATTGACTTGTTTTGTGGTATTGCAAATAACAAGAATATTGGTGGTAGCAAATCGGAAAATGATATTTCCAAAACTATCGGAACGATAGCACTTGAGCATCCGACAGCTGCTGAGGATTTGAAAAGTCTTTTCAACAAGGAAAAGTGTAGGGAAGGCATGACTGCGTACCTTGCATCATTTGATGACGGTGAACTGAGATCTTTGGCAGAAACTGTAGGCGACAATGGGCAATATGTCTCTGCTGTCCGTGAAAAGTTTGATGCCGATGCCGCAAATTGGGTTTGGAACGTTGAAACAGCACAGCAAAAGATTCGTGAGGTGATCTTAGAGTACAGAATTATTGTTAAAAGTAATGACGTTATATCAAAGAGTTTTTCTTACAAAGAGACAATTCAGCATTGGTGTGAAATCAGTAATAACATACGTATATCATTTGATGCAGGAAAGAACTACTTTGACGAGCTATATGACTTTTTGTACTTCCTTTACAAATTAAAGAAAGCTGGAACGCTTTTAGACTCTCAAAAAGAAGAAATTTTCAATTTATTAGTATCGGCTTCATCACAATTCATGGTCTTTTACAATAGTCAAATAGACGTTTTTAAACGTATATGTGGCTACTATCTTGATGGATTGAATGACGAGGACATTCAAAAGATATTTCAATCATTGCCAGCAGGTATGTTTACTTACGACAGGCAGGAATATATCACTTGTATAGAGAAAAAGGTAACTGCATACAAAGGTAGCCTCAAAAGCGAAAGGTTAAAGAAGTTATGGAAGGATAAAACTAATTCTGAATCACCTCGCTTATGGTCCAAAGAACATAGGATGCCTATTCTTTGCCTTGTCCCAGATTCGGAATTAGCAAAAGCGCGAGTGGCTTTTTCGACCATAAATCGCTCAAGTTCTGAATCAAATGACGTTAATAAAGCAATGGAATATTTGGAAACTGCAAGCTTCTTTGAGTCAATGCACGATGAGAATTTGCTGGATGTTGCTTTCAAAAAGCGTATCATTAAAAATTACTCTGTAATGCTTCCTGATATTTCCGAGGTCAAGGCATATTTGGAAAAGGTTATCCCTTCGGATCCGTATGATTGGTTCGAAAATTCAGTGGTTGAAAAGCACCTTAAGGAGATGGCAGAGGCTAAGTATTGCCATGATGGTTATAAACAGGCTCTTAGCAAAATCGACACAATGAGTCCTGAGGATGTGAAGAGTTATCTAAAGCGCCTCATTCAGAATAACATGGCTGTTGGCATAGAGATCATAAATGATAAGTGAGGGAAATCAACATGATGATAGATGCTGCAATTAAAAAAATTGATAGATATCTGCTGAGTAATTCGAATAGGGTTCTCGTAGTAGATTTACAGTATAAGGATGATATTGATGCAATAGTTGAGCACTATTCATTACCCTTGAACGTTTTTGTTGCAGCCTCAGATGACGCTTTTTGCAATTATGATGAGCTTCCTAAGCTAGATGCATTATTTAACTTTTTGAGTTGCGATAACAGAAACATATTTGTAAGAGGGCTGTCAAGCTATTGCTTTCTACAAGGGGAAAAAGCAATGACTCAAACTTTAAATGAGCTCCTTCATTTAAGCATATCAGGTCATGTTATCATTATGACTTTTAGATGTACAAACTTCGTAAAAAAACTTGTACAGACAGAAACGAGACTAAAGGATTTTGTGTTTGCTCCCGATGATAATAGTGACGAAACGCCAAGACCAGAGCTTATATTTATTCCTCCGAATTCATCACTAAAAAGTGCTGTTATAGGAATAAACAACATTATGCAAGCGGTAGAGGATGAAACTCGTGATGTTGTCTACGTTAAGACAAACAAGAGCAAGGATATATACCCTTATTCGTGCTATACAATCCATGAAATGAAGGATCCATATGATGCCTTATGCCAAATTGACTTTACAACCAAACATCTCAGCAGAGTTCTTGGAAGTGACGAGAACTGGCAATATGCATTAGATTCGATGGCTACATATAACTCGTGGCAAGAACTAATCAGTATGCGCTATGGGGATTTCCGCAGACTTGATCTTTCAATCAATAACTACAAAAATAATAAATCGGACAATCAGTGGTTATGGTTACTGTTTGTTGGACTAAAATTGTTTGGTTCTGGAACAAGTAAGTACCTAAAGGTTGTCGTCGAGAATTCTCGCTCGTACTTGGAGTTCGCTCCCAATGTCTATCTCTTCATTTTGAATTATTCGCATACAGATCCTGAATTCTTGGAAGCTTACAAAGAACGTAAGAGAATTTTGCTGGCTCTTGAAAATCCCACTGTCCAGCTTTCTGAATTTTGCAAGTTAGTTCGAAGCAAAAATAAGAACGCTATATATTATTTGACAGATAATACTGTTCTGGAGCAAGAACTTATATTCGAACTTTTAAGTAAGTTTGAGTATAGTCAAGAAGAACTTTCTGCGATTCTAATGGTTGTTTATCCCGCTCTGTATGAATACTTGGAACCGTATAGTTTTGGAAATGACTTGCTGGACAGGTATTTTGAAGAATACAAATATCAAAAGCTTACAAATAAAATTATGCCTGACTTTATGTCTGAAGTTGAAAAACAGGCAACTGATAGGGATTATCTTTCTATTTTGTCTCCACGAAGTTCAGTCATAGAAAATATTAATTATGAGGATGCTCAGACTTATTTTGTTGATGCCATGGGTGTAGAGTATCTAAGCTTCATATTAGCTGAATGCCGTAAATTATCACTTATAGCTGATATTACAGTGTGTCGATGTGAGCTTCCATCTATCACCTCTTACAATAAGGATTTTTATGATGTTCTCTCGTCAACTGAATATCCAGTTATAACAGTGAGCGAGCTAGACGAAATTAAACATCATGGAAAGTACGGCTATAACTATGACAAAAAGTCAAAGCTACCGATTCACCTTTCAAAAGAACTCGAAATTATTGCGGAACTATTAAGAAAAATCCAAGTGCAATTGATGAGTGAAAAGTATAGCAAGGCAATATTGATCTCGGATCACGGGACCAGTCGTCTTGCTGTAATACACGAGCATGAAGTAGATACTTTACATGAGATGACGGAAAGCGGCAGTCATTCCGGAAGGTGTTGTCTGAAAAATGAAACTGATATAAAACCATTATGTGCTATCGATGCTGGGGACTATTGGGCGTTGGCTAACTACGATAGATTTAAAGGCGGTAGAAAAGCGAATGTGGAGGTTCATGGAGGGGCAACTTTAGAAGAAGTCACCATTCCAATCATAGAAATCTCATATTTCAGCAACGATGTCAAAATCATAATTATGCCTGGCGATGAATCTAACATTTCTGACGGCATTCCTGAGGTCACTGTAGAGCGAGGTAAACCAAGTTCCATCAAGCTCTACATATCGCAGAAAATGAAGAATGTCAATGTTAAAATCGACGGTCACTTGTATTCGGCAACGGCAATAGACAATAATTATTACGTTGTAGATAATATATCAACTGTAAAGTGCTCGAAGGTTTATTATGTTGATGTGTACACGAACGGCAATAAGATAGCAGAAGACTTGCCTTTGAGAATAAAGAAAAAGGGATTTAGCGAAAATAATATACTGTAAGGAGGCTTTTTAGTGGATAAGCTTAGAGAATATTTTGACGAAATGGTTGTATACAAAGATCTAAAAAAAAGTAGCGCAATTTCATCGCTTGGTCTGCCTTCTTTTTTGAGAGATTGGTTGTTGAAAAGATTTTCTGATGATGATGGAGAACTTGATACTGAAGAGCTTGCCGATTTTGCAAAATCATACCTGCCAAGTAGAGAAGAGTGGACTCAAATTAAGGATAGAATAATCACCGACAATGAAAGAGTAAAAATATTAACAAAAATAACAGTTGATATCAGCATTAAAACTGGTGAGATTACTTTTGAGTTACCGAACTTCGGGCTGACAAACAAAGAGACAATGATTGATAATGATGTATGGGAAACTTGTCGCGAAGATTTAGTTAATGGTCAAGAAGTTTGGGGAGTTGTTGAACTTGGTTACCGCCCACCCGATGAAACAGTTAAGCCAAAGCTTTCGGGTAAAATTCGTTTGACTAACTTTACCAGCTTCTGCCCTTATTCAGTTGATCTCGATTACTACAAGGATGTTCGTAGCGAATTTACAATATCAGAATGGATTGATATATTGCTAGGCGCTATCGACTATAATGCCTCAGGCTATAAGACAGAAAGTCAGAAGCTCACCATGCTGACACGGCTTTTGCCATTTATTGAAAAGAATTTAAACTTAATAGAATTGGCTCCAAAAGGAACTGGTAAATCATATGTTTTCGGACGCATTGGAAAGTATGGTATGCTTACAGGCGGTGGTATGGTAACTCGTGCAAGAATGTTCTATGATATGTCAAAAAAAACTCCTGGATTTGTTATGGGGCATGACTTCGTTGCCATTGACGAGGTTAAGCTTGTACAATTTGGAAACACAGATGAGATGCGATCAGCTTTGCAAGAATACATGGAAAATAACGGCAATATCAATGTAAGCGGTTTTGAAGGTCATTCTGATGCAGGAATTGTCTTTCTAGGAAATATAGATCAGGAACGAATGGATGAATATCAAAACATGTTTTCTGAGCTTCCTGCCTTATTTCAAGAAAGTGCTTTGTTGGATCGTATTCATGGATTTATAAAAGGGTGGGACATCCCCGCAATGAGCGATGACCTTAAAGTATCGGGATGGGCATTGAATTCAGAGTATTTTTGCACTATACTTCATGAACTTCGAAACGATGTAACTTACAGAACAATTGTAGACCAAATTGTCGAAGTAAGATCACCAAATCCATATGTTCGGCATACCGAAGCTGTAAAGCGAATTGCTACAGCTTTTTTGAAATTGCTTTTTCCAAATGTGAGGTGTGCTCAAGATGTAGATTTGAGAGAGTTTAACCGTTACTGTTTGCGACCTGCTGTTCAAATGCGCAGCATAATATTGAAGCAGTTATGCATGATAGACAAGAGCTACAAGGATGCCGATAGAAATATGCCTGAGTTTGCTCTTAGAAAGGACAAAAATGCAAATTGAATGTGCGGTCTGCGGTAAACATAACCTTGATAAAGATACTATTGGAATCAATAAAAAGCTTCTAGGAAGAAATATTGTAAATTACTATTGCATAGATTGTCTGGCTGATTATCTAGGCTGTACTACTTGCGATTTGTTTGACAAAATAGAAGAGTGTAAAGAGGAGGGTTGCAAGCTATTTAGTTAGATTATAGTTATCATTATTTCGGAAATTTATGATGAATTCGGAGGTCGCCATGTCCAAACCCGGTAAATTCCGTCTTGACACAAGTTTTGAAGGCACGTTCAACAAGTTCTTCGACCTGACCGGCGACGGGAAGGCTACCATTGACGACTTCATTATCTGGAAGCAGATTTTAGATCCCGACATTCCCGATACCACGCCTGCAAGCACGCCTATCTTCAGCCCGTCTGTTTCAAAGCACGACTGGCAGTCGGAGGCTACCGAGGGCGACGATTATGACATCGACCCTTATGACTACGATTCGCCGGATGATTATTACGATGAGGTAGAAATGCGTGAGCTTGAGGAAGCAGACACCAAGCCGAGGTATGTTTCCGAGAAGCCGATGGTCGGTTCTGTTCAGAAAGACTGGGGTTCGTCAATGATTTCTTATCCCCCATCTTCAAACACGAGCCACGCCACAAGCATTGCCTCAAAATATCTGACCCGTAACGGTGCTTTCCTGTTCACTCAGGCAATCAAGGAGAATTTCGAACTGCCGATTGAACTCCCCGATGAGGACGAGCATCCTGAAATTGACCCGTGTAATTCTCTCCGAAAGATAGCCAGATATGATGCGGATTTAGCCCTTAAAGCGTGGAATTGGATGCTCGGCGAGTTCATGCCGCCTATGAAAGAGCTTGGATTGGAACCTGCAAACTTTCTTGCCTGCACCGAGTATGTCCTGTCCAATCTTGATGAGTATCCGAAAAGCTTTGTGCCGAAGTTCAAAAAGTATATTGCCGAGCATCCTGATTTTGCGGAGTTACTTTTCGGCTCTTTTTTCATGACCTATGCCGACGAGCCGATGAAAGCCCGCAAGCCCGACTGGGATCTCGACATTGAGGACTACATCAAGGACATAGACGTTCGCAAGCTCAAAGCTCGAGCAAGAGCAGAATTGCAGAAACAGCAAGAAGCAAAGACAGATACTACATACAAGCTTGCACTGGCAAATGCTTTCCGCACCGGCGAAAATCTCCCTAAAGTTTACGAGTTCTGCCGTGTGCTTCTTAACCAAAGCGGCACGTCCTATTCTTATCTGACCAACAGACTTGATCTCAACATCGGCGACAGAGTAATCGTCCCGGTCGGAGCAGACAACAAAGAGCTGACCGGCATCGTCGTGTCGATAGAAAAACACACCGCCCTGACCGTCCCGTATCCGGTGGAGAGGGTGAAGAAGGTTTTGAGGAAAAGCATTGAATAACTTTATCGGGAGGATAACCATGTCAGATAACGAAAATATAAACCAAGGCGAAATAGCAATTTACCAAGCTGATGACGGCGGTACTAAAATAGATGTCCACTTTGTAGATGATACTGTTTGGCTGACGCAGGCGCAACTGGTAGAGCTATATCAATCTAGCAAGTCAAATATCAGTGAACACATTAAGCATATTTTTGAAGAGGGCGAATTGGACGAGAGTTCAGTTGTTCGGAAATTCCGAACAACTGCGAGTGATGGAAAAACGTATAGTATGACCTACTATAATTTAGACATGATTATCTCACTCGGCTACAGGGTCAAGTCCAAAATCGCCACTAATTTCAGACGGTGGGCGACCGAACGTTTGAAAGAGTATATGCTCAAGGGCTTTACCATGGACGACGAAAGGCTCAAAGGAAACGGTGGCGGTGCCTACTGGAAAGAACTTCTGGACAGAATCCGTGATATTCGCTCGTCGGAGAAGGTTCTCTATCGTCAGGTGCTTGATTTGTACGCAACTGCGGTTGACTATGACCCGCACAGCGACGAGTCGGTGCAGTTTTTCAAAATCGTTCAAAACAAGCTCCACTACGCCGCTCACGGACACACTGCGGCAGAGGTGATTTATGAAAGAGCCGATGCAAGTAAGCCGTTCATGGGACTGAAAGCTTTTTCGGGTGCTTTCCCGCTCAAGAAAGACATTTCTGTCGCAAAAAACTATCTTAACGAGGATGAGCTGAAGATTTTGAACAACCTCGTTTCGGGATATTTCGATTTTGCGGAAATCAGCGCCATCGAACACCGCCCGATGTATATGAGCGACTATATCCGCCAGCTCGACAACGTCCTCGCCTCCGGTGAAAGACCGCTTTTAGAAGATTCCGGCAAAGTAAGCCACAAGCAGGCAATCGAAAAGGCGAATGCGGAATACCAGAAATACATAACCGAGAACCTCTCGCCGGTCGAGGAAGCGTATCTTGAGACTATCAAAGATGTGGAGAAGTCGGCGAAGAACAAATCAAATCGTTCAAAGAAATGACTATAACTTTTTAAGAAATCGAGGTATAAAAATACCCCGATTTTTTACTCTTATAGTGAGAGAAAAAATGTGAAAAACCGACCAGAAAAACGGGTCGGAAAAGTACATATATAGTAGAAAACGAGATGTCTGCAACGGTGCGGGCATCTCGTTTTTAATAAAAATCAGGAGGTAAAATTCATGACAGACGAAGAAAAACTGCACGAGCTGATGCTGTGTGACGACTATGTGGTGAACCCGCTACAGATGGGGAGGTTCAAAAGAGTTCTTGACTTCTTTGTGGACATCACCGCGGAAGGAGTGAACAGAATTGAGTCTATCGAGCTTGTGCCTTACAAGCGAGACGGAGTGATAACTGCTTCTCTGACTGTACTCGATGTTTGTAAAGATGACGTTGAACATCTCTGCGAGATTTCAACCGGCATCGCATCTATTACAGTTGAAGCGACAGAGGATTGTGCAGTGCTGATTACGGTAACTGTGGAAGATGTTTATATTCTGAAAGATTGAGAGGAGTATAATTATGACAGACTGGTATGAAAAGTATAACAACATGACGATTGAGGAGAAAGTAGAAGCAAAGCAGAAAATATTGCGGGACGTTTCGAACATGAATGAAGAACAGCGGACGATGTTTGCGGAACTTCTCAGAGACATTGCCGGTTCAATGCTCGTTCAGGATGTCTGGAGAGATATGCTGTCAAGAAAAGATGAGGACTATGAACTGAATGAGCCGCAATATGCGAAGTTCCTGATGTTGAGTGCCTACTTCACCAAATTGGTCAGGGAGAACGGCGGAGAGGTTGAGCAGCATCCGCTTGAGCCGAAGATGTGCAACGGGTACATATCAGTAAAAGTGAAAGAGCTGAGACTTGAGGGCGAAAAGAAAACTCAGTTCTTCAACGCAATCAGGATGTTCAGCTCGTTCGGAATTGATGCCATGACCGATGGCACGCTTTGTATTGAGGGTGTCGTGCCGGAGGTGTTTGTGAGGAAAGACATAACTACGGAGTAACGAAATGTAACTACCCTGAAAAAATCTCTCAATCCCTCTTGCAATCCCTGCTAAAATCATGTATAGTAGAGCTGTAAGTTTTAAGACTTTAAAGTGGAAAAGTATAGACGGAAAACAACTCATCCAAATTACAGGAGGGCACGAAATGAAAATAACTTACCACCGCAATGGAGACTACCTGTTCCCAAACTTGACAGTAACACAAGAAGAACCAGCAGTAATCGGGAAGTACGGAATGCTCCGAAAGACGTACTTGCGTGAAAATCACCCGAACTGGTATCAGAGCATGACATTGACAGGAAAACTGAACCGACACTTGGCAGAAGTTAAGGCATCAGCTCAGGAGATGATGGAGACGTTGATGCCGAAACTGCTTCAGAAGTATCCGGCACCCGACAAGTCAGAAGATCAACTTAAGTGGGTAGCACACATGAACGATCTGACGGCAATGGCGGAGGAAACCGTTTTGGCAGAATTGGTGTATAACTGATTGATACCCAGTGCGAGAAAACACAATCACTCTCCACACAATTATATCGGTTTTGCGTGTGCATTATCACACTTTTATGTGGTTGACTTGACTTTTCTTGTGAAATCGATTATCATAATACTCAACAGAACCCGCCACGCCTCTTGTTACCCATTTTTGTGGGTTTCAATGCGCAACCCGGCGGGACTTTTATTTTGTGACGCATCTCAGCCGATTTGCAACTAACTTGTGACCAACTTGCAACTAAATATGACATAGCCCCGACACTATTTTTGAAATTAGGTGATGGGACTTTATTTGCAAGAACGTTGACATTCGTCATAAAAGCGACAGTAGTATTAGCTGTTTGTCGCTGACATTTAGTCGATATAAGTGGGTGGAAGTGGATACCTGCCAAGACACCCACCAAGTCATCCATCAAGATATAGAACAAGTCGCAGTACAAGTTGAACAAGTACTTTCTCGCTCTTGCTATAGTATACAAGAGCGAGAAAGTAAACAACTTTGAAGAAAAATCTTTGCTACATCACCACTATTCTTTATGTAATTCAAGCGTCATCCCCCGCCACCAATTCAAAAACCTTGGACAAAATCAATGAAACGCCGCCGAGGGGGTCCGACTTGGTCTTATTATAACGTAATCGTCAATCCTCCGAACAATTCCCGTCGCTTTCATGGAATCAGTCCTTTCAGTAAATTGTTGTGAAGCCGGCATCGGCGTGGGTGCCAGCTCATGATTGCCAGGTTAAATGGCAATTCAGTGCTATTATTTGCCGAAACGGCGGGAATATGCGGAGAAAACTGCGGGCGGCGGCTTTTCTCTCAACCGAAAATCAGTTGACAATCCCTCCGCGATATGCTACAATTTTAACATGAAATTGGGGGACCGGATGGATCAGCGTGTACAGCATCCTTGGATCTCTTCCGGTCGCCGGAAGAGTTTTTTTGTGCGTAATATTCAGGAAGAAAGACTATGAAATCAAGGAAAATCTTATCTTTAATCGTTGCAATTGTAATGGCGGTTCAGCTCATGCCGGTTTCTCTATTTGCAAGCTACACCGGTGAGGATGCACTGAGCGGCATCAATCTTGAGCTATACACCCAACTGAAGGCGGCGATAGAAAATATTGCCGACGGCAAGGTGTCGTCGACGGTCATCACGGCAGAGGTCAGTTGCACTACGACCTCCCTGGGCGTCGCCCCGATTACAAGTGACGGAACGATGGCGGCTGCCGCGGACGCCTTTGCGGAAGCTCTCGACTACAATCTTGTCCTCAGCTATCTCATCTATGATTGCCCCTATGAGCTCTTCTGGTTTGACAAGGCTTCCGTGATCTACACTGAGCAGGAATTTTCCGGAAAGAACACGACTCTGACCGTTGGGATCACCATATCCTTGCCGGTGACAGCCGATTATCAGGCAAACGGCTCTTCCACCACTGTCGATTCGGCAAAGGTTTCTCTGGCGAGGACAGCCGCCGAATACGCGCAGTCTATAGTAAAAAAATACGCAAGCTATTCTGACGAAGAAAAGCTCGCGGCGTTCAGGGACGCCATCTGCTCCCTGGTCTCGTATGAGAAGAATTATCTGAGCTATGACTATGGCGACATCTGGCAGATTGTCTATGTCTTCGACCAGGACTCATCCACCAACGTCGTTTGTGAAGGCTATTCAAAGGCATTCAAGTATCTCTGCGACCTTGCGGGCATCGACTGCATCACCGTCACCGGAACGATGACGGGAGGCACAGGAGCAGGGGAGCATATGTGGAACGTCGTCCGCCTTGACGGCGTCAACTATCTCGTTGATCTCACCAACAGCGACTCCGGCTCTGTCGGTCAGAATGGCGGGCTATTTATGGTATGCGCCAGCGACGCCAGTTCGAGCAGCTCTTCCGGCTACTCCTTCACCGTCGGCTCCAAGACCATCTCCTACGAATATGACAGCCTGACCTTGTCATTATACCCGTCACGCTATCTGACTCTTGGGACTTCCAATAAGACTACCGGAGAGACAGCCGGGGAGACTTCCGAAGAGACGACCGAGGAAGTTCACACCCATACTTTAACCAAAACTAAGGCAAAAGATGCTACTTGTACCGCCGACGGCAACATCGACTATTGGTACTGCTCCGGCTGTGACACCTATTTCAGCGACAAAAACGCCACAACCGAAATCACTCTCAGTGATACTGTAGTAGCGGCGACCGGGCATAACTATGTTTCAACCGTAACAGACCCCACCTGCACCGAAGGCGGGTATACAACCCATACTTGTTCAAACTGCGGCGACAGCTATGTTGACAGTGAGACTGACGCTCTCGGTCACGATTACGAATCAGAGGTGACGACCGAGGCAACCTGCACCGAAGCCGGTGTCAGAACCTACACCTGCCGGAGGTGTGGCGACAGTTACACCGAAGAAATCGAGTCTACCGGTCATGATTACGAAGAAACCGTTACCGACCCGACCTGCACCGAGGGAGGGTACACAACCTATACCTGTTCAATTTGCGGCGACAGCTACACTGACAGCGAGACTGATGCCCTCGGGCACAATTACGAATCGGAGGTGACGACCGAGGCGACCTGGTTCAGCTCCGGCGTCAGAATCTACACCTGCACCGTCTGCGGCGACAGCTATACCGAAGAGACAGAAGCCCTCGGCTACGACTTCAAAGAGAACGTTTTCACCTTCATAGTCTCCGCACTCTCATTTGTCGCAACGCAAGGCTTGGCAGTGCCGGTGCAACTATTGTTCCGGGAAGCCCTGGCGGCGGGACTGGAGGTCTTGTTTGAGATGGTGATTTAGTGCTATTGATAGCGTTTACACAAACTCACCCACCCCGAGTCTTCCCGGGATGGGTGATGTTCATATCAGCCAGCCTGATGCCTGACTTTGCCAGGTCAGGTCGCTACGTAGTAGACATAGGAGCTGCCGCATTATTTTTGCCGGAGTCGTCCGGAGAGGGTTCTTCGGAAGCCACCCTGTCGTCCTCCTCCAAGAAATCTTCGACGATGGAATCGACATTCCGACCGATGATGTCGGAGAAGACGTCCCACGCCGCCCTGATGTTCTTGTCGGGGCAGTCGAGATACCACGCGAATTCGACGTAGAACTGCGCCATAGCCCTGCAGAAATCGATGAGAGCCGGAAGATTGCTTTCGTCAGCCATCTCCCTTTCCGAGTAAGAGACCGCCGGAATCTCCCGGCTGTCGGTGTCAAACATAAAAATCATTCGTAACATCCTCCCGTAATCCGAGCTAAGGCTCAGCTAAAGCTCAGCCACAGCTCTATTATTGCCTCTATTATATAGTATTATATAACCGCTTAAAAGTGCATTTTTCGCAGGGAGGGAAGATTTTTTGGGGAATCGCCATGTGCGCTCTAAAAACAGAAAAAGCTTTTCCACCCTGTCAAGAGCTACATCTGGCAGTATCATCTGTTTCCATTTGTCATCCAAGCAAAAAATCATCGGAACCCCGATGCCTATAATTTTCTTCCCCACCATATATTCCACCCCTGCAAAATCCCTACATTTAAATATTCCGGGTGAAAAAAGCTATAATCTCATGGTACAATAATCTTGTGAAAGCCCGAGGGAACGGACTCTACACATTCACATTTTAAAAGTAAGACAATTGCCAACCCCGCCACTGTTTGGACTGAATGGTGGCGGGGATTTTTCGCTTATAATGCATTATAAAAATAGCATATGACGTTTGAAGTCTTGCTTTATTTTCGGCGGTGTTGTATAATAATATAAAATAGCTTTGTGCAGAAATTTTTAGAGCCGGAGGAATAAGGAATGTCAGAAAACCAAAACACAGAATGGAAAGAATCGTGGCGGGATGAATATCTCAAGTGGGTTTGCGGCTTTGCGAATGCACAGGGCGGTAGGATTTAATTGGAAAAAGGAGCGAATACTACTGCCGGAGCGGAAGCACTCTGCAACAGTTGCGGGGTTCGTCGCTCACCGAGTTTATAAGAGAGAAAACAGGCTTGCTTTCCCTCGCGACGGTGTCCGTGAAGCGGTCTATAACGCCTTGGGTCACAACAATTATGCCGGTAGCGTCCCGATTCAGATTCGCATTGAGGACGACGCTATGTATATCAGCAACAGGTGCATTCTGCCTCCCAACTGGACTGCAGAGACGCTTATGGAGCCGCACAAATCGGTGCCGTTCAATCCCTCAATCGCCAATGTCTTCTACCGTGCCGGTTATATTGAGGCGTGGGGACGTGGCATCCAGAAAATCTGCGATTCCTGCCGTGAACTCGGCGCTCCCGACCCGGAATATATAGTTTTCGGCAATGATATTACTGTGAAGTTTACGGCTTTGCAGACTTCTAAAGTATCAGATGATACTTTAAATGAGACTTTAAACCGCCAAGATGTCGGTTTGGATGTCGGTTTGGCGGGTTCTAAAGCTTCAAGTGATGCTTTAGATGAAGCTTTGGATGATGCTTTGGAAAATAGAATCATAGAGTTAATGTCAGAGAATGCTAATATCAAGCAATCTGAAATCTCCGCCAAAACAGGAATTTCTCGTTCAACTGTTCAAAGAATCATCAGGTCTTTGCGTGAGCAAGGCAAAATTGTCCGTGAAGGCGGCAAGAGATACGGTCACTGGAAAGTATTATAACACATTTAAAAATTTAAAAGAAAGCGAGAACAATCATGACTGACACTTTACACACCCCTTACCGCTACGATTTCGTCGGGAGCTTCCTCCGCCCGGAGGCTTTGAAGAAGGCTCGGCTGGACTTTTCAGCCGGGAAGATAAACCGGGAGGAGTTGACACTTGTCGAGGACGACGCCATCCGTGACCTCGTCGCGAAGCAGAAGGCGTTGGGCTATCACATCATCTCTGACGGCGAGTTCAGGAGAGCCACATGGCATCTTGACTTCATGTGGGGATTTGAGGGCGTCGGGCACTCTCCCACGAAAACAGGGCTTCCGTTCCACGACGAAGCCGCAATGCTTGACGACACCTACCTCACCGGCAAGGTCCGGCTCTCCTCCCAGCACCCGTTCATCGAGCATTTCAAATTCTTAAAGCAGTTCGAGGACGAAAACACCGTCGCGAAGCTGACGATTCCCGCACCTGCGCAGTTTTTGGAGCAGATGATAATGCCGTTCGCCGCGGAGAACACCGCGAAGTACTATTCGAGCTCCACCGATTTGATGGAGGACATCGCCGCCGGCTACAAGGCTTTCATCAAGGCTGTTTATGACGCCGGTTGCAGAAATCTCCAGTTTGACGACTGCTCGTGGGGAATGTGCTGTGACCCGCTCGCAACACTCTATTTCGGAACTGACGAGAAGGGCTTGCAGGACGTGATGGAGAAGCTTCTCCAAATCAACAATATGGCAATCGAGGGCAAGCCCTCGGACATGAGAATCAACACCCACGTCAGCCGCGGCAATTTCCACTCTACTTATGCGAATTCGGGCGCATACGACAAGGTCGCGTCGGTTCTCTTCGCACGCGAGAACGTCAACGCCTACTATCTTGAATTCGACGACGAACGCTCCGGCGGATTTGAACCCCTCAGCTCCGTTTCCGGCGACAAGATGGCTGTTCTGGGACTCATCACGACCAAATCCCCGAAATTAGAGGATAAGCAGGTTGTTATCCAGAGAATCCATGAGGCGGCAAAGTATCTCCCTCTTGACCGCCTCTGCCTCAGCCCCCAGTGCGGCTTCGCCTCCTGCGAGATAGGAAATAAGCTCACCGAGGAAGAGCAGTGGGCAAAGCTTCAGCTCGTCAAGGAGATAGCCGAGGAGGTTTGGGGATAAAGCGAGACCTGTCTTTAAAATTGCAATGCAAATAATACAGAAAATTTTCGTGAAAAGTGCTTGCAATATCGTTGCAAAGTGCGTATAATAGGATTAACAGCGAAAGAAGGTGTTATTATGCCATCGGCAACCAATATTGCGAGAAGTCTTGTCCCGATTTCACAGTTTAGCAAGGGTCAGGCTTCGAGGATTTTCGACCGTCTTCACAACGAATCTCAGCTTATTGTCCTTAAAAACAACCAGCCAACTGCTTTTATTCTTTCGCCGGATGAATATGACCGACTGACTGAGCTTGAAGAGGATTATGCGCTCCTGCTCGAGGCATATGAAAGGCTTGAGAAGCACGAAAACGAGCCGGGCATCCCTCTGTCCGAAGTGATGGAGCATCTGGGCATCACCGAGGAAGACTTAGACGAAGCGGGAGACGTGGTGATTGGATGAACTGGCAGGTTGAATTTCTCCCCGAAGCCGAGAAAGACATGGGCGAGCTTGACGGCTCAGTCAAAGCACAGGTCTTAAGAGGCATTGTGAAGGTCAGCCGGAATCCTTTGCCGCAGAGCGAGGGCGGTTATGGCAAGCCTCTCGGGAACAAGGGCAACCTGAATCTCAGAAATCTTCTGAAGATTAAATTCAGAGATATTGGAATTCGGGTGGTCTATAAAGTGATACGGGAAGACACAATTATGAAGATTCTTGTGGTCTCAGCCCGCACAGACGAAAAAGTCTACAAGGAAGCCGTCAAAAGGCGGAGAGAGTATAACTTATAGACTTATACAAAAGCGACCTCACCAGATTGGTGAAGCCGCTTTTTGTTATGCCTGTTTTCGGTCAGACCTCGATAAAAGCCGAGGTTTTAGCCGGAACTACTATCTTATTGCCGCTCTTGGTGACCTTCCCGCCGAAGGAGTAGACCTCTTTGCCGAGCGAATAGTCGCACTCGAATTCGGTCTTCCTGTCCGCGGGGTTCAGGATGACCAAGATTTTTTCTTCGCCACTGCTTCTTAAGTAGGCGAGGGGATAGGTGTTCTTTTCGGCGTAGACGAACTCGATGTCGCCCTTGTTCATGAGGGCGGGGTGGCTCTGCCTCAGTTCAATAAGCCGCTTGATTTCACTTCTGAGTGAATTCTCGTCCGCCATCTGAGCTTTTGCGGTCGGGCGGTCTTTCGACTCATCAAGACTAATGTAGAGGGAATCCTTTGGCGCGGAGCTGAAGCCGGCGTTGGTGGAGTCGTCCCACTGCATAGGCGAGCGCGAGCCGGTTCTCCCGAATCCGCCCTCGACGGAGGTGAGGTTTTCGACATATCTCATCCCGATTTCGTCACCGTAATAGATGAACGGCGCGCCGGGCATCGACAGAAGAAACGCGAACGCAATCTTGAGGTTGTCGCCGTGGATTGAGCGGGCGAGCCTGTCCATGTCGTGGTTTCCGGAGGGGATGCAGATGAGCCCTTTTCGCTCCGACTTCTCGTAATTCTCCTTATATTTCGTCACAAATTCCGAGACGTCGCCCTTGCCTCTGTCCGAGAAGAACGGCTCCTCACAGCGGAAGAGGTCGTTATAGTGGGACGGTCCGAAGTGCAGAAGAAAGTCCATGTGGAAGCCGCCCATAAGGCTCTTGTCCGGCTCTCCCCACTCGGAGACCATCGCCGCCGAGGGGAATTCCTCGTCTAAAAACTCGCGGATATTCTGCCAGAGGGCTATTGTGCCCTTTGAGTCCTCGTCCTGCTTGACGAGAGAGCCCGCCATGTCGACACGGAAGCCGTCACAGCCCATCCCGAGCCAGAAGCGCATGATGTTTTTCATCTCTTCACGCGTCGCGATTGCACCCGGGCTGTCGGTGCTTTGTTGCCAGGGGCGGTCAGGCTTGTAGTAGCCATAGTTGAGAGCGGGCTGGTGGGAAAAGAAGTTGACGGCACAGCTTCCGTCCCGGTCGGAGATTCCACGAAGTGAGCCGTAGCCTGTGGGCTCCTCCCAGACGCTGTCAGTCCATATATATCGGTCGGTAAATTCGTTTTTCTCCGCCTTCATCGACTCCTTGAACCACTTGTGTTCGACCGAGGTGTGCCCGGGGACGAGGTCTAAAAGGACGTGCATCCCGCGCTTGTGAGCCTCCGAGAAAAGCCGCTTGAGGTCTTCATTTGTGCCGTATCTCGGCGCGACCTTGTAGTAGTCTGAGACGTCGTAGCCCGCGTCGCCGAACGGCGACTCAAAGCATGGGTTCATCCAGATTGCGTTGCATCCGAGCTCAAGAATATAATCAAGCTTGCGGATAATTCCCTCAAAATCCCCGATTCCGTCGCCGTTCGAGTCGCAGAAGGACTGAGGGTATATTTCATAAAAAATAGCGTTGTCAAGCCAGGAAGGCTGGTTTTTGGTGTTCATAAGAGGACTCCTTTCAGAGGTATTAACAACATGATACCACGAACCTGCCTGTTTTTCAATGGGCATTTTGTGAGAAACGCCTTGTGGGGTCACCCCTCCACCCAGGAAAGAATCTCCGAGGTGGTTGTTTTCCACTGCTCCTCCGGGGAGATGGTGGCGGTGCCGTCGCCCGACTGGTCGCCATAGAAGCCGAAGCCGGCGTGGTTGCCGCCTTCAATGCAGATTTCGGTGTAATCGGTCGAGTACTGGCGACCGGCTTCAAGGCTCTCAAGGTTCAGGACGCTGTCCTCACTGCCATAGATGGAGAGGGTGGGGAGGTCTCCTAAATCGCTCGTCGAATACGAGGCAAGGAGCACCAAGCCGCATAGCTCATCCCGGTGATTTGATGCAAACGACGCCGCCATCGCTCCTCCCAGAGAGTGACCACCGATGTACCAGTTTTCATAGGAGACGAATTCCGACATCACATTTTCTGCCTTGTTCATCCCGAAAAACGCAAGATTAAACGGCATTTCGATGATGAAGCAGTCGACCCCACCCTCGGCGAGCTTGACCATAATCGGCGCGTAGGCGGTGTACTCGACCTTTGCACCCGGATAGAAGATGAGAGCCGTGTCGTTCCCGCTCCCATAGAAGAGGACGCCGTCGTCGACGTACATGACGCTCACCGTGTCACTGCTGACCAGATACTCGTCCGCGTCGGCATGGTAGTAGTCCCCGACATACCACATAAACGCCGCCGCAACCACCACAATCAGCACTATAACCACCAAAAGAACAATCTTCCCGGCAGAAAGCCTTGATTTTTTAACCTTTGTTTCTGACATTTTTTGCCTTCTTTCTTTTTTAAGCCATTGTTAAACCGTCTGTTATTTGCTTGAAGAACTCTGCGCTCCAGACATCCAAAGCAGAAGTATCCCGGATGAAAGGCTCAACATCCCGCTTCGCCTGCTCGTAATCTATGCTGTCAAATTTATCGCATAGAATCA
>JAJQDP010000049.1 GCA_021202155.1 Oscillospiraceae bacterium | reverse complement strand
TGGAGTACTACCGCTACATCGTCTACGTCAGCCCGACACAGTTTGATACTACTATAACCGCCTATCTCACCGACGGCTCAACCACAGTTTCGGTTTCCGATTACTCGGTTTACGCCTATTGCACGGCGGCAATGACAAGCGACGAATCAGACGAACTTTATGCCGTGAAAGACCTCTGCGAAGCGGTGCTGAATTATGGGTACTACGTTGAAAAGTGGCTGGACGGTTCGAGCTCTATTGATATACTGGACATAGACTTGACTTGGACTGACCCGGTGAAGTATGGCACATGGGACGTCGACCTCAGCACATACAGCAGTACCGCCAATGGGATTGAGGGCAAGACTCTCGCGCTTGACGGCGAGGGAATCTTCATAAGGCTCTATGTCAGTGACAGTAGCACCTACACCGTCAGCAGCAAGGACATAATCTCCGGGAGTGACAGCTCCGGCTCATACATCGAATTCAAGGTTCCCGCGAAGGAAATGAGCAGTATCTTCTCTATCTATAGAGACGGCGTGTTCTACACCTCCTACAGCATCTATTCCTATATAAAGAATACCGTGGATGACGAGAACGAAAATCTCTCGAACGTCTGCAAGGCGATTTATTACTATGGACAAGCATCAGCCGCATATCAGGGCTGGAGATAACCCATGGAGGATGACGATATAAAGAACTACATGAATTTTGGGATGGAAGTTGTCCTCTTTGGTAAGGAAATCCGGACTGATGAAAAGCAAAAAATATCAAAAAAACACTTGCATTTCCCCAATTCCCGTGCTATAATATTACCGCAATTCGCACGCATGGGTTTTGCTGTGGTTCCTGGGTCTTGCTCCAGGTGAAGGCAAGGTAACCTGTGCGGAGGATTAAATTAAAAACCAATTTAGGAGGAACTACAATGTCAGTAGTATCAATGAAACAGCTTCTTGAAGCCGGTGTACATTTCGGTCACCAGACAAGAAGATGGAACCCGAAGATGGCTCCCTACATCTTCACAGAAAGAAACGGAATCTATATCATCGACCTTCAGAAGACAGTTAAGAAGCTTGATGAGGCTTACATGTTCTTAAGAGACATCTCCGCTGAGGGCGGCGAGGTTCTCTTCGTCGGAACCAAGAAGCAGGCAGGAGATTCCATCAAGGAAGAGGCTACCAGAGCTGGTGCACACTATGTAAATGCCCGTTGGCTCGGCGGTATGATGACCAACTTTGAGACCATCAAGACAAGAATCGCTCGTCTCGAACAGCTCCACAAGATGGAGACCGACGGCACATTTGAACTCCTTCCGAAGAAGGAAGTTGCAAAGCTCACTCTCGAAATCGAGAAGTTAGAAAAGTATCTCGGCGGTATCAAGACCATGGAGAAACTTCCCGCCGCACTCTTCATTGTTGACCCGAAGCGCGAGAAGATCGCTGTTTCCGAAGCAAGAAAGCTTGGTATTCCGATAGTTGCTATCGTAGATACCAACTGCGACCCCGATGAGGTTGACTATGTAATCCCCGGCAACGATGACGCTATAAGAGCTGTCAAGCTCATTTCCGGCGCGATGGCTGACGCCATCATCGAAGGCAGACAGGGCGAGGCTAATGCCGCCGCTGAAGAGCCTGCTGAGGCTTCCGCTGAGGAGACTGCTTCTGAGGCAGAGTAATTTGAATATAACGATAGCAAGAAAGGAATCTTTACTATGGCTAATATAACCGCAAAGGACGTTGCGTCCTTAAGAGAGAGAACCGGCGTCGGCATGATGGATTGCAAGAAGGCTCTCGTAGAGGCTGACGGCGATTTTGAGCAGGCAATAGTTATCTTGAGAGAGAAGGGTCTCGCTTCCCAGGCAAAGAAGGCAGGAAGAGTTTCCGCTGAAGGCTTGGTTGAGGCTTTCGTTGAGAATGGCGTCGGCGTAGTCGTTGAAGTCAACTCCGAGACCGACTTCGTTGCAAATACCGACCAGTTCAAGGCTTTCGTCAAGACCGTAGCTGAGACTATCGTCAAGGAAAATCCTGCAGATGTCGAAGCACTCAAGGCTTGCAAGGCTGTTGGAAGTGATCTGACCGTTCAGGAAGAGCTTCAGGAGCTGTTCTTGAAGATCAGAGAGAACATTCAGATCAGACGTTTTGTCCGCCTCGAAGGCGACCTCGTTTCCTATGTTCACGGTGAAGGCAGAATCGGCGTTCTGGTTCAGCTTGACACCGACCTCGGCGACAAGGCTTATGCTTGTGGTAAGGACTGCGCTTTGCAGATCGCCGCTATGAGCCCTGCATATCTTGACAGAGCTTCCGTTCCGGCTGAAGTTCTCGAAGGCGAGAAGAAGATTGTTATGGCTCAGATGGCTGAAGACCCGAAAATGGCTTCCAAGCCTGAGGCTGTTCTTGCGAAGATTGCAGAGGGCAAGCTGGGTAAGTACTATACTGAAAACTGCCTCGTTGAGCAGGAATTCGTCAAGGACAATGAGTACACCGTCGGCAAGTATGTCGAGAAGTGCGCCAAGGACCTCGGCGGCAAGATCGCAATCAAGCAGTTTGTCCGCTATGAGAGAGGCGAGGGCATTGCCAAAAAGGAAGAGAACTTCGCTGAAGAAATCGCTTCCATGATCAAGTAATCAAAAGCTTATAGAAAGAGCTTGCCCGAGCGGCAGGCTCTTTTTAGTATGTTGACTTTTAAGCTGATATGTGCTAAATTTAAATGTAGATTATTCGAGGAGGGAGGTTTCCGCATGTATAAGCTCGCAATCTGTGATGATTCGCAGGATATGACAAATCTTGTTCATAAGCTCACCCAAAAATGGGCAACAGCCCGTGACATCACAACCGAAATCGATATTTTCAACTCGGCGGAGGCTTTCTTATTCTCGTATTCCGAGAAGAAAGATTACGATATTTTGCTTCTTGACATAGAAATGGGCGGAATGGATGGAGTCAGCCTTGCAAAGAAGCTGAGGGTTGACAACCGCTACGTCCAGATTGTCTTCATTACAGGCTACTCCGACTATATTGCCGACGGCTACGATGTTGACGCGCTGAATTACCTCATGAAGCCGTTGAAAGAGGAAAAGCTCTTTGAAGTTTTAGACAAGGCGGTAGTTAAGATTGCAAGAAGTGAGCGTATGCTGACACTTGAACTGACAGATGAAACCGTCAAAGTGCCTCTCATAGAAATAAAGTACCTTGAAGTCATCAAAAACTACGTCACTATCCACGCCGACGAAGACTACACAGTCAAGAAGACTCTCGGAGAGTTTGAGAGCTTACTTGATGAGAATTTCTACCGCACCGGACGCTCTTATATTGTAAATCTCCGCTATGTCCGAAAAGTCACCAAAACCGAAATATACTTAAAAGATAATATCATAATCCCATTGCCTCGTGGACAATACGAGTCGCTTAACAGAGCATTAATCCATAGAGTAGGGAAGGAGTGATTGTGATGCCGAAGCTTTCAAAGAAAATGAACAAGAAAATAGATGCCTATCAGCAGGAGCTCCTCAAGACCCACTATGCCGAGGTTGACAACATGTACAGGCAGATTCGGGGCTGGCGGCACGACTATCGCAATCATATCCAGATTCTGAAAACCCGTGTCATGTCCGGCGACATGGATTCCGTCATGGCATACTTGAACGAGCTTGAAACCGATCTCAATACCGTGGACACCGTCATCCACTCCGGCAATGCTATGTGCGACGCTATCCTCAACAGCAAGATTTCCCTTGCCAAAGCGGCGAATATTCCTGTAAAAGCAGATGCGGAGATACCGGTGAAGCTCTCGGTTTCCGATATAGACCTCTGCTCAATAGTCGGAAATCTTTTTGATAACGCAATTGAGGCATCAAAGAAACTGCCGGAAGACAAGCGTATGATTCGTGTATATATGGCAGTCCGCGACAGCCAGTTCTATATCTCATTCACCAACTTCACCGCCGACCAGAAGCGTACTGTTTTTAGCAGTACCAAGGGCGAAGGTCACGGCTTGGGACTTGCCCGTATTGATTCTCTTGTCAAAAAGTACGGCGGCTATATCTCCCGCAACAGCGAGGACGGAGCCTTCTCAACCGAAATTCTCCTCCCGCAATAGCAAAAATCTGCAATTCGTCCCCCGTAGAGAGCGTTTCGTCCCCAAAACGTGCGCTCTTTAAAATTTCCGCTATAATAAAATCATGAAAGGCGGTGCTGAATATGACAATTACCAAAGGTAAAACAAAAGACAAAATAAAAGAAAAACCAAAGTACGGCATCTTAAGTTGTGTCTGGTTCATGACTAAATGCGCCTGGACTCACGGCGAGAAAAAGGTTGTAATCTTAGGACTTCTCTTTTCTCTCGTAGTGACAGGTCAGAGCGTTGCGGGACTTTATATCTTGCCCACGATAATTGCAGTGCTTGAACGAAATGGAACAGTTTCCGAGCTTCTCATAACAATAATCGGCTTCACGCTGATTTTAGTGTTCCTCGCCATGGCAAGGCAATACATCGACTCGAATATCCTCTACGGCAGGATAACGGTGCGCTCGGAAATCATAAATCTCATCAACACAAAGTGTGCCGAGACATCCTACCCGAACTTAGGTAACGAAAAGTTCCAGACGATTCTCAAAAAAGCCAGTCAAACCACTTATGGCAATTCTGAAGCTTCCGAGGCAATCTGGAAAACGATTTGCTCGTTCTTAAGCAATCTCCTGGGACTTATCATCTATGCCGCAATACTCTCGACTGCAAACGTCTGGATTCTCCTTCTTGTGACGGTGACCGCTCTTGTCGGCTATTTCGTTACGAACAAGCTCAACAGCTACGGCTATAATCACCGTGAGGAAGAAGCGAAGATTGATGAGACTCTGAGCTATGTCCGCAAAACAGCCTCCGAAACGAGCTTTGCAAAGGATGTCCGAATCTTCGGCATCAAGAGCTGGTTCACAGAGCTTTACGACAAGCAGTGTCTACTCCTTGAAGCCTTCCATCGCAAATGCGAGAACGTCTATATCTGGGGCAGAATTGCCGACCTTGTTCTGAGCTTCCTCAGAAACGCTGTAGCTTATGCCTATTTCATTGCTCTTGTTCTGGACGGCTCAATCGACGTCTCGATGTTCATCCTCTACTTCTCGACAGTCGGCGGATTCACCACTTGGGTTACGGGAGTTTTAGGAGACCTCACAACAATGCACAGACAGTGCCTGGAGCTTTCAAACGTCCTTGAAGTCATCAACTATCCCGAGCAGTTCAAGTTCGAGGATGGCTCCGATGTCCCCGTTCCCGCCGACGGAAGATATGAGATAGTTCTTGACCACGTCTGGTTCAAGTACCCTTCATCTGACAGCTATACTCTTGAAGACATCAATCTGACCCTTCACGCGGGCGAAAAGCTTGCTGTAGTAGGCTTGAACGGCGCAGGAAAGACGACACTCGTCAAGCTCATCACCGGCATGGAAGACCCGACAGAGGGGAGAGTGCTCCTGAATGGCGTTGACATCCGAGAATTCAACCGCCGTGAATATTACAAAGTCTTCTCGGCAGTATTCCAGAATTGCATCCTCTGGGCGGGATCAGTCGCCGAAAACGTTGCCCAGACCGACCACGACATCGACTATGACAAGGTTAATTCATGCATCGAGAAAGCCGGACTTACCGAAATGGTCAAAGGCTTCAAGGATGGTCTTGAAGAAAAGCTCAACCGTGAAGTCTATGAGGATGCTGTGAACCTTTCCGGCGGTCAGACACAGAGGCTGATGCTTGCAAGAGCCTTGTATAAGGACGCTCCTGTCATCGTTCTTGACGAGCCGACAGCAGCTTTAGACCCGATAGCCGAAGCCGACCTTTATAATAAGTACAACGACATGACCGCAGGACGCTCGTCTGTCTATATCTCCCATCGTCTCGCCTCGACCAGATTCTGCGACAGAATCATCCTGATAGGCGACCACAAGATATTGGAAGAGGGAACCCACGAGCAGTTGCTTAAACAAGGTGGAAAATACGCCGAACTCTTTGAAGTTCAGAGCAAATACTACAGGGAGGGTGACATCAATGAGTAAGAACAAGGACAAAATCACCTATCGCCGGATGGCATCCAAGACGATTCAGGGTCTTAAAATCCTCTATAAAAACAGTCCCCACATGGTTATCTCGACAATAGTCAATTCCGTCTGGACTGCCCTTAATCCCTACATCGGAATCTACATGTCGGCTCTCATCATAACCGAACTCTCAGGCAATAGGGACAGGGACCGTCTCATAATGCTTGTTCTGGTAACGCTTGCTTTGGCGGCGGCAGTTGCGCTCATAAGTGCATTCCTTAATAAGTACAAAAACACCTACGGTAGCGGCATGGCAAACTACAACAGAGGAATGGGCAACTACATCAAGAAACAACTCAATATGGATTTCGCCGATGCCGACAACCAGAAAACAAAAGATACCTACTCAACAATCTACCAATATAACAATAGCGCAGGTTGGGGACTTGTATATCTGCTCAGCTGGATTGAAGACCTCATCAGGGGCATCTTCACAATCATAGGCGGTGTTGCTCTGACTTTAACTCTCTTCACAACGAAAGTTCCTGCTGGTTCGAGCCTTTCTTTTCTGAATAATCCTATTTGCATAATTCTGGTTATTGTAGTTATGCTTGGAGTGACATTTTTAGCACCGTATTTTGGCAACAGAGCCTCAAGTTATTGGTCGAAACATATAGGTGACCACAACTTAGCCAATAGACTTTTCGGCTTCCATGGTTGGTTAGGAAGCGATGAGAAATACTACCTTGACGTGAGAATGTACAATCAGCACAAGATGAGCGAGAAATATAACTGCGACAAAACAGAAACATTCGCATCCAAAGGCTTGTTTGCTCGCTTTGCCAGAGGTCCGATGGGAGCATTCGCTGCACTCGGGGATGGAATCATGACTATGTTCTCAGGTTTCGCATACGTTTATGTCTGCCTTAAAGCTCTCGGCGGTGCATTCGGAATCGGCTATGTAACCCAGTACGTCGCCGCAATCACCAGTGTTTCAGGTGGTCTCAGCCAGACTCTCGTAACTCTCGGTCAGCTAAAAGCCAACACTCCGTTCTTAGAAATGTCTCTTGAATACCTCGACATCCCGCACAGTATGTATAAAGGCTCTCTGACGGTCGAAAAGAGACTTGACAGAGACTATGAAATCGAGTTCAGAGACGTATCGTTCAAGTATCCCGGAAGCGATAATTACGCCCTCCGCCACGTCAACGTCAAGTTCAGGGTAGGCGAACGCCTTGCAGTCGTCGGCGAGAACGGCTCCGGCAAGACCACTTTCATACTGCTTCTTTGCAGACTTTACGATCCCACCGAGGGCGAAATCCTCCTCAACGGCATCAATATCACGAAGTATAACTACCGTGAATATCTCGATGTCTTCTCGGTAGTCTTTCAGGATTTCAAGCTCCCGGCATTTAAATTGGGCGAGGTTGTTGCTTCAAGCATGACCTATGACGGCGACAAAGCCACCGACTGCCTTGTCAAAACCGGCTTCGGCGACAGATTAAAAGAGCTTCCAAGCGGCTTGGAGACAACTCTTTATACAGAAGTTGACCAGAACGGCGTGAACGTCTCCGGCGGTGAGGCTCAGAAGATAGCTCTCGCAAGGGCACTCTATAAAGATTCACCCTTCATAGTCCTTGACGAGCCGACAGCCGCACTTGACCCGATGGCGGAAGCGGAGATATATTCTAAGTTCAACGATATAGTAGGCGATAAGACCGCCATCTACATCAGCCACCGCCTTTCAAGCTGTCGTTTCTGTGATGAAATCGCAGTCTTCGACCACGGTTCAATCGTTCAGAAGGGAAGCCATGACGAGCTGATTGAGCAAACCGGCAAGTACAGTGAACTCTGGAACGCACAGGCTCAATATTATACTGAAGAACAACAGGCATAAACATAGCCCCGGGATTTTCTCGGGGCTTAAATATTGTCTTTCTGTGAAATACAATATTGCGAAATTGCCTCTTGATTTAAGTCTTGCAATGTGCTATAATCGCCTTTGAATTTGCATTTTAGGGGGCATAAAATTGCTTTTTGGAAAACACATAAATCGCTATTACATAAAGTACGCCTATCTCCTCATAATCGGAATTGCGGCACTGGTTCTTGTCGACTACCTACAGCTCATTATCCCCGAGCTCTATCGTAATGTCATAAACGGCTTGAACTCGGGCTACGTCACGCTTGACGATGGCACAACCGCCGTTTTCGATATGGACTATCTTTTGGATGAAGTCTGCCTCCCAATGACAGGCATCATCGTCGGGATAGTTACGGGAAGATTCCTCTGGCGCGTCTGCTTCAACGGAAGCGGAAACAAGGTCGCGGCAGATTTGAGATTTCGTATGTTCGACCACTGCAAGGATTTATCTCAGCAGTACTACCAGAAGAACAAGGTCGGCAACCTTATGTCACTCTTCACAAACGACCTCGAAACCATCCGCGACTGCTACTCAAACGGAATTTTAATGACCTGCGATGCGGCGTTCCTTGGAATCCTTTCGTTTATAAAGATGCTCCGGATGAACGTTCTCATGTCTCTTCTTTGCATGATTCCGATAGCTCTTCTTTTCGGAGTCGGAATGACTCTCATGCAGTATATGGAGAAGAAGTGGGACGAGCGTCAGGAAGCGTTCTCCAAGCTCTCCGACTTCTCCCAGGAAAGCTTCTCGGGAATCGCCGTAATAAAGGCCTTTGTCAAGGAAGGCAAAGAGCTCATGGCGTTCCGCAAGCTGAACAAAGAGAATGAGGATGCAAACGTAGAGTACACCCGCCTTTCAACACTCCTTACAATCTTTGTAACCCTGCTCGTAGAATCTGTAATCTGTGTTATCCTTGGCTACGGAAGCTATCTTGTCTATAAGGGAACCTTCAACGCAGGACAGCTCGTCGAGTTTATGGGCTACTTCAACTCGATCGTCTGGCCTGTAATGGCAGTCGCCGAGCTTATAAATATGCACTCCCAGGGAACAGCATCCCTCAAGAGAATCAGCGAGCTCCTTGATGCAGAAGTCGACGTAAGAGACAGAGAAGACGTCACCGACATAGAAAATGTCAGGGGAGATATAGAATTCAAAGACCTCACATTCCGCTATCCTGATGGCGAGTATGATGTCTTAAAGAACGCATCCTTCAAGATAAATGCCGGCGAAAGCGTCGGTGTAATCGGAAGAACCGGAGCAGGCAAGACGACACTTGCCGACCTTATACTCAGAATCTACAACGTCCCCGACGGCAAGATTTTCGTCGACGGCAAGGATGTAAATACAATCTCGATAGCATCTCTCAGAAAATACTGCGCCTATGTCCCACAGGATAATTTCCTGTTCAGCGACACAATAGAGCACAATATCGAGTTCGCTACCGATGACGTAAGTCACGAAAAAGCCGTGGAAGCCGCCAGACTTTCAGCAGTCGACGACAACATCTCGGAATTCGCCGAAGGCTATGACACAGTCTTGGGCGAGCGCGGTGTGACCGTCTCGGGCGGACAGAAGCAGAGAATTTCAATAGCCAGAGCTCTCATGAAGGATGCATCCATCCTGATTTTGGATGATTCGGTATCGGCGGTCGACATCGAAACCGAGAAGGAGATTCTTTCCGGACTTAAGTCCTCCCGCAAGGGCAAGACCACTATTCTCATCGCCCACAGAGTCACCACCATCGAGCATATGGACAAGATAATCTTCATCGATGATGGAAATATCCTTGCAGTCGGAAATCATGATGAGCTTTATGAAAGCTGTCCGCAGTATAAGCTGACAGTTGATTTACAGCGTCTTGAAAACGAAAGGGGTGTTATGAATGCGTGAGTTTTATCCTCTTTTGGCTGTCGGCGCGGTAATCGGCGTCGTGTCAATTATCTTTATCGTAGCTTACTTCTCTGTCAAGGACCGTAAAGAAGCGATGGGCTTTGACCGCAATATGTCCGACGGCGAGATACTTAAAAGGCTTCTTAAGTACGCCAAGCCTTACATAGGGCAATTCATATTCGTTCTCTTCATAATGCTCATATCCGTCGCTTATGACATAATTTCGCCACTTATTATTGGCGAGATAGAAGACATGATAGTCGGAGATTTTGAGATGAGCGAGATTTTCGCCTACATCGCAGTCTATGCGAGCATACTGATCATCTCGATGATATGCACCTACGTTCAGGCAATAGTCCTGCAGAAGATAGGGCAGAAGATTCTTTCCGCTCTGCGTGAAGACCTCATGAAGCATATCGAGAGCCTTTCTCATGCTCAGCTAAACGATATTCCCGTCGGAAAGCTTGTCACCCGTGTCACAAACGACACAAACGCTATATCCGTCATGTTCACGAATATCCTCGTGAACCTTATAAAGAACTTCTTCGTAATTGTCGGAGTACTTGTCGCAATGATGATGCTCAACTACCAGCTCACACTGATGGTTCTCTGCTTTGTTCCGTTCATACTTCTCTTCACGGTTATATTCAGAAAGTTCTCCCGCCGCGCCTACAGACGAGTCAAGGACGGAACTACCGACATAAACACCTTCACCTCCGAGCACCTTTCCGGGATGAAGATAATTCAAATTTTCAACCGCGAGGACAGAAAGCTCAAGGAATTCCAGGAGCGTAACAAGAAGCTTGAGCGTGCCCAGACTCAGCAGATATTCACATTTGCGGTCTTCCGCCCTCTCGTTTACATGCTCTATGTCTCTTCGATTCTCTGCCTCTTCTACCTCGGCGGAAGGGGATATATCAAAGATACCGTTTTCCTCGGGCAGGTTGTCACGAGCGGCACTGTCGTGTCCTTCTACATGTATATCTCGAAATTCTATAACCCGATTCAGAATTTAGCTGAGCAGTTCAACTGGCTTCAGTCGGCTCTGGCATCCGCTGAGAAGATATTCACCATCTTTGACATGGTTCCCGAGATTCAGGATGAGCCTGACGCAGTAGATCTCGAAGCCTGCAAGGGTGATATTGAGTTCAAGCACGTCTGGTTTGCATATAACGAGGGTGAGTGGGTTCTTAAGGACGTTTCCTTCAAGGTAAATGCCGGCGAAACGGTCGCATTCGTTGGAGCAACCGGCTCTGGCAAGACGACGATTCTCTCGCTCATCTGCCGGAACTATGACATCCAGAAGGGTCAGATTCTCATCGATGGCGTCGACATAAAGCACTATACTGTCTCAAGCCTCAGGAAGCACTTCGGTCAGATGCTCCAGGACGTCTTCCTCTTCTCGGGTACTATCCGGAGCAATATCGTTCTCAGAGAGGACAGCTTCACCGATGAAGAGATAATGGATGTCTGCCGCTACGTAAATGCAGATAAGATAATTGAAAAGCTCGACAAGGGTCTTGATGAAGAGGTTCGTGAACGCGGCAACAACTTCTCTGCCGGTCAGAGACAGCTTCTGTCGTTTGCAAGAACAATTATCCATAAGCCTGAGGTTATGATTCTTGACGAAGCTACCGCAAATATCGACACCGAAACCGAAATTCTCATCCAGGATTCGCTCGAAAAGATGATGAATATCGGAACCCTTCTCATAGTTGCTCACAGACTTTCGACCATAAGAAAAGCTGACAGAATTATCTATCTTTCTCACGGCGAAATCTTGGAGAGCGGCACCCATGATGAGCTCATTGCACTCAAGGGACACTACTATGAACTCTACATGTTGCAGTTTGAAAAGGAAAATCTCCTGCAAAATAATTGACGTGAGCGAAGTATTGTGGTATAATTTTCGGTAACAGTAGTTGGCGGTTTTGTCGCAACGCGGATTCTCGCAGGGCAAATTTCCGCGGAATCTTGTTCATGGAGGACAAATAATGAGTATTTTAGACGGAAATAATGAAACCTACGAAGTCAAGGAAGAGTTTTCTCCAACCGAGGACACCAAGCTTAAGCGATTCCTCACGGGCAAAACGATTTATATTCTTCTGATTGCGGCTATAATCTGCTTTGTTGCGTTTGTGCCGACAGTCGCTACTATCGCTACTATCTACAAAAATGTCGATACAGCGGAAAATGTCATTGAGCTATCCGATGTGACGCTCACTTACGACCTTACCGACCAGTACGTAACCGGAAGTGCCTATAAGTTCCTGGCTCAGATTGGCTACATCGCCGCAACTGAGGACGCCGCGAACTACTACTATTACGTAATGTATCTTGACATCAACGGCGAACAGGTTGCAACCTTGGTTGAAGCCGACAAGCGTGGGGACGATGACATCCAGGAGGTCATAGACGCCTATCTTGAGTACGCCGCCGACCCGGATTCTGGCTATCAGGGAAGCATTGTTGAGATAACCGGTCGTTTCAAGACGATGACCTCTTCTGAGGAGGAGTTATTCACAGAAGGTCTTTCCGCGATGGGAATCAGCGGAACAGCTCTTGGCTACACCCTCAAGATTCAAGCTCTTCCGGAAGCCTCTGACACAATTCCTTATTGGTGCGTTGCAGTTCCTGCGGGAATCGGACTCGTAGTGTTCGCGGTTCTTACAATCTATGGCTTCATCCTTGAGGACAAGCGCGAAAAGGCTCAGCTCAGCCCATACCCTTACCAGAATCAAAAAAAGAAGAAAAAGAAGTCCGCAGATAAAAAGTCCAAGGACAAGAAGAAAAAATAAGGCATAAAAAAACGGGACATCGCATTTGAGGCGGTGTCCCATATTTTTGTGCTAATTTTATGATGGCGTTGCAGTCACAATATCGGTGCTTGAAGAGCCGTTCTTGACGACAAACTGATATGTGACACTGCTTGCAAGACCGGTGATGTTAACAGAGCTTTTCGTGGTAGTTCCGGCAACCTTCCACTCAGAGGAGGAGCTCCTCTTGTAGTAGATTGTGTACTCGGAATCGGTGCTCGAATTCCATGAAAGCTTGACCTTGCCGCTGCTCGCATTTGCGCTGAGGCCTGAGACCGTCTCATCCGAGATATACGCGAACTGCCACTCGTCAAAGACGAAGCTTCCGCCGAACACGAAGTAGAGGTCATGAGTGCCCGAAACCATCTTGTCAAGCGTGCAGACTATCGTCTCAAATTCGCTTCCGGTGTTGAACTGGACGTTTCCGACAACAGTTCCGTCAACCGAATCGAGCCTTATCTCGATGATACCCTTGCCTCTGACGGTAGCCGCAAAGGAGTTCGCACCGTTTCCGAAGTCAACCGACGAAACCGCCGACCAGTCGCCATCAGAGATGCTTGTGATGTAGGTTCTGTCCTCACTTGTGTGGTACTTGATTCCTGCAGTTGTAACCGCTGTCTCAGCCTGGTTGACCGAGAATGCGTCCAAATCCTTGAGCTGTTCAACGCCATCACGAGTCATAGTAGCAGGGGAGATGGTGACAGAGTCCTCGTCGACGTCAATAATGTCAATTCCAATGCTTCTGTAGCCGCTCGCGGAGGAATTCATGTTGTCAAGTAGCATAACAGTCTGGTATATAATATAGTAGTTGTCCCCGAACTTCTGAAGATGAGAGTGGTTGTTGCTGAACGGGAAGCCGTAGTGCGTCGGATTCGAGAGATATTCGTCGCCGTAAACCCAACTGTCCGGGTCAAGCGGGTCGGTCGAGGTCATGTATACCATCGAACATGTCGTCGGGGCGTCCTCATCAGAATCGTAGGAGGACCACGCATATCTGTCGGTATAGTTGGAGCAGTAGGTCAGCACATAGGTGCCATTGATGTAGTTGAGCTCGTTCGCCTCAAAGTGGTAAACGGCAGGAATCTTCACGATGTCGCTTGCAAGGGAAATCATGTCGCTACCGAGCTTTACAAGGCGGCAGTTACCGGTGTACATTCCGTCTTCGTCGTCGTGAACAGCACTTCCTCCGCCGAAAGCAAGCCATCCCACACCGTCATCGTCGATTACAACGCCGGGATCAAAGCACCAGTAAACCGGGTCGTCAGCAAGTGCGCCGGTAGAAGTGCTTATAAGGGGCTTACCGAGAGGATCTTTCCACGGACCGGTAGGGGAATCAGAAGTGAGAACTCCGATTCCGCCAGCGCCGTTAGCAAAGTAGAGGAAGAACTCGGTTTTTCCGTTTGACTTCTCTCTTGAGACGATGGACGGAGCCCAGGAGCACCCAGCCCATGTCGCGATGTCGGTGACTTCGATGGTGCACTCATAAGTCCAGTTCACCATGTCGTCGGTGGAATAGCAGACGAGGGAGCCGATTGAGCCGTAGGTGTTCTCGTCAGAACCTGTGCCCTTGTCATACTGCTCGCTGTCGTTCGTTCCGTAGACATAGAGCCTGCCGTTATACTCAACCGATGTCGGGTCAGCAAAGAAGGTGACCGACGAAATCGGGTTGTTCTCACCGACAGTCTTATAGGCTTCAGTGAGGGTATCTCCGACGCTGTAGCCGAGCTCCTGGGTGTCAACCAAGTCCTTTGAAATGGTGAAGTCTGATGCTGTTGCACTTCCGCAAGCTGTGAGGGAAGTGACAAGTATCGTAGCTATTGTCATGAGCCAAATTATCCTTTTCTTCATTTTATAATGTTCCTTTCTAAAGGGTATGGACAAATTATACTATAAAATTGCCTAAAATTCAATGACCGATTATGAGACTCTTATTGACTTTTCCTGATATTGCAGATTTTTTCGCATAAAAAATTCCGAACCGTCAAACCGATTCGGAATCATTTCTGGTCGCGGGGGAAGGACTTGAACCAACGACCTCCGGGTTATGAGCCCGACGAGCTACCATCTGCTCTACCCCGCAATATATCGTAAGAGGCATCAGCCCCGAACGCTCATATATGATAGCACAACCAAGAGACTTTGTCAAGGGCTTTTTGAGAAAAATTTTGAGAAGCAGTAGCCCTACGATAGACACAAAACCGAAAAGATGCAAAAAAACTCGAAAAACATCGAAAATAATCTTGACTTTATAGCCTCTACATGTTAAAATATGGTTACAAAA
>JAJQDP010000010.1 GCA_021202155.1 Oscillospiraceae bacterium | reverse complement strand
TACCAGACTTTTTTTGACTTGTATATACCTTATCGCTAAGTGTACGCGGATGCCCAAAGGGGGAGCCGAGACTTTTCGAGAGGCAGGCTCTTGGCTCTCCCTCTGGGAGAGCTGTCTGCGCACAGCGCAGACTGAGAGGGCGCGACTGAAAGGAGCGTTTCTGTAGCGAAATCAAGGAGGAACCACTATGAGTATCAATATAATCGAAAAGAAAGTAAAATCATCAGACGGCATACATACATTGGTCGGTAAAGTCTACCTCCCGAAGGGTGAGCCGAAGGCTTATCTGCACGTCGTTCACGGGATGGAGGAGCACATCGGGCGGTACGACCGGTTTATGAGGGTTGCCGCGGAGAACGGGTACATCTGCTTCGGGTATGACCACCTCGGGCATGGGCTCACAGCCCAGCCTACCAGGGATTTTGGCTACATTGCCGACAAGGACGGCTGGCTGAGACTGTGCCAGGACGTCGAGTTCTTCTCAAGTGCCGTCCGGGCGGAGTATGGAAGCGGTCTTCCCTACTATCTGATGGGGCACAGTATGGGCTCATTCATCGTTCGTGCCGCGAGCGAGATGTACGTTAACCCCGACAAGCTCATCATCATGGGGACTGGCGGACCGATGGCATTGTCCGCGTTCGGCTTGGGTCTTGTCAAACTCAATAAAAAGATTTACGGCGGGAAGCACTGCTCAAAGTTCGTCTACCTCACCGTTTTCAGCTCCTACAACGATCACTTCAAAAAAGAAAACGACACCCGTAGCTGGCTGTCGTCAATAAAGGAAGAGCGCGACCGCAACCGCGATGACGAGTTCTGCCGCATCAAGTTCACCATCGGCGGGATGGAGGATTTGCTCCGCCTCCAACGCTTCGTCAACCGAAAAGCCTGGTTCTCAGCTCTCCCTGCGGAACTCCCGATTTTCCTTGTCGCCGGTTCAGACGACCCCGTCGGTAGCTATGGCAAGGGCGTCACAAAAGTGTATAATCTCCTCAAGGAAAACGGCAAGAACGCCGAAATGAAGCTCTATCCCGGGTGCAGGCATGAGATTCTGAATGATACGAGTAGAGAAGAGGTTACGGGGGATATACTTACATTCTTGGAAGGATAAATACTCTCGGCAATTGTCGGCTACGCCACCAGCCTCCGGTAACCCCTCCACCACCGCGCTTTGCGCGGTGGTCTCCCTCCGGAAGTTCGCTTGCGAACTTCCGGAGGGAGGCTTTTTTGATTCTCCCAAAAAACTCGCAAAGAAGCACAAAAAGGCTCCCCTGAGCCAGCCACCCATAAGACAGGTTTCAAAGAGATCAATATCAAGGGTATCTGCCTGACGAGGGAGGTCAACAAAGAGGTATGCACTGCAAAGTGCGTACCTCTTGTTCTATAGAAAGAACGATATGCCAACAAACTGTTCGAAAATTGCGCCAGGCTTTAGGATAGTAGAAGAAAAGGAGCTTCAACTCAAAAACGCTTTACATTGCTAAGATGAGGTTTACTGTCGGAATAAAGGTCGAAAATGACAATTTTTTGCCCCTCAGAGCCACGGAATGAGATATTTCCGTATAGCTCACAAAGACGCATCGTGCGAAATATCGCAATTTTCGAGCAGTTTTGAATAACAATAAGAGAGCCTCCGTCGATGCCCGGTTTGGGTGTCGGCTGGAGTTCTTTGTTGTATAGAAATTCGATTTGTCCTTTTTCTTCTAAAAGCGAAGTCTAATATAAAAATTATTTTTATAAAGTCATAAACTCACGACATCAAAGTCTTGTTTTTTATTTCCGGGTAGCATAGAGTCGATGACCTACGAGGAATATGAGGCAGCAATAAAGAAGTATCTTGTACTTTGCGATTGGCGGTATCCTGAAGATGTGGCAAAAGAAACAGTAGAAATTAACAAGGAGTATATCCGAAAAAGTTTTGGAAATAAGGAAACCGTTGGCGACATCGCAATGGATATTGGATTTGTTGGCTGAAAGGAGATTCTACCTATGGCAAGAGAAAGATTTATGACAAAAGAAAAAATCAAGACCAATGAGGCAAACCGTGATCGCATAATCTATATGTTGTCTATAGACCGAGCACCAGATTTGAGTCAGCTTGACCCTCCAGCAACTAAGGAAGAAGAGGAGTATTACAAGGAGCTGTATGCTGAAATGCGAAAGACCGAAGAGGAATATAAAGCGGCTGGGAAAAAGCTAATTTGGGATATTCCGTTCGATTTGGATTATGATTGAGGAGGCTTCCCAAATGTCCACTGAAAAGCCAAAGCAGCCGGAAACCCCGGCTGCTTTTTTTACTCCATACCATAAATAAACTTTGAATTTCCGCAACCGGGATAGTATTCCTCCATCTGCTTACAGAGATTTATCTTCGCCATATAGTGACCGGCGTTGATGATGGTGTACCGCCAGTCCTCGACGTCAAAGTAGGCAGTGAGTTCCTCTTCGCGTTGTTTCAGACCGCTGTTATCAGTCCGTTTTGCAATCGAAAAAGTCCACGCTTCTCGCAAAGCCCAAGGCTATGTACTCCCTGCAGATGTCCGACGGAGCCTTTTCGTAGTGCTTTTTCCAGTAAGGGTTCTCGAAGAACTCCTGCAAGCCTCTTTCAACCCTCTTCAGGTCAATTTCAGATAAGCCTTCGTACTGAATCCAATCTGCTCTGTTTTTGCGGTCTTTCATAATATCATCCCAAGCTTCCGTATCCTTCAGGAAAGACAACCTGTGGATAGCCTAAACTGCCACGATGGATTACTTTGAATTTCCCTTCATAGATGAGTTCGCCGTCTTCTGAGTAGTACTTGCCCTCAATCGGGTAGGAAGGTCCGTAGTAGTTTCTTGGGACGGTAATTTCTCCATAGGGAGACACCTCGCCCTTTTCATTTATGAGAATTCCGTTAATGGTGTAGCTCTTGGCACTGCGTTTGTCGTTGAAAACGCCATCAAATTTCAATACTCCCGACTCATAGTACTCCTTTCCCTCAAGTAACCCAGCACGTTGGAATTTGCCTTCACGGTATTTATTCCCGTTTCTGTAGTACGAAACGCCCGTAATCAAGTCGAGTGGTTGCCAAGGGTAAAGATTATGCCAGGCATCATCGTAGTATGTTCCTTCAAAATAGAGTTCTCCCGTGTCATAGTAAACCTTTCCTGTTGTAATGCTTCCTTCTCTCATTATTAACACTCCTTGTAAGATTATTTTCCCACAAAGAAAGCTCCCATCGTTTCGATGAGAGCTGAAATTCTATCCGTTGTCCCATCGAATCAAGCTTTAGCACCTTACCTCGTGGCAGGTTGCTGTGTGGTCAACGGGCTTGTCCCTCGCACACTCTTTATGGTGATTTTATTATAGCACATCGCGGTTGAAATTGCAATATTTTTCGGAAATTATTTAAACACCCTTTTCCAGATCCCCACAAGCTCCTCATAGCACTTCCTGGTTTCGGGATAGTTTGCCATACCCTCAAGGGCGTCCTTGATTCCGGTATAGTACCACTTCTGCTTCTCGAACGGCGCGTTGAAACGAGTCCAGAGTTCCTCGCCGATTTCGTTGTAGTCCGACTCGATGCTCCGCATATTCGAGAGCTTGTCAGCCATGACGAGCATTTTGAGGCGTTTGTCGGCGGTCTTGAGTTCTTCGATGGCGAAAGTCTTGCGCTCAAGCCAAGTCTTCGACTTGTCCTCACTGTGTGCCGCCACAAGCGTGGCAACATCCTCGCCGAAACGCTCACGGATTTCATCCACAGTCGCACCAGTGTCCTCAACCGTGTCATGGAGAAGTCCGGCAATCATGAGGTTAATGTCCGCCTTCATTGAATGAAGAATCTGCAAGACTTCGATAGGATGTAGGATATACGGGCGATTCGTTCCTTTGCGGAGCTGTCCTGCGTGCTGATTCACAGCAAAGATAATTGCTTCGTTCAGCTTCTGGTTTTCTTGGGTGATGGATTCGTTCATGTGGATACGTCCTTTCTAAGTAATTCACTTTTTCGTCGGCTTGAATTTAGCACTATATGCTTTCACATCTGGGTCGTCTGTCATCCATCCATACTTTTGCAAAAACTCAAGTTTCTGGTCACCAGTTTCGTAATGTGTTTCTTCACGTTTGCCAGGAATGCATTCGTTTTCATCTCCATTAAAGAGTCGGGATGATTCTCCTTCACGATACGAAACAGGCTCTCCATCTTTTATGTACTTTCCACAGTAGACGTTCTTATAATCTCCATAGATTTTTTCATTGCCTACCGCGCCATCCAACACTCCGCTTGCTAACTTTGCAAGCAATCCCTTTTCTTCGTTTGTTCTTCTCATACTTCTGCCTCCTTACTGACAATTATGTTTTCCGAATCATAAGCTCCTATTGGATATTCCCTTATCCAGCCAAAAATCCGATATTTCATCTGACATGATGGACATTCTATGTTATCTTCGCTATCAAAATCATAAGTAATATCCAATCCCATTTCGTTATTTCTGTCATCACTATTCTGACCAATCTCATAGTCTTCCAAATTAACTTCAAGTTCTTTTCCACAATAAGGACAACGAACAGTTCGGATGAGCAAAGCAGGGAGATAGTCGTACATATCCACAACATCAATAAACTCTTTGCCCTCAGCCTCTCTCCTATTAATAATATCCCAGTAATGATCAGTGTGGAAATCTCCAAAATTCTCATTATCATCAAGTATCTCAGCCAAGAGCATCAACGAATTTCGCTTTTTTGCCATATCATCCTCGATATATAGACGACGAGTAATAATCGCTTCTTCTAGTGTGCACTCGCGCTTTTGCAATTTGCGAATATCGCTACAAGTCAGTCCCGACTTTGTAAGCACAATGATAAATTTCAGATTATTATAATCTGCTTCGGTATAATTTGTGCTTCGATTGCCGACAGGTGGATTTTCTGGCGTAAAAATGCCTTCTCGTTTGAACAGCTTGACTCTATCAGCGGTAATGCCAAGCTTTCGTTGTAATTCTTTTGGTTTCATTTGTGAAACCTCCTTTCTGGCATTAGTATACCAAGTGGGGACAAAGTACCTGTCAAGTGCTTTTCAAAATTTTTTAGGTTCTTTTCTATTCCGAAACTTTAGCTAACTTACCTGTTCTTCACAAGTAGGAATCTTTCCCATCTCTCAACCACACCGAGCAACCTCTCATCCAGATAAGAAAGTGTCTTCTCCCTTATCCAATCGGGAATGCCATATGCCGCCTCGGCGATACTGCCGGTGATGGCGGCAAGGGTGTCGCTGTCGCCACCGAGGGAGATGGCATTGCGGATGGCGTCCTCAAAGTCCGTGCTATCAAGGAAGGCGATGATAGCCTGCGGGACGGTCTCCTGACAGGTTTCGTTGAATTCGTATGTCGGACGGATTTCGTCGCAGGTTCTATGCAGGTCGTAGCCGTACTCTTTCTCGACATGACTTTTGACGAGGCTCCGGCACTCCTTGGGACTGCCGCCGTCCGCAATATTCTGACGGCAGAGGAAGATGGCGTCGGCGGTCGCAAGCGCGCCTTTCACGCCTTCAGGGTGGTTGTGTGTGACCTCTGCCGAGAGTCGGGCAAGCCTTCGGCATTCCTCAAGCTCCGGCATCCACCCACAGGGCGCAACCCGCATCGCAGAACCGTTTCCGAAGCTCCCGTAAGGCTTTCTGGTGTCGGCGCGAAGCCACATCCGAAAGCTCATGCCGTATCTCTCATGTGGGTAGAGCCTGCCGTATTTTTTCATGGAGTCGATGAAGTCATCCCGTTCCCCGCCGTTCATGATGGCATCCGCCACCGCAATCGTCATAACCGTGTCGTCGGTGAAGAAGCAGTCATCACAAAATAGAGGAAAATCTTTTGTTTTGATATTATCGAACTCGTAGATTGAGCCTACGATGTCGCCGATTATGGTGCCGAGCATTTGGAAACTCCTTTTTCTAAAGCGTAATTACATAGTTATCAAAGAATTTTGTTGCAAGAATAAGATAAACCTGTTCATGATTCTATCAGAACGTTCGATTATATCCGTTTCTGTAAAATCATCATTAGTCTTAGATAGTTCGGTAAGCTCATATATTTGCGTACCTTCCTTTTTCTGGCCACGTCCATTGATAAAGCCGTTGTAGTATTTTTTCTTGTCTACAAATTTGTAATCAGAAGCCCTTATGTTTATCCGTTTTTCAAGCAACGCCTTATTGCCGAGAGATTCCAAGTTGGCGGAATTAGTTAAAGAATGCTCTGTATCTTGTCTGTTACGGGCATAAATGTGTTCAATTTCAAGTATGCACTCAAGTGGCAATAGCTTTTGGTGCTCATCAGTAAACGCCCACCATGTTAACATCGCTTTTGTGATGGGTCTTGCATTATTGAAGCTAAAGTTATCAAAAATGCTCCTTAGCTTTTCCACATCAAAACGATAATCACTAAATGTGACAGGCAATCCGTTTACAATATTGACCATCTCAGCATATACCGGCGTTCTTAACGCATTCACTCCGGGATTAGTAACAGCATACGTCCAAATGAAGCCGGTGATTTTATCAAGAAATTCTGCAAATTCGTTTTCTTCCAAGAGTCCATCTTTATCTCGGTTTTGCATAAAGTACACAGAGACAAAATACGTCCACATACTATTTGGCGCATAATTCAAGACAAATAACTTTCTGAGTATACTAGCCGAAAATCTATCTTTATCTTGGTTAGAGACATCATTCCAAAAGTCAGCTAGTACGATTAAGTCTTCGAATGTTTCCTCTTGTCTAAGAAGGCTGTATTTATCCTTTTCGTAGAACTTACGAAGAGCATCTGTTGTCGAAGATTTGATACCCATTTTTGCACGGGCAAAGTACATATATCTGGTAAAAAGTTCATCCATTGGAGTTCCCGTAATCGGATGAAAAATCTTTTCGCACAATTCTTCGAGTTCCTTCCACCGTTTTATGAAATGATCCTTTTCTCCTATCGAAGAGTAATATTTATAGAATTGAGCTTTAAATATATCTGCGTCAGATAAGGGCTTACCACGGTCATTCAGTGTTGAAAAAATACGAAGTGCTGTATCTTGTGATTCAGCTTCGATAGGCAAAAGAATGCAGTTGTTCATAATTCGAGTAGGCAAATATGCAAAGTAAGTTGGGTACCTGCCTAAGAAAGTATCAATGCAGTTTTGGAAAAACTGATAGTTTTGAGCATAACGGCTTTTTTGTCCTTTCTTGATGATACCTGTTCTTAGTATTTCGAGAAATTCTTCTTTGTCATTGTCTGTTGCAACTTCAGAATCAATCTTCAGATACTGCATATTAGGCTCGCCAAATTCGTCAGTTTTCCAAAGGCATTTTTCAATATTCTGCTTTGTCGAGATGGATGCTTTGTCCTGCATATGTCCAAATTTAGCGTAGAACGCACGAAGCATGAGCATTAGTGTAGTTAAGCGCTGTTGCCCATCAATAACTTCTGTATGTCCTTCGTTTTTATATGTAACAATAGGTCCTAAGAAATATTCACTGTTGCTATCAAACTCGGTTCGCCCTTCATCAGGAATTGCAAAAGAGAAAATATCATCCCATAGCGTCTGACATTCTGTCTCTCCCCAAGCGTAAGGTCTCTGATAATCGGGAATTAAAAAATCTGCTTTCTTGTCCTGAAACAAATCTTTTATTGTTTTCTGGTCTACAATGATATTTGCCATATGCTTGTTCTCCTTAAAGTTAAATTTCAAAATTATCTTTCTTATTCCCTCCCCTGAAACCGAACTTCGGAAAGAGCGCACCCTGCTTCCGCAAAGCGCAAGTTTTCAACACAGCCGGAGCCGAAATTATTAGTGTTCAGAACCAATCGGATGATGGTGTAACGATAACTTCAAACTTTAAACTCTGACTTCAACAACCATAAAAGTTTCAGACAGCTACTTTTACTATAAACCGTAACCCATATTCTTTTAAGATAGTTGGAGGCTCGTGGCTGTGTTCGGAAAGCTTACTCAGATGTCAATCTCAAACGTCTCTGTATTATTCACGAGGTCGAGGGCGGTCTGGATCGCGGTGATTTCGGCGACGGTGCGCTCATAGTCGGACTTAGCTTCGACAATGTCGTAGTTGGCGTATTTAAATTCAGAGACGGCGGCGGTAGTTGTGCGGGTGGTCATCAGTCGCTCTTTCTGGACTCTCATCGACATGGCGGCAAGCTTGCGCTTTCTTGCAGAAAGCTGAGGGAGGCAGACAAGTGCCTCGTCAATCGTCATGTCTGTATCAGGTAAAACTGTCGTCACGTTGAAGACGTTGATTGCGTGCTTGACGGTGCGGATTTTTCTCTCAAGCTCCGAGAGCTCACGCTGATACTCCGCATAATCGTAGTCGGGACGAACGGTCTCGAGGTCTTCGTTGGCAAACGCCCCGAAAGTGTCGAGCGAGCGTTCACGAGCCGCTAAATTGTCATACTCCTCAGTGAGGGTTCTTAAAAGCTTGGAAGCCTCTGCAGGTGTGTACTTCATGTTATTTTCCTCCTTGAAATTTGTTTAAATTTGTCTTACGGGATAGGTATAACATAGCCTTCGACAAAAACCAAGATTTTGATGTCGTAGGTTTGTGACTACAAGTCTTCGACTTGATAAAAATTATTTTCGAGTTATTTGTCCGATTCGTCCAAAATGTGCCGGAGAACCTGTTCTCGATGGTTGATAAACAACTCCATCACCTGATACTGACTGGTGTCCTCATAGCGGCACTTGTGGATTTCTCCGTCGTCAAATCCAAGAAGCTCGGAGTTCGGGATGCCTAAGAGAATCGGCGAGTGAGTTGCGATGAAGAACTGCGCACCGGCTTCTGCATTCTTGTAAATCTCATATAGAAATGCTAACTGCGATTGTGGAGAAAGTGCCGACTCTGGTTCATCAAGAAAATATAAACCATATGGCACAAAGTCATCTTCTGCAATAGTCAGAAATGCCTCGCCGTGCGATTTGATATGCAGAGTTGGTTCATGGTTGTAATACTCATCATATGTTGCTACGTTGTAGTAGGACTCCGATCTGAGAAAGAAACCGTGCTTTGGTCTTTTTGTACCTTTGGACAGCCTGACAGCTTTATATAGCTCTGAGTGAGAATCGTGTGTTGAAAACAGGTAATTCTCAGTTCCACCTTCGGGATTAAATCCGAATGAAATAGCCATAGCCTCAAGCAGGGTGGATTTTCCCGTTCCGTTCTCACCGACAAAGCAGGTCACTGGGCTTGAAAACTCCAAGTAAGTCAGACCCTTGATGGCAGGAATATCTCTCAGATAGCTTTCACGGCTCACTTTAGACCAGTCGATTGTAAGGCTGTTTATCAGAAGCTCGTTATTCAATTCACTCCCTCCTCATCTCTAAATGACAGTTATATTATAACAGACGGTTTTCAAAAAGTGGTCGCCCGGCAGGCGACATTTACGGCTCTTGCTCCAGGACATCCCTGACCTTCTCCCTATACTCCTCCGCCACTTCTTTCGGCACAGTGACCTTCATAAGCCTGCCGAACTGGAACAGCCAGCCCCAGAACGGCGGGGAGAGCTGGACTTTGACCCTTGCGGTAACTTGTCCGTCCTTCCTCTGCTTCATGACGGTGTCCTCGCCGAAGCGGTCGTAGACGGCACCGACAAGACTTGGGTCGAATTGGATGGTGATAGTTCTCGGCTTGCCGCCGTACATCTTGAAGACCTGCCCGGTGTAGCTCGACATGGAAGCACGAAGCTCCGAAGCCTTCTCGCAAATCTTGTCCTCAAGAATCTCGACATCCTCCATGCGGTCGATGCGATAGTTGGCGGTTGAGTCGTGCTTCGGACTGTAGGTGCTGAGGTAGTAGTTGTCCTCGTTGAAGACAAGAGCAATCGGCTCGACGACATAGTGATGCCCTTCACGTCGGTAAACCTTCTCGTGGTTCATGTCGAGGTCATAGTAGCGGAAAACGACCTTTTTCTTTTTGAGAAGAGCGGTCTCAAGAGCATCAATATTTGAGTAGACATTCTCGTTCGAGTGCTTTCTGGTGTTGAAAAGGACTTTATTTTTCTTGAGAAGCTCCGCCCGACGACCGCCTCCGAGCAAGGCGATCTTGTCGATAAGCTCATCGGTTTTCTCCTCCGTGACAAAGCTTGCCGCCTGCACGGCATCAATAAGAAGCTTGAGCTCAGCAGTCGTGAAGCTGACTTCGTCCCGTGGGCTACGGCTCTTTTTCTTTTTCGGGACATTGTCGCCGACCATATAGTAGCCCTTGAACTTCCCAATGCGGACTTCGTGGACGATAATTCCGATTTCGTTGAGAGCCTGAACATCACGGGCGACGACCCGCCGGTCGCACGGAATGCCCAGACTTTCCATATAGGCGCAAATCTCCGGCGTCAGGAGCGGTCTCTCAGGACTCGACTCCCGCCGCAGTAGCTCAACGAGCAAGACCAGCTTGCTCTTCTGCCAGTTTTTCATGTGTGTAGTAGGCGTAGTGGGCATGATTTTCTCCTTTTGAAATTCTCAATTCAGTAAGTCTCCTGTTTCGAGGACATTTGACTTCATAATCTTGCTTGTAGCATACACATTCATTCATTTTATGTATCCGATGTATTTGAATTGTTTAGAGTTTCGAAATTGATGCTGTCGGGAAGTCTTGCGGATTCTTTTGCGACCTTCTTTTCCTGCGATTTCACACGTCGTTCCAATTTCTTTATGTCTTCTGATGGAGGCAATTCTTCTGGCTTTATCCCGCGTTCGCCAAGCATGGTGCGGACAGTATAGTTGTTTAAGACGTGTTCATTTGTGATTGAATCTTCGCCTTGTAGGTCATTAGTTTCTACATTGTAATTTGTCATTTCAGCGGCGAGGTTCTTTGCAGCAATAGTAAGAGTGGGTAAGAAATCTGCGAGAGGGCGATTGTCATTGACGCCGAGCTTTCTTTTCATGTCCTGAGTGGTATGTCCTCCAAATAACGCTTGGTCACCTTTGGAACGTATACGACCAAATCCGGCATCATCAACTCCACGCTCATATATATTTTGTGATAGTCGTTTTTCAGACTCTTTAAGTCTTCCTCGTGCTTCTGCCCGTTCTATATATGATATGCGTTCTTCAATGAGTTCTTGTTTTCTTGTTTGCACAGCGAAATAGCTTTGCGCAAAAGCGATCTCATCTTTTTTGGGATCTCCATTCTGGGCGATTAAGTAGCAGGCATATCGGGTCAGCATATAGTCTTTGACTTTTCTTTGAGCACCGCTTCCCAGCTGAACCATTTTCGTGACCTCACGAAAATGGTCTGAAACCGCAATGCCAGATGTTTCGCACGATTCCATGGCACGATTGATTGCGTTCTCGAAATTTTCCCAGCGCTCATACCCAAGTAAAAACATCAATTCACGAGCTAGCCAATACTCTATTTCTGTATTGTCGATTTTGTGTAAACTCTCATCAAATTGCGCCTTAGTCGTAGTAATCCTATTTTTCTCCATTGATATTCCTCCAAACTTCTACTTATTTTGATAGTAGTACCTGAATCACAATCTTTGTAAGTTCTCAGGCTGTCGCTATAATGATTATATTCTTTAATCAAATGTGCCTTTTCTGCTTATATTTCCATCTACACAAAAGCATCCATTAATATTATACGACACCGCTGAAAACAAATCAAGCCTTTGAGGTTTTATGTTCATGACCTCAGGGTCTCAAATTCCCTTCTTAGCGGGATTTTTCGGCTTTTAAGAAAAAAGCATCGATGAAAATCTTAGAATAAAAATGATCCGCACCAGTCATATTCACAAAAATGTATAAGGGTTTGGGACTCTCCCAACAAGCAAAAATCGCCGTTTGTCCGGACAGCGGCTGTGCTTACTATTCTCAAAGTCTCATATATAAAAACAGGCAAGGTAGTTCGAGAATCTACCTTGCCTGTCAGTTTTATTCGTTATCTTTCCTATATTTCTTCGGTGTATATTTTTCTTTCAAGCGAAAGCGGCACACGCTACGCAATCGTTCCGATGTGGCAGGAACTTCCGAAGATTACAGTACGTCTGGAATCCGGAAATACTACCTATAATTTCACCGGAAGCTTCGACGGAAGATGTTCTCTTCCCGAAAAAGTTATGAAGCTGATGGATGAAGAAAAGAGCGTGTAAATGATGATCAACAACCTCGTTATGGCAGACTGCCCCAACACTATGGAGGATAACAACATGAAGCAGTCTGACAAAATTACAGCCCTTTATTGCCGCCTGTCCCGTGACGATGAACTGGCGGGAGACAGCAACAGTATCGTCAATCAAGAGTTAATATGTAAAAGGTGGTTTCTCCCACCGAATACATATGACTGCGGCTCATTTGTGGTGAATCGAAAGGCAGTTGTAGGAAAGGCGCGCAAAAAGCCTTATAACCGCTACAAATTCAGCACAGAAAGAAGGAGTCGCACCGACAGAACTTGTAAATTTGTATATAGTTAATATGGAATGCCCGTTATCGGCTTGATGGCTGATAGCGGGCATAAACTATTTTCAGTTGTTTATCTTCCAATAGCCTTTTCTGTCAGAGCCGATACGCTCGATAATTCCCATTTCTTTGAGTTTTTTTAATCTTTGAGCTACTGTCTTTCTACTCAATGACAGCTTTTCAGATATTACCGTCGAAGTATATGCAGGATCTTCGGATATAAGTGCAAGAATTTGAATGTATTTCTCGTCCAAATTATCTGTCACCTTTTCTGTCACCCTATCTGTCACCCTATGGGTTACAGAACGAACAATACGATCCTCCGGGGCTGTAAACTCAATCATAATATCGCCGGGATTGATGGTGTAGACGGGTTGCGGTACACCGTCTTTTTTGCAAGCAGTGCAGATCTTCTCAATGCCTCTGCCCCAGCTTTCAATAAATCCCGCTAAGTAGAAAACATGAGCGATATTGGGATTGTATGGGCTGGAAGCGTGTTTGCTCATCAGATTTTCCAATGTCCAGTTTTCAGGCAGACAACCGCAGTTGGCAATATACAGCTTGTCTTCATACACGCTTATCTGAATAGGTACGCCAGATTGATACTGTTTGTGGCAAAGAGCATTTAACAAGGCTTCTCGCAAAGCGTCTTCCGGCACAAAATATCGTTCAATACGTTGCATACCGTCGTAGGTTATTTTTGCTTTCATATATTTCAGGTACGCGATTGTCACAGCAATCAACGACTATTTTGAACGGCAAAACAACATTGCCACCGATCCATATCTCGAAACCCGTGAAAAAGAGGATGCTTTTCTCAGGCGGGTAATAAAAACCATTGAAAAAAGTCTGCACTATGTTCCTGCCACCATGCTTCCGATTGCTCCGTCAACTGTTCCGATACAAGAGAACACAACGGCTGACGATGAGCTTTCGGCGGCTTTGGACTTCGCAGACAGCTTTTGATGTCAATTTTGACCTCGTTTGGTATTATGTCGATACCAAACGGGGCATTTTTGATACCACAACTATTTTTACAAAATGCTTAATACCAGACTGATAGGTATTTGCTATCCGACAGATACCAAACAGTCAACTTTTTACTACCACAAGGAGGCTTTTTATGACCGATAACGAAAAGAAATTATTGCAGGCACAGCACCGATTGGAGGAAGCGCAGATGCGAAACCGTGACAAGGAACGAAAAGCAAGGACACGACGACTGATTCAAGAGGGGGCTATCTTGGAAAAAGTTTGTCCCTCTGTCACGACGATGGATTTAGAGAAACTGGAGGATTATTTGCATTCAGGTACCGCACCAGCGTTTTATAGTGTGTCTCCAGCGCGTCGAACGTCCAGCTGTCGCTGTTCCACGCTACGGTCAACAATTCATGTGCTTCCGATTGATCGAACTGTTGAATGAACAGAAACGGTCAACCAGAGTTTTCAACTGTGCGGACATTCCATAATAATAGAGCGGCGTGACAAATACTATCATATCCGCGTCGAGTATCAGCTTCCGTATCTGCTCCATGCCTGTCAGACAGAAACAGAGCAATAAAGCTGTCCATTGCTTCATATCCGCATTATCCTCCTTTTTGTCAATGGTACACAGGATAGAACGTGTCCTGTTCTGACAGCCTCGCGTGATTATTCCAATTTTTCATATTCTTCATCTGTGACAGGTTCGCACCATTCATTAGAGGTGTTTTCACCCGGTACTTCCACAGCCAGATGAGAAAACCAGCTGTCTGATGCAGCTCCGTGCCAGTGCTTTATGCCAACTGGGATGTTAATGCAGTCGCCGGGCTTCATCTCCACCGCATCTTTGCCCCATTCCTGGTAGTATCCACGTCCGGCCACGCAGATCAAAATCTGCCCGCCGCCCTTATCCGCGTGATGGATATGCCAGTTGTTGCGGCAGCCCGGCTCAAAGGTGACGTTGAAAATGCCAACCTGACTGGTGGATACGGGAGCGAGATAGCTCTGCCCGATGAAATACTGTGCAAAGGCATCGTTTGGCGCGCCGATGGGAAAGAACATCTCAGCGGCATGAGCCTCTTTTGCATCTGTCAGGACAACATCTCCCGCCCAGACTTCCTTTGCCATGCGGAATACCGCCCATCCTTTCGGCCAGCCGACATAAAATGCCGCATGTGTAATGATGGCCGCAATCTCTTTTCTGCTCACACCAGCCTTTTTCGCGTTCTCCAGATGATACTTCAAAGATGAATCCGTAATTCCGGAGGACATCAGTGCCACTACAGTAACTATGCAGCGGGTCTTGTGGTCGATGTCATTGTTATTCCAGTTCTCGCCGAAAAGAATGTCGTCATTGAAATGCGCGAAGTCCGGTGCAAATTCTCCAAGGGCATCTCTGCCTGCTGTCTGTACAATTTTCTCCATAATAGGCTCCTTTCTGATTCCTGCTTTACTTCCCACTGAACACGGGGAAGAAGCTGAACTCTCCGTAATCCTTGATTTTTTCCATCGTTTTCAGTATCTCCATATCCTCATCGGAAATGACAAAATCAACATTAGCGTTGCTCCTCATATGTTCCGGATTTTCGGTTTTCGGAAGGGAGATCAGCCCCAGCTGGAGCGTATAGCGGATGCAGATCTGCGGAACCGTTACGCCATATTTTTCTGCCATCTCCATAATCACCGGATGCTTTAAAATCTGACCATGTGCAATCGGAGAATATGCCTGGACCTTCATTCCCTTCTTTTCACTGTACGCGATCAATTCGTGCGGTGTATTGCTGATATGCGCCAGGAGCTGATTGATCACCGGACGGATTGTGCAGCCGGACAGAAGGCTGTCGATATCCGGCTGTTCAAAGTTGGCCACTCCAATGCTACGTAGCTTCCCGGCTTTCACAGCATCCTCCAGTGCCCGCCATGCTTCCAGATTCCCCTCATCATAAGAGCGTTTATCCTGGCGGTAATTTGCCCACGGTTGCGGGCAGTGGATCAGCATCAGATCAATATAGCCGATATCCATCTTCAAGAGGGATTCGTCGATTGCCTTTACAGCATTTTCATAGGTTTTCATTTCTGCGGCCAGCTTTGTGGTCACGAAAATTTCTTCACGTTTCAGTCCGCAGGTACGCACACCTTCGCCCACGCCCCGCTCATTTCCATAGGCTTCCGCGGTATCAATATGACGGTAGCCAATCTCCACAGCGTCCCTGACTGCCTGCGCT
>JAJQDP010000041.1 GCA_021202155.1 Oscillospiraceae bacterium | reverse complement strand
CCTGAAAGGGGAGGGGGACCGCCGGCTGAAAGCCGGTGGTGGAGGGGTTTCCGCAGAGATGTGTCGCCGGACAACTGCTTTATTCGCCAATTCCCGCCCCTTTCCGCCCAATAAGATTGTGCAAAAAATACTTCGATTTAGTCGTCGCGTTGTGCTATACTTGATAACTGATCAGAATAGCTCAAGAATTTTCAGAAAGAAGTGGGTCAAAAATGGAGGAAGTTCTGATTTGTTTAGCCCTTGCGATGATTTGCGGGCTTTTAATGACAAGAGTGGTGAAGATTTTTCACCTTCCGGCTGTAACGGCGTACCTGGTCACGGGTATTCTCTTGGGACCGTTCTGCTTGGGTTCTCTCGGAATCGAGGGCTTGGGCTTCACGTCCTTGGCGGAGGTTGAAAGCTACGATATTATTTCGCAGGTGGCGTTGGCATTTATTGCGTTCCTCATCGGTAACGAGTTCAAAGTCAGTGAGCTCAAGTCAATGGGAAAGCAGGCGATAACCGTTGGAATTCTGCAGGCAGTTGTGACGACTGTTGTTGTCGACATCGGACTTATCGCTCTGCACTTTATTTTCCCGGACGCTATCTCACTTCCGGCGGCTATAACCCTTGGTGCAATTGCCTCTGCAACCGCTCCGGCGGCGACCTTGATGGTCGTCAACCAGTACAAGGCGCACGGACCTTTGACAAAGCTACTTCTGATGGTAGTCGCAATCGACGATGCTGTGGGCTTGGTGCTCTTCTCGGTTTCATACGGAATCGCGGACGCGCTGGAGCAGGGCAGGGTTTCAGTTGTGAACATCATCCTTGAGCCGGTTATTGAGATTGTCCTCTCGATAGTTTTGGGCGTTCTTATGGGACTTCTCTTAAGATGGTTCGAGAAGTTCTTCAAGTCAAGAGCGAACAGGATGTCGATGTCAATCGGCATAGTGGTTCTTGCCGCGGCGGTCTCAATGACAGAATTGGAAGTCGGAGGAGTCAAAATCGGCTTCTCGCTTCTTCTCACCTGCATGATAACGGGAGCTATCTTCTGCAACACAAGTGAGCTTTCGGGCGGAGTCATGGAGAATGACGACAGGTGGACATCCGCCCTGAACGTACTGTTCTTTGTAATTTCCGGCGCAGAGCTTGATCTGAGTATACTCACCCAGCCGCTGGTTCTCCTGGTCGGTATAACCTATATCGTCTTCCGTTCGTTCGGCAAGATTTTCGGAGCGTATAGCTCTACAAAGATGACCGGCTGTGATGAGAAGATCCAGAAGTACTTAGGCATCACCCTTCTCCCGCAAGCCGGCGTAGCATTAGGCATGGCGACCACCGCCGCGAACCTGCAGGACGGCGCACTTATAAGAAACGTAGTCCTTTTCTCGGTCATGGTCTATGAACTCGTCGGACCGACGCTCACCAAGATTGCTCTCAAGAGAGCAGGGGAGATTGACCCGGAGATGGATAAGAAGAAGGCTAAGGCAAAAGCGTGAGATTTAATGCGTAATTCGTAATGCGTAATGCGGAATTGGTCGGTGCCTTTGGCACCGACGCCGCTCCCTTTGTGTCGCAACGACTTGGCTGACTACGACTTGCCTTCGGCAAGTCGGCAAGTTCGGTGTTGCCGAACTTGCACCTCTCAGTCGCCCTGCGGGCGACTGAGAGGTGCGCGAGCGTAGCGAGCGCGCATTTCGCCTGTGGCGAAATGCTACTCCTTCGTCTCAAACCAGCTCTTGCCCATGTGCACATCTGCTGTCAGCGGGACGCAGAGTTTTACCGCGGACTCCATCTCCTCGTGGAGGATTTCGGCGGCGCGATCTTTGCAGTCTTCACGCGCTTCAACAATCAGCTCGTCGTGAACCTGAAGGATGAGGCGGGCATCAAGATTTTCAGCTTTAAGGCGGCGGTAGACTTTTACCATCGCTATTTTTATTATGTCTGCGGCTGTGCCTTGAATCGGTGCGTTCATCGCGGCGCGCTTGCCGAACGCCTGAACGTTCTTGTTCGCGTTCTTGAGCTCGGGAATGTAGCGGCGGCGGTTGAACATCGTCACGGCATAGCCGTTATTTTTTGCAAACTCAACCGTCTCGTTCATGAACCGGTCGACCTCCGAGAAGTTCGCAAGATACGACTCGATATACTTCTTCGCCTCGGCGACAGAAACCCCGATGTCCTGGGAGAGGGAGTATGCTCCGATTCCATAGATGATTCCGAAATTGACCGCCTTTGCGGCTCGCCTCATGTCCCCGTCGACCATGTCCTCGGGGATTCCGAATACCTGCGAGGCGGTTCTTGTGTGGATGTCGACGCCGGAAAGGAAGGTTTCAATCATGTTCTTGTCCCCACACATCGCGGCGAGGACTCTCAGTTCAATCTGCGAGTAGTCCGCGTCAAGAAGGGTGTAGCCGTCGCTTGATATGAAGAATTTTCGCATATTCCTGCCGATTTCCTTCCGGACAGGAATATTTTGTATGTTCGGATTCGCAGAGGAGATTCTGCCGGTCTTGGTCTCAGTCTGCTTGAATTCGCTTCTTACCCTGCCGTCCGGGTAGATGACCGAGAGTAGCCCATCGACATAGGTCGACTTGAGCTTCGTGAGCGTGCGGTACTCCAAAATCAGGTTTATAATCGGGTGGTAGTTAACGAGCCCTTCAAGTACGTCCGCACTCGTCGAATAGCTCTTCGAGGCGGAGTTTTTCTTGCCGGTCGGAAGCCCAAGCTCGTCAAAGAGGACAACCCCCAACTGCTTGGGCGACGAGATATTGAACTCGTGCCCGGCGAGCATGTAGATAGTGGATTCAAGCTCGCTTATCTGTCCGCTGAGATTTTCGCCGAACTCTTTGATGCCGTTCTCGTCGACCCGGACGCCCAGGACCTCCATCGAGGCAAGAACCTCGCAGAGCGGGAGCTCAATGTCGTAGTAGAGGCTCTTCATTTCGGTCTTCTCAAGCTCGCCAAGAAGCACTTTTTCAAGCCGCTCAAGCGAGAGAATGTCCGCGAACCTCTCGTCACTGCTGTAAGGGACGGAGTAGGACGCGCAGAGATTCCCCACGCTATAGTCGCTCGACTGCGAGTTGAGGAGATACCCCGCCAAATCTGCGGAGAAGGTGAGATTATTAAGCTCGCTCCCACGCTCAAAGCAGTACTTATAGGCACTTTTCGCCTCGAAAGAGATCTTCTCGCCGGCAGATTCAAAGTATTTTAAGATGAGATTCTCATCATCGGTTACGTAAATATCGCCGCCATTTTTGATAGTGAGGCTATCGCCCGACAGAATAAATGCCGTCTTCCCGAAAGCAGAAATCTCGCTCTCAGCAAGCTCTTTTTCGGTGTAGTTGTCCGAAACTATCTCCGCTTTCTTAGTGACTTCAATGTCCCCGAGTCCAAGCTTGTCGACCATTTTGAACATCTCAAGCTCATTAAGAAGCTTCGCCGCGGCGGGGAGGTCGGTCTCCTTCCTCTCATAATCGGAAAGATTCTGCGGGACGGGCGCATCGCGCACTATTGTCGCGAGCCACTTGCTCGTCTCGGCGGACTCTTTGCCCTCGGTAAGCTTACGTTTGACGGACGGAGAGGCGGTGACAGTGTCGATATTTTCGTAAATCTCTTCTATAGACGGGTACTGCGCCAGGAGTGCCATCGCGGTCTTCTCACCGATTCCCGCAACACCGGGGATGTTGTCCGAGCTGTCGCCCATCAGTGCCTTCAAATCGATGAGGTGAATCGGCTCAAAGCCATAGGTTTCAATAAATTTTTCGGGAGTGTAGGGAGTGGTCTCCCGCGTGGTGACGAGTCTGACTGTGACATGTTCCCCCACAAGCTGTAAGGTGTCCCGGTCTCCCGAGAGAATCACGCACTCGCCGGAGTTGTCGGACACGAGCTTCGAGACCGAGCCCAGGATGTCGTCCGCCTCAAAGCCGGTTAACTCCAAGATTGGTATACCCAAGTCAGTGAGTAGTTCCTTCACCTTCGGCAACTGCATCGCCAGTTCCTCCGGCATACCGTGGCGGTTAGCCTTGTAGAAGGCGCACTTCTCGTGCCGGAAGGTGGGAGCTTTGAGGTCGAAAGCGACCGCGACAGCGTCCGGCTTAATTTCGTTATATTCGCGCAGAAGCGTGTTCATAAACCCGGTGATGGCGTTCGTGTAGAACCCGTCCTTGGTGGTCAGTACCTTTATTCCATAAAAAGCCCTATTGAGAATCGAATTCCCGTCAACGCAAAGAAGTAGCATAGTTATCCTCCGAAAGATTTGTTAGTATTAGTATAGCACCTATTTTGGGAAAGTGCAAGGCAGTTGCCTTCGGCAACTGCGGAATTTCGCCTTCGGCGAAATTCCACCCCTCCACCACCGGCTGAAAGCCGGTGGTGGAGGGGTTTCCGCGAAACTGTCCACACTCAAAAATTCCCTCTTCCCAAACACCAAGATTTGTGCTATACTATCTACATACGACTTATTTTGCGTGGGGTTTGAGATGGAGACTTTGAAGATAGGAAATGTGGAGATTGAACGCTCGTGCGCCTTGTCACCGATGGCATCGGTGGCGGACAGAGCTTACAGAACCATCTGCAAGGAGTACGGCGCGAGCCTTCTTACGAGCGAGATGGTCTCGGCGAAGGGGCTCTGTTACTCGTCCACCAAGACGGAGGAGCTCTGCTCCATCTCGGAGATTGAGCGACCCTACGCTATCCAGCTTTTCGGCGAAGAGCCTTACTATATGGCGAAGGCGGTCGGCATCATAAAAAAGTATAAGCCGGATTTAATCGATATAAACATGGGCTGTCCCGTCCCGAAGGTCGTGAACCCCGGCGGGGGAAGTGCCCTCATGAAGACTCCCGAATTAGCCGCCGACATCGTGAAAGCCATGTGCGACGTTTCCGACTGCCCGATAACCGTCAAGATTCGCGCCGGCTGGGACGACGAGCACATAAATGCGGTCGAGTTCGCCGCTCGGATGGAGGAAGCCGGTGCGGCGGCAATCGCCGTCCACCCAAGAACCCGCCGCCAGATGTACACCGGCTTGTCAGATTGGACTATTATAAAGGATGTCAAGGATGCCGTCAGAGTCCCCGTAATCGGAAACGGCGACATCTGCGACTGCTTTGACGCCGAGAGAATGTATCAGGAGACCGGTTGCGACCTCGTCTCCCTCGCAAGAGCCAGCAACGGCAGACCGTGGATTTTCAAAGAGATTCGTGATTATTTAGAGGACGGCACTCTGAACTATGAGCCGTCGGTAGAGGAGAGAATGCAGATAATGCTCCGCCATGTCGGACTCCTCATCCAGTTCAAAGGCGAGGAAACCGGCATCAGGGAGGCGAGAAAGAACGTCGGCTGGTACTTCAAAGGACTCCGAGGCGCGTCAACCTTCCGCCAGAGAGCGGGAGCACTCCGCTCCTATGAGGAGCTTGAGAGGATGGCGGAGGAGTTTGTGGAGCTTTCTAAGTGTGAGGAGTAAGTGGCAGTTGCCTACGGCAACTGCGCGCCTCCCTTTGGTCGGCGCACCCCTCCACCACCGCGCGTTGCGCGGCGGTCCCCCTCCCCTTGTCAGGGGAGGCTATAGTATCCTTAGGCAAGAGACTGCAAGAGGAGAATCATGGCTCCCCTGTTAAGGGGAGCTGGCGCGGCTTTAGCCGCGACTGAGGGGTGCTATTTTCGCCAGAGGCGAAAATAGCGCAGTTTCCCAAAGGGAAACTGCTTGTGCAAGAGACAGAACTGCATATTCCGCAAAGGTGGCGATACCATGACCCATACCTACGAAAATTTAGGCTTCGGTTACAAAGTCTGCATATCCTCCGAGCACCGGTTTGGAACTGATGCTTTTCTGCTCGCCGACTTTGCGGGTGCGCGGCACAAGGACAAGGTTGCCGATTTGTGCGCCGGGAACGGAATTGTGGCACTCTTGCTGTCGCGAGATTACCAGCCGAGTGGGATTTATGCCGTCGAGATTCAGGATGAGGCTTACACTCAGCTTGAGAAGTCGGTTGAGGCTTCACCGGAAGAGGCAAAGAAGATTATACCCATCAGGGCTGATCTGAAAGAGTGGACGGCTTCCGAGAAGTTAGACCTCATCACCTGCAACCCGCCATATAAAGCCGACGGTGCGGGAATAAGGAGCGACACCGAGGCGGCTATAATTGCGAGGCATGAGACGGCTTGCACTATTTATGATGTCTGCGAGTGTGCGGCGAGATCCCTCAAATTCGGCGGCAGGCTGTGCATCTGCAACCGTCCCGAAAGGCTTGCGGACGTTATCGAAGCAATGCGGAAATATAAAATAGAGCCGAAGAGGCTCAGAACCGTTCATAAAGATAAGAATAGTGAGCCCTGGCTGATACTCGCTGAGGGAAGACTCGGCGGGTCGGCGTTCATGAGAATCGAGAAGCCACTATTTATAAAAGGCGAGAATGGCGAGAGCTATTCGGAAGAGATGAAGAGGATTTATCGGCTGTACGAATTTCAGCGGCAGGATTTGGAGGAGAAGTAATGTCAGAGCTTTTTGTGGTCGGGACACCTATCGGAAACCTCGGCGACATAACCTATCGGGCGGTCGAGGTGCTTAAGAGTGTCGACTTTGTTGCGGCGGAGGACACAAGAGTCTCGGCAAAGCTTTTGAGCTACCTTGACATAAGAAAGCCGATGGTGAGCTATCACGAGCACAACCACAAGTACTCGGGCGAAAGCATCATCAGACGTATTTTAGACGGCGAAAGCTGTGCTGTCATCACCGACGCCGGGATGCCCTGCATCTCCGACCCGGGAGAAGATCTGGTTCGGCTCTGTATAGAGAATAACATCCCCGTGACTGTCGTTCCCGGACCTACTGCACTTATCTCGGCACTTGCCGTGAGCGGGCTTGACACCTCAAGATTTGCGTTCGAGGGCTTCCCTTCGGTCGCGAGGCGTTCCCGAAACGAGCTTTTCGCCAAGTGCGCACTTGAAGAGAGGACGCTAATCTTTTACGAAGCTCCCCACAAATTGGTCGAGACGCTCAGTGACTTATACAGATTTTTTGGAGACCGCAGGATAACCCTCTGCCGTGAGCTTACAAAGATTCACGAGGAGATTATCCGCACGACCCTTTCGGAGGCACAGAATCTCTATAACGACGAGGACAGAAAGCCCAGGGGCGAATATGTCCTGATTGTGGAGGGGCTAAAAGAGATTCCCGAAACCGTCACGAAAGAGGACGCCTTGGAAAAAGTAAAAGAGCTGGTCGCAAAGGGCATGAGAGGCGCGGACGCCTGCCGGGAGATTGCGAAAACGACGCCGTTCTCAAAGGCGGAGCTCTACACCCTTCTCTTAGATGAAAGGAATGACGAAATTTGACCATAAGACAGATGACAGAAGCTGACATTCCGGCGGTCATCGAAATAGAGCATGAGTGCTTCACGTCCGAGCAGTGGAACGAGGTGGACTTTATCTACCGCCTCGGCGACAGGGAGACCTTCATTTCACTTGTCGCGGAGGACAACGGCAAGGTTGTCGGCTACATCGCCGCCGCCGAGATTCCGGATGAGTACTACCTGGACAGCATAGCCGTCACGGCTGATTATCGCAAAAAAGGCATCGCGACCAGACTCATGGAAGAGGCTTTCGATGTTCCCGAGTTCGGGGTGACGCTTGAAGTGAGAGAGTCGAACGTCGCGGCGATAGGGCTGTACGTCAGGAATGGCTTTTACGTGGTGTCCTGCAGACGGAGCTATTACGACAACCCGGTTGAGGATGCGATAGTGATGAGGCGCAGTGAAATTTCAGAGGACTGATATTATGAAAATTCTTGGAATAGAAAGCTCCTGTGACGAAACCGCCGCGGCGGTTGTTGAGGACGGCGTTAACGTTCTCTCGAACGTCGTAGCATCGCAGATTGACGAGCACAAGCTCTATGGCGGAGTTGTTCCGGAGATAGCGTCCCGCAGACACGCCGAAAATATTTGTGGCGTCGTGAGCGAAGCTTTGGAGACCGCAAATGTCACCATGGACGACATCGATGCCGTCGCCGTAACCTATGCTCCCGGGCTTATAGGAGCACTTTTGGTCGGTGTCAGCTACGCGAAAGGCTTATCTTTTGCGACCGGAAAGCCGCTTGTGCCGGTTCACCACTTGGCTGGGCACATCGCGGCGAACTATATCTCCCATCCGGAGCTTGAGCCGCCGTACTTATGCCTTGTAATCAGCGGAGGGCACTCGCACATCATAGAAGTGAAGACTCACACCGAGTTTCACGTTATCGGGCGTACCCGGGATGACGCGGCAGGGGAATGCTTTGACAAGGTTGCAAGAACCCTTGGCTTCCCGTACCCGGGCGGAAAAGAGATTGACAAGGCGGCTCAGCTTGGAAACAGAAACGCCTTTAAGCTCCCGCATCCGAAGCTCACAGGCTGTGAGTATGACTACTCATTCTCGGGACTCAAGACGGCGGTAATAAACCTCTGGCACAACGCGAGTCAGCGCGGGGAAAAGCTTGATGTAAACGACTTAGCGGCGTCCTTCCAGAAGACAGTCTCGGACATATTGGCAGAAAAGCTGATGCTTGCGGCAGAAAATTTGGGTTACAAAAAGATAGCCGTCGCAGGAGGAGTTTCCGCAAACACCGGAGTCCGCGACAAGATTGCAAGAGAGTGCAAGAAGCGCGGCTATGAGCTCTATATGCCGAAATTCACCTATTGCGGCGACAACGGCGCGATGATAGCCTCGCAAGGCTACTTTGACTTCATCGCCGGAAAGACCGCCGGAGCAGATCTGAACGCGTATGCGACGATGCCTATTGATTACGCAAACATGTAGGGGCGGATATTATCCGCCCGCTATCTGCCGGGGAGTCGGGCGGATGGTATCCGCCCCTACAGATGTCGGCTACGGAGACTGACGTCTCCTTCGCCGACGCGACAATTACGCATTACGCATTACGAATTACGCATTGACTTACGAGGTTCACCATGAAACTAAACCACACCCTATTACTATTCCTCTCCCTTCTTTTATTGCTCACCCTCACTGCCTGCAGTGACATTGAGCCGGAGACGGTTGTTACGGAGGACGTCGTTATCGACGAGGCTCCGGTGAAAGCGGCATACCCGATAAGCTTCGGGACGGAGACTTTTGATGCCGCACCAGAGACGGTGGCTTCCTTGTCGCCGGCTCTTACCGAAATCATGTACGAGCTCGGGCTTTCTGACAAACTGATAGCTGTCAGCGAATACTGCAACAACTACAGCAGTCTTCCGACTGTCGGGAGTCCCGCCAACCCGGACATCGACGCCATTGTTGAACTCGCACCCGAGCTTCTTATCACCCAGTCGCCGATTGCCTCCACCGATGAAGTCAGGCTTGACCAGGCGGGAGTGAGGGTTCTCTATCTTGAGCTTCCGACCGGCTTTTCATACTTATGTGAAGAGTACATCGAGCTTGCGATGATTTTCTATGGCTCTGTCGACTCGGAAGCGGTCGCGCTTTCGGTTCTCAGTGAGATTGATAACACCATGCTCTCCGCCCAGGATGCGGGGATAAGCGAGAACTTTGTGATTCTCTACTACGGTCTTGACGGCGGCTATACCGCCTCCGCAGGAAACGACATAGCATCGGACATGCTCTCTGTTTTCGGGACGAATCTTCTTGAAGAAGAGGATGAGGAGCTCGCAATTATCAGCTATGAAGAGCTTGAGGAGATGGATTTGGGAGTGATTTTTGCGGATGAAGCCCTTTCGGATGAGGATTTAGAGGACTTGGACGCGGAGATAATTTACCTTGACCTCGGCGAATTCTCCAAGCCGACGGCTCAGCTATCCAGCCTGATTTCAGAGTGCCTGAGTCAGCTTAGTTGACGCCATAATTTCCACGGCAAAAGTGAATAAATTGTAAAGATTCCGATTTAGGTTGACATCGGGCAAAAATAAAGGTATTATATTAGAATACGGTTGCAAAAATTTTTCTGCCGCCGGTTGCAATAATTCCGGGTGGAGATTTGTATTAAGAGTTACGGGACAGTTTGAGTTTCGAGAATAATAAAGAATTTTTCCAAGAAAAAAGGAGAACTGAAAATGACAAAAAGAATAATTTGCTTGCTATTGAGCGTCTGTATGCTCATGGCGGTCTTTTCCGGATGCGGACAGACCATCGATGAGGAGCCGGCATCCACAACAGCCGCCTCTGATTCAACAGGTACTGCCGACGCAGACAGCACAGGCGACACCACCGACAGCTCGTCGGACGCTTCATCGATAACTGCCGACTGGAGCTATGATTTCGACTCATCGTTCATCTCAGAGAACGGAATCGAGTATGTCTGGGAGAGAATCGACGAGGACACAAGAATCAACCTGGGCGAGATTATGAACGCCATCAGAAACGGCGACATCTACTGCTCGCTTTCTGTTGGTTTCCCGAGCAGTGAAAAGGACGCTTTCCTGACATTCGTCTCCAACTGCTGTACCTTCTACTGCTGGGTTGGAACATCCTATAGCGTAGCCATCAACTCGGAGACCGGAATGGTCGAGGGGGTAACGATAAACTACAGAGGAATTGAGTATGAGTCGGACATCCAGCCGATTATGGATGAGCTTGAGGGCAAGCTCCAGGAGATTGTCGCCGGAATGCCGGCTGATGGGACGGAGTTTGAGAAGCTCAAGTACCTTCACGACTACCTGATACTCAACTGCGACTACAGCGACACCGCCGGAACGAGTCCCTTCTCCGCCTATGGCGCGCTTGTTGAGCAGTACGCCACATGCCAGGGCTATGCCGACGCCATGCACCTTCTTCTTGCAAGAGCAGGCTTTGAGACGATGTTCGTGACCGGTATCGGAACCGACGCCTCAGTCACACACAAGTGGAACTATGTTATGTGCGAGGACGGTCACTGGTACATCATCGACCCGACCTGGGACGACCCGTCCGACATCACCGACCTCAACTTTGTCGGCTACTGCTACTTCCTCATAAGCGACGAGGAAATTCTCAAGGACCACATCGCAAAGCACGAGAGCGACTACTATGAGACCCCCTATGCCGATTCGATGGATCTGAACTTCTTCAACGTCATGGGCTACTATGCGACCACTGCTGATGAAGCCTACCAGATTCTCTTGGAGCAGGCTAACGGCACAATCGATTCGACAAGAAGAAACTTCTACATCAAGTTCGAGAGCTCGGAAGCGATGAGGGAGCTCTATGAGACCTTAAGGGACGGCGGAATGATTGCCGACGCTATCGAAACTGCCAACTCGGTCGCAGGAACAACCTATCAGACTACATCCTGGTCAAGAACCTTCAACGACGAGCTTGGAATACTTACTCTGACTCTGAAAGAGTCAGATTGACGCATGAAGGAGTCTGAATAACCGGAAGATAAGGGCTACATGGCATTGCTGTGCTACCTATCTGAATACAAAAATCAAAAACACCCGAAAACGGAGGAAAGAAAATGAACAAGTTCAAGAGAATTCTGTCGCTCATGATAGCGGTAGTACTCACTGTCACGATGATGGCAGGCTGTGGCAACAGCGTTTCCGATGCTGTATCGGATGAGCTGACTACAGGCGATGCCGCAGTCACCGAGGTTCCCGAGGTCACAACCGAGGCTACCACCACTACTGAGGCAACCACTACCACGGCGGCAACAACCACCGAAGCGACGACAGCCGCCACAACTGAGGCTACAACCGCCGCAACAACAGCGTCGACCTCCTCAAGTGAATACACCGTCGAGGCTATGAGCACTACGATGTACGCTACATATTCGGTCAACGTAAGAAGCGGTCCTTCGGTCGACTATGACAAGCTTGGAACCTTAGCCAAGGGAGCAGAGGTCACCATTACGGGAAGAGCTTCCACCGGCTGGTATCAGATCGATTATAAAGGCTCCACCGGATATGTTTCGAGCTCCTATCTTTCCACCGATCCGGTTACTACTACAACTACAACTTCCACCACATCCTCCGATGAGGATTCTGTTGACCTTGATGACGATTCCTCTTCAAGCTCGAACACTTCGAGCTCAAACACCTCAACCGCAAGCACCACTGTTTCCTTCGGTAGCTGGGCTGAGGACAACGGCTGGGAGACTATGCTCAGCCTCATGACCGAGGACAGATACATCACCGCTCTCAACATCATCATGGAGGGCATCCAGAACTATGAGTCTGTCATCAACATAAGCGGCTACATCACCGCCGACGAGGCTTCCGACTTTGCCAACCTCATCCTCCAGATTGTTGCGATTGAGTACTGCTATGTCGACACGATCGGTGCTACAATAAGCGGCGACTATATGAACAAGGTCAAGATTACCTATAACGTCGACACTGAAGCTCAGGGCAATCAGATGGTCAACGAGCTGAGAGCCGCCGCTGATGAAGCTATTTCCGGTCTCAAGAGCTCAATGTCAGACTATGAAAAGGTCAAGTATCTGACCGAATGGCTCTGCTCACACTGCACCTATGACGGAGATGCCGCACGTTGCAACACTGCATACGGCTCGGTCGTCAACGGCAAGGCAAACTGCGCAGGCTACGGAAAGGGTCTCTTCTATCTCCTCACAAGAGCGGGAATTACCACAGTATTCTGCGAGGGCGTAGGCTCTGAGGCAAGACACCTCTGGGTCAAGGTCAAGATCGGAAGCTCTTGGTACAACGTCGACCCGACCTGGTGCGACAACAAGGATATGCCGTCTAACTATATCGACTACTCGATGCTCTGCTGTACAGATGCTTTTATCGAGGCAACCCACGCTGAGGTTTACGACATTTCGTTCATCAATATGCCTTCCGCTACGAGTACAACCTATGACTGGTTCATCATGAACGGCTATTACATCACGAGCGCGAGTGATGCTGAAAGCATCCTCAAGGCGGCGACCAAGGCGGCTGTGAGCGAGGGCAGTAGCTATGTATATGTCGAGGTCAAGTGCTCCTCTGACAGCGTTTACGAGTCGGTCAAGTCTTCATATGGCAAATCCAACTACAGCTCAAAGATTCTTGCAAGCGTTACCTCCTCCTACACCTGCACCGAGGTTCAGGTCAGAAGCGGCAGTAACGTGAGAATTTACGTCCTTAAGAAAAATTAATGGTCAACAGTCTGGCTATCTGATTTAAACGGACGTCCGGAAAATTCCGTTCGGTTGTGCACACTGCACAAAATCCGCAATGGAATTTCGGCGAAATGCACATTTCATTTTTCGACGAGATGTGTTATAATGTATGCGTATTTACTCGTGAGAGAACTCACTCGTGAGAAATCCCACTCGTGAGAAAACTCACGAGTAATACTGTCATCATGATGGAGTTTCACTTCATAAGATGACTTGGAAATATACCCCGTTGTGAAAACCTGCCGGACGGAGGTCCGGAAAAGAGGCGGGACGCCGGTGACATAAGTCCCAGGCAGGTCGTCTCAGGCAAAACCACACTATTGAAAGGAAACATTTACTATGGCTAAAAGACTGATTGCGATCGCTATGGTTGCGTTGATGATTGTAGCACTGGTTGGATGCGGAAGCTCCAAGCGCGAAATTGTACAGCTCACCTTGTCGACCGAGGATTCCACAGCTATACTCGCCGCGGCGGGCATCATGCTCCCCGATGCTGAGAATGTAGCGGGAACCAACACCACTATCAAGTTCCACAAATGGACTGACGACTTCCACAACTATTCCGAGGATGAAATCATCAACACCGGTTACTGGACATTCGTCAACAAGTACGGCGGAGAAGTAGAGTGGATTGAGTGTACATACGACAATCGTTTCGATGACCTCGCAAACCTCGTCCTCGCTTCCAACTCTCCCGACTTCACCACCTGCTCTGTAACCACATTCCCTTACTACTGCATCAAGGGCATCTTCGTTCCTGTTGATGACTACATCGACTACACCGACCCGCTCTGGGAAGGAACTGCTGAATTCGCGGCTAACTACTTCTCTATCGGCGGACAGAACTATGCTATTATAACCGATATTAAGGCTACAACCGTTATCGCTTATAACCGCAGAGTCATGGAAGAATGGGGCTATGACGACCCCGCTGAGCTCTACTACAACGACGAGTGGACATGGGACGTATTCTATGAGATGTGCGTTGACTTCTCCGACCCCGACGAGGACAGATATGCTCTTGACGGCTGGTACTGGGAGCAGGCTATCATCGACTCGACAGGCGTAACCGTTATCGCTCTTGAGGACGGCGTCTTCGTTTCCGACATCGACAACCCGCTTCTTGAAGAGGCTGAGGCCCTTATCTATGACCTCAATAAGAATGACTGCGTATATCCGAGATGGAACAACTCCTATCAGTGCCGTAACTCCAACACCGTTGGTGCCGGCGTCAAGGAAGGATTGACTCTCTTCTATCCTGTTGAGAAGTGGGGCTTCACCGACACAGTTGAGAACATCAGCTCTGTCTGGGGCGACATCACCGAGGGCGAAGTCATGTTCTGCCCGATGCCTCGTAACGACGACGGCGACGGCAACTACTACTTAGCCGCTCAGCCTGTTGGCTACCACATCATTCAGGGTGCAAAGAACCCCGAGGCAGTTTACCTCCTCTCCGCTTGCGAGAGATTCAAGGTTCTTGACCCGACCGTTATCGACATCGACACCAAGCAGCTCAAGGAAACCTACATGTGGACTGACGAGATGCTCGACATGCTCGATGAGACCTACACACTCGTAAACAACTATCAGATAGTTAACTTCACCTCTGGTTGCCAGACAGCTCTTAAGGATGCAGTCAACAACCTCATCGGCGGAACACTCGGCAACAGTCCTTCCACATGGGCTCAGCTCAAGGAGACCTACTCCGAGAGAATTGCGTACTACGTTGATGAGCTGAACGCAATGTTCACCGGCGAAATTGAAGTTGAGTAATAACCGAAATAGTTACGCATAATGATTTTTTCAGTTCAACCCCCGTGCCCGAAAGAGCGCGGGGGTTTGCGTTTAATCAGGAATTCGTAATGCGTAATTCGGAATTGTTGACGCTTTGCGGTGATGCGCCCACTGCGTGGGCACCCCTCAGTCGCGGCTAAAGCCGCGCCAGCTCCCCTTTCAGGGGAGCCTATGACTGCCTCTTACAAGGGCTTTCGGGAGAAGGAAAATAAGCCTCCCCCGAAGGGGGAGGGGGACCGTGCGAAGCACGGTGGAGGGGTTTCCGCGGGAAAGGCATCGATGCAGTAATATCTCTCTGATTTACCTCATATCCTATACCAACAACCAAAATTTCCGGAGGCGGGATATGACCAATCAGGACGCACCACTTAAAACTCACAACCTTATCCTTGAAGATCGGCAGAAGCTTTCACTTTCGGGAGTTACCGATGTCGAGAGCTTTGACGACACCGAGGTCTCGCTCTATACCTCTCAGGGCGAGCTGATGATAAGAGGCAAGAACCTCCACGTCGACGAGATAAGCCTTGAAACAGGGGAGTTAGAGCTCTCGGGAGAGGTGAAGTCGCTAATCTATGGCGACCGTGACAGGACAAAGAAGCCTGGAGTGTGGAGGAAGATTACGAGGTGAGGGTCGGCTTCGCCGACGCCATTTCAGGCGAAGCCTGAAATGGCACCCCTCCACCACCGCACTTCGTGCGGCGGTCCCCCTCCCCCTTCGGGCATCCGCGTACACTTAGCGATAAGGTATATACAAGTCAAAAAAAGTCTGGTA
>JAJQDP010000050.1 GCA_021202155.1 Oscillospiraceae bacterium | reverse complement strand
CCCCCCGCCCCCCCCCCACTCCCCTCGTGGGGGGGGCGGTTCCTTTTCTATCCGCCCCGGGTGGGGGGGGGTGGCCCCCCCTAGGGGGCCCCGCGCCGCCTTCGGCGGCGCACCTCTCAGTCAGCCTTCGGCTGACAGCTCTCCTTAAAAAGGAGAGCCTTTTTGTGTTCGCCCTATTATATCACCACTTGCATAAATATGCAACCCTTTTGAATAAAAATTCAGAAATTCCTCGCAGATTAATTACGCATTAAGAATTACGCATTACGCATTGTTTTGACCGCTGCTTCAAACATGCGGATGTCGTAGTTTCCGGGGACATTCTTGTAAAGACCCGAGCCGGTTCTCTCCGAGTGTCCCATCTTGCCAAAGACCCTGCCGTCGGGGGAGGTGATGCCCTCTACCGCATAGAGTGAGCCGTTCGGGTTGTACCTCACGTCCATTGAGGGGTTACCCTCAAGGTCGACGTACTGGGTGGCGATCTGTCCGTTCGCGGCGAGCTCACTTATAAGCTCATCACTTGCAAGGAATCTGCCCTCGCCGTGGGAGATGGGAACGTTCACGATGTCGCCGACGTTCATGAGCGAGAGCCAGGGCGACCTGTTCGACGCGATGCGGGTTCTCACTATCTTCGACTGGTGGCGGTTGATGACGTTAAACGTGAGCGTCGGACAGTTGCAATCAGTGTCGATAATCCTGCCGTAGGGGAGAAGTCCAAGCTTGATTAACGCCTGGAAGCCGTTGCAGATTCCCGCCATGAGACCGCCTCTGTTATCGAGCAAATCGTGTACGCCATCTTTGATCTCGGCATTGCGGAAGAATGCCGTGATGAACTTACCGCTTCCCTCCGGCTCATCTCCTCCCGAGAAGCCTCCGGGAATGAATACCATCTGAGCAGACTTGAGCTTTTCGGCAAATGTTTCAACACTTCTCGCGATTCCCTCTGCCGAAAGATTGTTGATAACGAGTATTTCCGGCTCAGCTCCCGCGTCGGCAAAGGCTTTTGCCGAGTCGCACTCGCAGTTGGTTCCCGGGAAGGCGGGAATGAGAACTTTCGGGGAAACCCCTCCACCGGCTATCGCCGGTCCCCCTCCCCTTTCAGGGGAGGCTTTTCTTTCTTCTTCCGAAAGCCCTTGGGAGAGGCAATCACAGGCTCCCCTGAAAGGGGAGCTGTCAGCCGAAGGCTGACTGAGGGGTTGCTCCCCCGAAAGGGGAGCTGGCGAGCAAAGAGAGCCTGAGGGGTTTCCTATATTGCAAGTATAAACCGACTCCAACTTATCCTCATAAGGCGTCAGAAGCTCCGCAAGTGTAATCGTCTCATCGCCATATACAATTACTTCTTCGGAAGTAGTCTCACCCAGAAGCTCTGCATCCAGATCTTCCGTAGCTTCCAATATAAACGCACCGTAGTTATAGCCGAAGATGTCGGGAGTGGCGGCGAACCTGAAGCCGATGCCGTTTCCTATCGCCATCTTGAAGATTGCCTCTGCGATGCCACCGGATGTGGGGGTGTATGCCGCCGCAATCTTGCCTGCTCTTGCCCATGCTGTTACTTTCGCATAGACCTCAAGAAGCGAGCTTGTGATTGGCAAATCGTTTTCGTCATAGTCGGGCTTGATGAAATATACTTTATGTCCGGCTTCTTTAAATTCCGGGCTCAGTATGTTGTCGGTTTTTGAGGTGGTGACGGCGAACGATACGAGCGTCGGGGGAACGTCTATATCCTCGAATGTTCCGCTCATCGAGTCCTTGCCGCCGATTGCACCTATCTTGAGCTCAAGCTGTGCCTTGAACGCACCAAGGAGTGCCGCCAAGGGCTTGCCCCATCTTTTTGCATCTTTATTGGGATGCTCAAAGTACTCCTGGAAGGTGAGGTAAACTTCCTCGTCATTGAACTCAGCACCGGTCGCGACTAACTTTGAAACGGACTCAATTACTGCAAGATACGCTCCGTGGTAGGGCGACTTCTCAGTGATGAACGGGTTGTAGCCGTATGCCATAAGCGAGCAGGTGTCGGTGTGACCCTTCTCAACCGAGACCTTCTGAACCATCGCCTGAATCGGGGTGAGCTGATTCTTGCCGCCGAACGGCATGAGAACAGTACCCGCGCCGATGGTCGAGTCAAATCTTTCAGACAAACCACGCTTTGAGCAGATGTTGAGGTCGCCCGTAAGTTCAAGATAATTCTCCCTGAAATCGCCGGTGACGGTCTTTCTATAGTCCTCAAGCTTTGCGGGTGCGGCATCGATATGCTTCTCCGCGCCGTTGGAGTTAAGAAACTCGCGGCTTAAGTTAACGATAGCCTTGCCGTTCCAGTTCATCACGAGCCTTGGCTCAGCCTTGACCTCGGCGACTTTACAAGCCTGCAAATTCTCGGAGTGCGCAATCTCCAAAAATCTGTCTAAATTCTCAGGCTCGATGACTACCGCCATTCTCTCCTGAGATTCGCTTATCGCGAGCTCTGTTCCGTCCAAGCCCTCGTATTTCTTCGGAACTGCATTAAGATCAATCTCCAAGCCGTCGGCGAGCTCGCCGATTGCAACCGAGACTCCGCCCGCGCCAAAGTCGTTGCAACGCTTTATCATGAGTGATGCTTCGCGGTTTCTGAAGAGCCTCTGGAGCTTTCTTTCCTCAGGGGCGTTGCCCTTCTGAACCTCCGCGCCGCAGGTTTCAAGAGAAGTGAGTGTATGTGATTTCGATGAGCCCGTAGCACCTCCGCAACCGTCTCTTCCGGTGCTTCCGCCAAGGAGGATTACTATATCGCCAGGAGCTGGAACTTCTCTTCTTACGTTTTCCTCAGGAGTAGCCGCGATGACCGCGCCAATTTCCATCCTCTTAGCCGCATAGCCGGGGTGATAGATTTCGTCGACAATTCCCGTCGCCAATCCAATCTGGTTGCCGTATGACGAATATCCCGCCGCGGCAGTGGTGACAATCTTTCGTTGCGGCAATTTGCCCTTGATGGTCTCGCTTACGGGAACAGTAGGATCAGCCGCGCCGGTGACTCTCATCGCGCCGTAGACATAGGCTCTTCCCGAGAGCGGGTCTCTTATAGCTCCGCCGATGCATGTAGCCGCACCGCCGAACGGCTCAATCTCTGTCGGGTGGTTGTGGGTCTCGTTCTTGAAGAGGAGAAGCCACGGTTCGGTCTTCCCGTCAACGTCGATGTTCATCTTGACGGTGCAGGCGTTGATCTCCTCCGACTCGTCAAGGTGCGTGAGCTTTCCGGTCTTTCTTAAATACTTGACCGCAAGCGTCGCGATGTCCATAAGGCAGACGGGCTTGGTTCTCCCCAGAAATTCACGGGTCTTGATATACTCGTCATAGGCGTCCTGCAGGAGCTTGTCCTCGAAAGTAACGTTGTCGATGACGGTCAGGAAAGTGGTGTGACGGCAGTGGTCAGACCAATATGTATCAATCATCCTGATTTCGGTGAGTGTGGGGTCGCGCTTTTCCGAGCGGAAATAGCTCTGGCAGAATGCGATGTCGTCGTCATCCATGGCAAGACCATACGACTTCACGAACTCGTCAAGCCCCTTCTCGTCAAGGTCGTTGAATCCGGTTAAGGTCCTGACCTCGGTCGGGATTTCGTAGTTCATGTTGAGGGTTTCCGGCTTTTCGAGGGACGCTTCCCTTGCTTCGACCGGGTTGATTACGTACTTTTTAATCTTTGCAATGTCCTCATCCGAAATATCGCCGTAGAGGCAGTAAATTTTCGCGGTTCTTATCAGCGGACGCTCGCCCTGGGAAATAATCTGGATGCACTGTGAAGCCGAATCCGCCCTCTGGTCGAACTGCCCGGGAAGATACTCGACCGCAAAAACATAAGCTCCCTCGGTGTCAATCTCGTCCGAGCAAATATCAAGCTGAGGCTCGGAAAATACCGTCTTCTTGGCGTACTCAAAAAGCTCCGGTGTGATATTTTCGGCATCATAGCGGTTTATGAGTCTTACGTCGGTAAGACCACTGACCCCAAGAAGCGTCCTTGCCTCGTCCAAAAGCCCCTTAGCCTCCGCCGCAAGCTCTTTTCTTTTTTCGGAATATACTCTGTAAACCATGGTGTTCTCCTTTCAAAGTCCCTGTGTCTGCACCTCTGGCGCAGACCGCTCCCCTTCGGGGAGCGACCCCTCCACCGTGCTTCGCACGGTCCCCCTCCCCTTTCAGGGGAGGCTTTTTTGTGCTTCTATCAGAAGCCTCTGGGAGAGGCAGTAATAGGCTCCCCTGAAAGGGGAGCTGTCAGCCGTCAGGCTGACTGAGGGGTTTTCGCAAGTGCCCGTCTTCCAATATCGCTTCTCATATACTGATTATCAAAGTGTATCTTCTCAGTCAACCCATAAGCCTTCTCAATCGCCTCTGCGAGATTATCCGCTGTCGCGGTGACGCCAAGGACTCTCCCGCCTGAGGTGACGAGCTTGCCGTCCTTAAGAGCCGCGCCGGCTACATAGACGTTCGGGGCGACATCGTCGGGGATGGTGATTTCATAGCCCTTCTCGTAGGAAACGGGGTAGCCCTTTGATGCCATGACGACACAGCAGGCACTTCCCTGAGAGAATTCGACCTCGGTCTCACTGAGAGTCCCGTTAGTGCAGGCTTGCATGATTGTAAGCAGATCGCTCTTTAAGAGCGGGAGGACAACCTGAGTCTCCGGGTCGCCGAAACGGCAGTTGTACTCGATTACTTTCGCGCCGTCCGGGGTGAGCATCAAGCCGAAATAGAGGCAGCCCTTGAAGGTGTGACCCTCTTTATTCATAGCGTCGATGGTCGGGAGGAATATTTTCTCCATGCACTCTTTTGCGACTTCTTCTGTGTAGTACGGGTTCGGGGCGATAGTTCCCATTCCTCCGGTGTTGAGACCGGTGTCGCCGTCGCCCGCTCGCTTGTGATCCATCGACGAGACCATCGGCTTGACCACTTTTCCGTCCGTAAACGAAAGAACCGAGACCTCGGGTCCCGTCAGAAACTCTTCTATAACGATTTCGTTTCCGCTCGCGCCGAATTTACGGTCAACCATGATAGTCTTGACGGCGTCAAGTGCTTCCTCACGTGTCATGCAGACGAGTGCTCCCTTTCCGAGAGCAAGCCCGTCAGCCTTGACGACAGTCGGGATTGGCGCGGTCTTAAGGTACTCAAGAGCCTTCCCAGCATCGTCAAAGACTTCATATTTGGCAGTCGGAATCCCGTACTTTTTCATGAGATTTTTCGAGAAGACCTTGCTTCCCTCGATGATAGCGGCTTTCTTCTCTGGACCAAAGCAGGGAATCCCCGCTTCATTCAAAGCGTCGACGCACCCCAAAACCAGCGGGTCATCGGGGGTGACAACGGCGTAGTCAATCTTCCGTTCAACCGCAAACTTCACAATTCCGTCTATGTCCGTCGCTGAAATCGGGACACACTCGGCATCCGCGGCAATTCCACCGTTTCCGGGCAGGGCGTAAATTTTCTCGACGTCTTTATTTTCAAGTAGCTTCTTGATAACGGCATGCTCTCTGCCGCCAGAGCCAATGACTATTAGGTTCATGACAATTCCTCCTCGGGGAAACCCCTCAGTCAGAGTTGCAAAGCAACTCTCTTAGTTCGGCTACGCCGAACTAATGCGCTCACCCTTTCAGGGGAGCCTATTTGTATTCTCTCATAAGCCCTGCATGACGCAAGTAAAGCCTCCCCTGAAAGGGAAGGGGGACCGCCGCCGAAGGCGGTGGTGGAGGGGTTTCAATGATGGAACAACCTCATCCCGGTAAACGCCATGACCATTCCGTACTTGTTGCATCTCTCGATGCAGACGTCGTCGCGGATGGAGCCGCCGGGTTCGGCGACGTACATGACGCCACTTCTGTGCGCTCTTTCGATGTTGTCGTCAAACGGGAAGAACGCGTCTGAGCCACAGCTTACACCGGTGATGCTGTCAAGGTATTCTCTTGCCTCGGCGTCAGTGAGCGGCTCGGGCTTACGGGTGAAGTATCTCTCCCAGACTCCGTCGGCGGTGACGTCTTCTTCATTCTTATTGATATATCCGTCAATAACGTTGTCGCGGTCGGGTCTGCCGAGGGTGGGCTTGAACGGGAGCGCGAGAACCTTGTCGTGCTGTCTTAAGAACCATGTATCCGCCTTGCCGCCTGCAAGACGGGTGCAGTGGATTCTTGACTGCTGACCCGCGCCGACTCCTATTGCCTGCCCGTCATAGGCGTAGCAGACGGAGTTTGATTGTGTATACTTAAGAGTGATAAGCGATATAATCAGATCTCTTGCCGCATCGTCGGGGAGGTTCTTATTCTCGGTGACGATGTTTGAAAGGAGCTCGCGGTTAATCTCGAAATTGTTTCTTCCCTGCTCAAAGGTGATTCCGAAGACCTGCTTATGCTCGATGGCATCCGGGACGTAGTCGGGGTCAACCTTGACTATATTATAGTTGCCCTTCTTCTTGGACTTGAGGATTTCAAGTGCCTCCGGTTCATAGCCGGGAGCGATGATTCCGTCGGAGACTTCGCGCTTGACCAAAAGTGCGGTCTTCACGTCGCAGGTGTCCGAAAGAGCTACCCAATCTCCAAACGAGCACATTCTGTCCGTTCCTCTTGCCCTTGCATAGGCGCAGGCGAGTGGGGACTCGTCCAACCCCTCGATGTCGTCGACGAAGCAAGCCTTCTTGAGCTTTTCAGGCAAAGGAAGACCGACCGCCGCACTCGTCGGGCTGACGTGCTTGAAGGATGCCGCCGCGGGAAGTCCCAGAGCCTCTTTCAGCTCTTTCACGAGTTGCCACGAGTTGAATGCGTCCAGGAAGTTGATATAGCCCGGTCTGCCGTTCAGGATTTCGATAGGCAGATCACTTCCGTCGTGCATGAAAATTTTTGACGGCTTCTGGTTCGGGTTACAGCCATATTTCAGTTCAAATTCTTTCATAATCAGTCTCCTCTCACTTCTGATTCTTGTTTATAAGGCGGTAGTCGCCGGTGTTGTTCTTGAGATTAATATATTCCACGTAGAGGGAAATCTTGTTTGCCTCGTCAAGACCCGACCAGATTTGCTCGGTGAACTCGTCGATGCTGTCGGGAATTATGATTCTCTCCGGCTCGCCCTGGAATGTGGGGATGGGGTTTCCGTCGGTGACATAGGTGTGGATGAAGTGCCCGAGTCCCGGCTTTCCGGGGTATGTAAACGTCTGCCGCGAACAGCCCGAGCCATCGGCATCGATGCTCTTTAAGATGCTCATCTGGTAGGAATAGTGCTTTCCGAGTTCAAGCATCGCGCTTATTCTTGGTGTGAAGTTCGGAGCGTCCGGCTCAAACTGCCTTGATTCAAGTGCTTCCGAGAACTTCTTTCCCTGCTTCAGACCGTCGATGATGGTGTCGGTCTGGTCGCCGTTCGTGACAACCGTCTTATTCTGGAAGCTTCTCGCCGCCGCATAGATGATGAGGCTCGGGTCTTCTACCTGCGACGCGTCGAACGGCTCGGTGAAGAGCTCTCCATCGCGGATGGTGAAGACGCGGTTGCGGGAGTTAGCACTTCTTCCCATGATGAAGTATGCGAAAACTGCGTTCTCACCGTTCTGGGAAAGCCCGACGCAGATTCCGCGCCCGACATAGGGGTTGCCGGCTATGCGGTCATAGATTGATTTCTTCTCATAAATATCTCTGATATTTGTTTCCATCTACTTCTGCTCCTTACTATCCATAATTTCTTTTGAAACAAGTTCTGCCGCCTCAGGGAGGAGCTTCCACTCCGCTTCCTGCATGACCCGAAGCTGTAACGACTCCGGAGTGTCATCCGGATTTATGTAAACGGCTTTCTGGAGGATTATCTCCCCGCCGTCGGGAATCTCGTTGACGAAATGAACGGTAGCACCTGTCACTTTCACACCTCGTGCTAAAACCGCTTCGTGAACCTTGAGCCCATAGTAGCCCTGCCCGCAGAAGGACGGGATGAGCGACGGGTGGATGTTGATGATTCTTCGAGGGTACTTCTTGGTGAAGTCTTCCGAAAGAATGCTCAAGAACCCCGCTAAGATTATAACCTCAGCACCGGTTTCGTCCAGTAACTCGACAATCTTCGACTCAAACTCAGCCTGAGTCATTTCTTTTTTCGGGACAGCCTCGCCTCTGATTCCTGCTTTTTTCGCTCTTTCAAGAGCGTAAGCCTCACGGTTGCTGGCGATTACAATGACTATCTCGCCGCTCTTTATGACAGAGCCCTGGGCGTCAATCAACGCCTGCAGGTTCGTTCCTCCGCCGGAGACCAAAACCGCAATTTTCGTCCTCTCCGGCATCAGACTACCTCAATCTTTCTATCGGACTTTACAATCTTTCCGATTACGTAAGCGTCCTCGCCCGCTTCGCTGAGGATTCTGAGAGCCTCGCCCTCATCCTCCTTCGAGACGACGATGCTCATTCCGACGCCCATATTGAATGTATTGAACATGTCGCGCTCGGAAATGCGACCCGCATCGGCGATGAGGTCGAATATCGGGGGAATCTTAACCGCGGACTTCTCGATAAGAGCGCAGAGCCCATCGGGAATGCTTCTCGGGATATTTTCATAGAATCCGCCGCCGGTGATGTGGGAAATGCCCTTGACCTTAACGCTCTCAAGGAGCTTAAGAACCGGCTTGACGTAAATCTTTGTGGGGGTTAAAAGCGTCTCGCCGATGGACCTGCCGCCTAATTCCTCCAAAGGCGATTTGATGTCGGCGGTTTCGACGTTAAGAACTTTTCTCACGAGCGAGAAGCCGTTTGAGTGGACTCCGCTTGAGGGAAGAGCGATGATGACGTCGCCCTCAGCCATTGTGGAGCGGTCGATAATCTTCTCTTTATCTACAATTCCGACTGCAAATCCAGCCAAATCGTACTCATAAGCCTTGTAGAAGCCGGGCATTTCGGCAGTCTCGCCACCAATCAAAGCCGCGTCCGACTGGACACAGCCGTCGCAGATTCCGCCGACGATGGAGGCTATCTTCTCGGGATAATTCTTCCCGCAGGCGATGTAGTCAAGGAAGAAGAGCGGCTTCGCGCCACAGCAGATGATGTCGTTGACGCACATGGCGACGCAATCGATTCCGACAGTGTCGTGCTTGTCCATTAGAAATGCTATCTTGAGCTTGGTGCCGACTCCGTCGGTGCCGCTGACGAGTACCGGGTGCTTCATCCCCTCGGTATTGAGCTCAAACAGCCCTCCAAAGTCGCCGATACCGGAGCAAACTCCCTCGGTAACGGTACGTGCAATGTGCTTTTTCATAAGCTCCACCGCCTTATATCCGGCAGTAATGTCAACACCCGCCGCGGCGTAGCTTTCGGAACGTGATAAATTATTCATCAATATCTCTCCATTCGTTGTAATAAAATGCGTAATGCTTAATGCGTAATGCGTAATTATTTTCGTCGCCCGTCGGCAATTACGAATTACGCATTACGAATTACGAATTATTCTTTGCCATCCCAGCAGTACGTGCAAATCTCATCCCTCGGAATCCCTATCGCCTCGCACAGACCATCCAGTGTCTGGAATTCAAGGCTTGAGAAGTGGAGCTTGTCGCAGACTGCCTGGCGGAAGTTCTTGCCGCGCTCTGTTGTGGGGTCGCTGTATTCTTCAAGGTGCTCAAAGCCCTCCTCGCCTTCGATTTCCATTATTGTCGAGCGGGTGATGAGCTCCATGTCGCTCGTGGAGCGGGAGAATGCCAGGTACTTGCAGCCGTACATTATCGGCGGGCAAGCTGAGCGCATGTGGACGCTCTTCGCACCGTTTGCATAGAGGAACTCGACCGTTTCTCTAAGCTGTGTGCCCCGGACAATCGAATCATCGACAAAGAGGAGGTCTTTCCCGCGAATCAGCTCGTGAACCGGAATCTGCTTCATCTTGGCGACAGTGTTTCTCTCCGACTGCTCCGAGGGCATGAAGCTTCTGGGCCAGGTCGGGGTGTATTTAATGAACGGTCTTGCGAACGGGACGCCGCTTTCGCGGGCATAGCCGATGGCGTGGGGCGTTCCCGAATCGGGGACTCCGCCGACGTAGTCGATGTCGGGGAGCTTGCCGCTCTCGCGGTCGTTCAAAGCCATAATCTCGCCGTTTCGGTAGCGCATCATCTCAACGTTGACGCCCTCATAGGAGGAGGTCGGGTAGCCGTAGTATGACCAGAGGAACGCGCAAATTCTCTTCTTCTTTTCGGGGGTTTTCAGGACTTTGACGCCGTCGTGCGTCAGCTCAACAATCTCTCCCGAGCCGAGCTCCCGAACCGTCGTATAGCCAAGCTTCATATAGGCGAAGTCCTCGAAACTTACACAGTAGCCATGCGGGTTCTGCCCGATTGAGACAGGAAGTCTGCCATATTTATCTCTTGCGGCGATTATACTTCCGCCGTCCTTGAGGATGAGTATTGAAGCCGTGCCCTCTATCTCGCTCTGGGCGAAGGCGATTCCCTCTTCAAAAGTCGACTTCTGATTGATAAGTGCCGCGATGAGTTCACAGGAATTTATCTTTCCGCCGGTCATGGCGTTGAACTGCCCGCCGGTGTTCGAGAAATATTTGTCCATAATTTCGTCGATATTGTTTATAATCCCGACGATGCAGATGGCGTATGTACCCAACTTTGAGCGGATGAGAAGCGGCTGAGGGTCGCTGTCGTTGATGCAACCGATTGCAGATGTGCCCTTCATCTCGCTGAAAATGTGCTCAAATTTTGTTCTGAACGGTGAATTGCCGATGTGGTGAATGCTTCTCTGAAGACCGACGCTCCCATCATATGCCGCTATACCACCACTCTTGGTTCCAAGGTGCGAGTGGTAGTCAGTTCCGTAGAACACGTCCTCAAGTGCGTACTCGTTTCCAATAGCTCCGAAAAATCCGCCCATAGGCTCTCCTTTCTTTTTATCCAGGCGTCAGCCCAACTTCTCCTGAACCGCCGCGTCCTTCTCTAATACTTTCTTTCTGTCCGATTCTCTTTTCGCCTTCAATTTCTGAGACAGCTCCCCGTCGGAAACAGCCAAAATCTCCGCCGCTAAGAGTGCCGCGTTCGCTCCTCCGCCGATTGCAACGGTCGCAACCGGAATGCCGGATGGCATCATGACGGTCGACAAGAGCGCGTCCATGCCGTCAAGAACACTCGACTTGCAGGGAATCCCGATGACCGGCAAAGTTGTGTTCGCCGCAATGACTCCTCCCAAATGCGCCGCCATCCCGGCAACCGAGATGATGACCCCGAACCCATTTGCCTCGGCATTAAGTGCGAATTCCCGAGCCTCATCAGGGGTTCTGTGCGCCGAGTAAACATGCGCCTCATAGGGAATCTCAAGCTCCTTGAGAACTGCAACTGCCTTCTCAACAACCGGCAGGTCGCTGTCACTGCCCATTATTATGGCTATTTTTTTCATGTGTTTTCCTCCTATGTCGTTCTGCTCCTGTGGAAACCCCTCCACCACCGCCTTCGGCGGCGGTCCCCCTCCGGAAGTTCGCTTGCGAACTTCTCGTCAGAGGGAGGCTTTTTCTGCTCCTATCAGAAGCTTGTAGAGAGGCAGTTATAGGCTCCCCTGAAAGGGGAGCTGTCAGCGAAGCTGACTGAGGGGTTTCCCCGTCATTCTGCGCGGGTCTCACAATAAACGCATCGCCAGATATTGTTCTCCCTATCCGTCAGCTTGAACCTCTGCGGCAGCTCCTGCTCTACTGAGGTTATGCACCTCGAATTTCTGCAAACGAACTTGTCGGTGATTATCTCTTCTGCCTGCTCCTGTGGCTCGTTTACGTCGTTTTCGATGAGCCCGAGGAGCTTCATTATCAGTGCCATACGAATATATCTTCCGTTACGGGCTTGCTTGAAGTAGCAGGCGCGGGGGTCATCATCGACCGCGACGGAAATCTCGTTTACTCTTGGGAGCGGGTGGAGGACTATCATATCCTTCTTTGCAAGCTTCATCTTCTGAGGAGTGAGGATATATGAGTCCTTCAGCCGGAAATACTCGTCCTCGCTTACAAAACGCTCTTTTTGTATGCGGGTCATGTACAAAATGTCTAACTCGCCGATTACTTCCTCTAAGGACTTACTCTCATAAAATTCCAAGCCCTTGTCGATAATGTACTTCCCCTTGACGAAATATGGAAGCCGGAGCTCTTCCGGAGAGATGAGAACGAACCTGATGCCCATGTATCTTGACATCGCCGAGATGAGCGAGTGAACGGTTCTCCCGAACCGGAGGTCTCCGCAAAGACCGATGGTGAGCCCGTCGAACCTTCCCATTTCGTGGCGGATGGTCATTAAGTCTGTTAAAGTCTGCGTCGGGTGATAGTGCCCGCCGTCGCCCGCGTTGATTATGGGGACTGATGAATGCATCGCCGCGACAATCGGTGCACCCTCCTTCGGGTGGCGCATCGCGATAATATCCGAGTAGCCGCTCACCATAACGGCTGTGTCGGCAACGCTCTCGCCCTTTGCCGCCGAGCTTGACGACTGCTCCGAGAAGCCGAGGACCTCTCCGCCAAGTGACAGCATAGCCGACTCAAAGCTCAGCCTTGTCCGGGTTGAGGGCTCATAGAATAGCGTCGCTAAAATCTTACTGTGGCAGACGTCGCCATAGTCCTGAGGGTGACTTATAATGTCGTCCGCGACTGAAATCAATTTGTCAATCTCCGCGACAGATAAATCCAAGATGTTGATTAAATGCCTCATCTTTTCGCTCCGTTAATCTTAAGATAGTTCCTGATTCTCTCAACGTTCTCTGCGTTCTTGGGGTTCTCCTCCAAGTATTCGATTATATCGTAGACGTCGACCACTGAATAGACCGGGAAGCCGAATTCACTCTCAATTTCGGACATAGCAGAAGCGTCGGTCTTACCCTTCTCGCCTCTGTCGACCATAATTATGACCGCCGCCACCTTGATGCCGTCTATCTTACTTAAGATTTCCATGCTCTCGCGGATGGCTGTACCTGCTGTGATGACGTCCTCGACGATGACGACCTCCTCGCCGGGCTGAGGCTTATAGCCGACGATAGTTCCGCCCTCGCCGTGGTCTTTCGCTTCTTTTCTGTTGAAGAAGAACGGCAAATCAAGCCCTTTCCCCGCAAGTGCGACAGCCGCCGACACCGCAATCGGTATGCCCTTATAAGCAGGACCATAGAGGACGGTCTTCTTGTCCCCAATCTTCTCAAGATATGTCTTCGCATAAAACTCGCCGAGCCGGGAGATCTCCTCGCCGGTCTTAATCTCTCCGGCGTTGATGAAATAGGGAATCTTCCGCCCGCTCTTTGCGGTAAAGTCGCCGAACTTGAGCACCCCGGCGGATTCCAAGAACTGGATGAAATCGTGTTTGTATTGAAGCATGTTATTACTCCTTTGCATTGGCTAATTGTCGCTATACGGGCGACCGCCGACTTACGTCGGCGCCCTCTCAGTCAGCCACTTCGTGGCTGCCAGCTCTCCCAAAGGGAGAGCCAAGTACGCACCCTCCGCAAATCTCGGCTCCCCCTCTGGGGGAGCTGTCGCCGAAGGCGACTGAGAGGGCGCACCGAAGGTGCGAATTACGAATTACGCATTACGAATTACGCATTAATCCACAAACTCCCTGACGCACCTTCTATAAGCCTCCACCGGCTCGCTCGCCTGCGTAATCGGTCTGCCGACCACGATATAGTCAGATCCGACCTCTTTCGCGTGAGCGGGAGTCATGACCCGCTTCTGGTCGTCGTTATTGCCGTCGGCAAAGCGAACACCGGGAGTGACGGTCAGAAAATTCGCGCCCAGGGCTTTGTGAATGAAGCCTGCCTCGTGCGGGGAGCAGACTACTCCGTCAAGACCACTGTCACGGGCATTCTCGGCATAGCTGAGAACCGTTTCGGTCATGAGGCGGTCGATAAGAAGCTCCTCGTGGAGGGCTTTATCGTCTGTAGATGTGAGTTGTGTTACGGCTATGAGCTTGGGTCTCGTACCGTCGGGACGGGTGAGTCCCTCAAGTGCCGCCTTCATCATGGCACTCGTTCCAGCCGCGTGGACGTTCACCATGTCGACATCCAAAGAACTCAGCACCTTCATGGCGGATTTAACCGTGTTCGGAATGTCGTGGAGCTTGAGATCCAAGAAAATCTTGTGCCCACGGGCTTTTATCTCCCGAACAATATCAGGTCCTTCGGCATAGAAGAGCTCCATGCCTATCTTCACAAACGGCTTGACGCTTGCGTGTGCGCCCTCGAATTTGCTAAGAAATTCAAGAGTCTTCTCTTTTGAAGGGAAATCGCAGGCGATTATAACGTCTTTACCCATCAGTGCGCACCTCCTATAATGTCACTTAAGTTATCTATTCCATACTTGTCCATTGCCGCGGGCAAGTCTTCAATGATCTTCTTGCATATCATCGGGTCGACGAGGTTCATAGCACCAACTCCGACGGCGGTAGCACCGGCAAGCATCATTTCGATGACGTTGTCCGCACTCGAAACTCCGCCCATTCCGACAATCGGAATTTTTACTGCGTCGTAGCACTGGTATACCATTCTTAAGGCTATCGGGTATGTAGCCGGTCCCGAGAAGCCGCCCATCTTGTTGGCTATGATAGGCTTTTTCGTGCGGAGGTCAATCCTCATTCCGAAAAGGCAGTTTATAAGGCTGATGCCGTCCGCTCCGCCCTCCTCGCAGGCTTTGGCAATAGGAGCGATTTCGGTGACGTTCGGGGTGAGCTTCGCAATAAGCGGCTTTTTGGTTATCTCACGGACAGCCTTTATCGTCTCATATGAAGCCTTCGGGTCAGTTCCGATGCTCATTCCCCCGCAGGAGATGTTCGGGCAACTGATGTTAACCTCGTACCAGCCGATCATGTCGGCTACTTCCGACTTGTCAAGCTTCTCAATTGCTCTGACGTAATCATCAAGGCAGAAGCCGCTGACGTTCGCCATGACCTTCTTGTGGAAGCACTTGCGGAGCTTCGGAAGCTCCTCTGAAATTACTTTGTCAACGCCCGGGTTCTGGAGCCCGATTGAGTTGACGATTCCGGCGGTCGTTTCTGCGATTCTTGGAGTCGGGTTTCCGAACCTCTCTTCAATAGTAGTTCCCTTGAATGAGAACGTTCCGAGCACGTTTATGTCATAGAGCTCTGCGAACTCCCAGCCATAGCCGAAGGTTCCGCTTGTCGGGATAACCGGGTTGTCAAGCTCTATCCCGCAGAGCGTCGTTTTAAGTCTTGAGTCAGCCATCACATTTCCTCCCAGATAATTTCTTCGCTCGTAAGAACCGGTCCCTCGCGGCAGATTCTCTTGAAGCCGTTCTTCGTCTTGCAGGAGCATCCCATGCACGCTCCGAATCCACAGCCCATCCTCTGCTCAAAGCTGTACTCACCGGGAGTCTTCATAATCCCACTCATCGCTTTCAGCATCGCCATAGGTCCGCAGGCGTAGAAATAAGAGTAGTCTAAGCCCGGGATTATATCTGTGACCATGCCCTTTTCGCCAAGCGAGCCATCCTCGGTAACGACTATAACTTTTGCACCGAGAGCCGCGAACTCATCCTCATAGAAGACTTCATCAGCGGTCTTGAAGCCTAAAAGAACAGTCGGCTTCTTTCCCTCGGCAACAAGCTTCTTGCAGAGATTATACATCGGCGGTGCGCCAACTCCTCCTCCAACAAGTAGCGGATTCTCCCCGCTCAGCTCAGTATTGAAGCCGTTTCCGAGCCCGACCAACACATCAAGTTCACTGCCGACAGAAAGTGTGGACATAAATTCCGTCCCGTTCCCGACGGTCTTGTAGATGAGAGTCAGCGTCTTCTCGTCATAGTCGCAGACAGAGATCGGGCGTCTCAAGTAGAACCCCTCAAGCTTAATGTTGACGAACTGCCCGGGATTTCTGATAGCTCCCGTGTCCCCGCCAAGAATCATGCGGTAGGTCTTAGAGGCTATCTTTTCGTTTTCGAGTATTTTGTAGATGGTGGTGGTCATATTTCTATCCTTTCGTATCTTTCTTGCCTTTGGCAGTTATAGCCTTCCCCGAAGGGGGAGGGGGACCGGCGAAGCCGGTGGAGGGGTGCGACCCCGCAGGG
>JAJQDP010000023.1 GCA_021202155.1 Oscillospiraceae bacterium | reverse complement strand
TGCCAATTTCGCTTAAGTGTACGCGTATGCCTGTCAAGGGGAGGGGGACCGCCGCCGAAGGCGGTGGTGGAGGGGTGCGATTTCGCCGAAGGCGAAATCGCGTCGCCGTCAGACGACATCTCAATAAAAATTTATCGTTCTACGATAAAAAGTTGTTGACAAACAATCTCAAGTATGCTATACTGGTGTCACAAAAGAAAAAAGGAGAGATCAAAATGGATCTTAAAGTATTGGTCAGATGGCTCAGGGCTGTCATCATCGGCGTTGCAGTTTGCGGGTTGGTGGCTTATGGGGTGGTTTGCCCCGTCTGTGGGCTGAAAATCGTCGAAGATCATCCGGATGTGTCGGGGTGGTTTGTGCCGTGGCTCGTGTTCATCCTCATTACTGCAATCCCCTGCTACGCCGTGCTCGTCTACTGCTGGAAGATTGTTGGAAATATTGCGCAGGGCAGAGCTTTCTCATACGAGAATGCGAAATATTTCAGCGTGATGTCCTATCTCGCGCTCGGCGATATTGCGTTTTTCTTTGTCGGGAACGTGGTGCTTCTTCTTGCGAACATGAACCATCCGGCGGTGATTGTGGCTTCTCTTATAATAGTGTTCATCGGAATCGCCGTTGCCGTGGTGTTTGCGACTCTTTCCCACCTCGTGAGAAAAGCCGCCGACCTGCAACAGGAAAACGACCTGACTGTCTGAGGTGAGATTATGGGCGAAATTATTATAAATATCGATGTCATGCTTGCCAGACGCAAAATGAGCGTTACCGAGCTTTCCGAGAAGGTCGGCATCACTATTGCGAATATCTCCATCTTAAAGAACGGCAGAGCTAAGGCTATCAAGTTCTCGACCCTGGCGGCACTTTGCGAAGCTCTTGACTGCCAGCCGGGGGATATTTTGGAGTATCGGAGGGGTGAAGATGAGGGTAATTCTTAGACTCATAGCTCTCGTAGTGGTCTGGGTAGTGACCTTTTTCGGCGGTGCTATTTCTTACATCTTCCCCGAGACCTACTGTGACGTCATCGAGAACAACTGGGGAATTGTTATCCCGACCGACAGAGCTTACTCTGAGGAATTCTCCGCCGACTCCGGCGCAAGCTTCCACGGCGACGGGACGAGGTATCACGTCATGTACTTTGACGATGCCGAGAGAATCAGCTATCTTCTCGGTTGGAGCGAGGAGATTCCGGAGAGCATCATCACCTACTCAGAACAGCTCTTAGATGAGCTTGAAGTCAACAACGCCTACCACCGCCCGAATTACGAGAACTGCGTGTACTATACGCAATCGAAAGAGGACGGAAGCGTTATCCTGATTTTCTGGGATGAAAGTAGGCAGGAGATGTACGTTTTGGAGGAGTTTTTGTAAAACGCACCTGCAGTGCGCCCTCTCAGTCACGCCTGCGGCGTGCCAGCTCTCCCAGAGGGAGAGCCAAGTTACTGTCCTCTTGCAAATTCTTGGCTTCCCCTTTGGGGGAGCTGTCAAGAAGTTCGCAAGCGAACTTCGCGACTGAGAGGGCGCACGACCAAAGGGAGTGCGGGGTTTCCGAAAGGAGTATCTATGACCAAAAGAAAAATATTTACGATTGTGGTCGCCGTAGTGCTTGCGGCTTTATGCCTGGCGGCGGTGAGGCTCTGGTTTACGCCGAAGGCTCGGGCGGCGATTTTTGTCGCAATGTATGGCGATTATATCGAGGAGCAGTTTGAGAAAGGCATTATCGTAACCGAGGGAGTTCCCTGCCGGCAGGCAACCTTCTATGGCAGGACTTATCGTTACCAGATGATAGAATACGACTTCTACGCTTTCGGAGACACCTACTACGGTTGCTACTACTCCCCAGATGACTTGCCATTGTCCTATGCACAGACGAATTATACCCTCGTCAAGCAGAGTGAGGGCTATTGGACGTGGGAAGAAAAAGGCGGAGATAACCACGGCAGTGTTGCAAAAATTCGGGAAGGGTGGTATTATTATAGTGTGAGTTTTTGAGGCTGGGGCATTGTCGGCTGAAATGAATGACGCCGACTCACCCAAGCTATTTTCGCCTCCGGCGAAAATAGCACCCCTCCACCACCGCCTTTGGCGGCGGTCCCCCTCCCCTTATCAGGAGAGGCTATAACTGCCTCAGGAAAAATAATACCGTAAATATACACAGGAGGAACTACTATGCAAAAAATGTTATTTCCGAACGGATTGAAGAAGGCGTTTACTACCAGTTATGATGACGGATGCTATGATGACATCAAGCTGATGGAGTTGATGGACGAGTACGGCATCAAGGGCACATTCAACATAAGCTCCCAGATTTACCGGGAGGAGGGCACTGAGCCTTATGGGGTTTGGCCCAGAGTTACACTCTCGGAAGCGTTGGAAGAGTACCCGAAGCACGGGGTTGAGATCGCTGTCCACGGGCTTCACCACAGGGATTTCACCAAGATAACCGAGCCGGAGCTCTACTGCGAAATTGCCACGGACAAGGCAAATCTTGAAATGCAGTACGGCGGAGTTGTCCGGGGTGCGGCTTATCCCTATGGGTCTTTCAACAACAAGGCTGTTGAAGCACTCAGAAAGTGCGGAATCAAGTACTGCAGAACAGTCTGCACCCGCGATGATTTCGTGATGCCGGAGGACTGGCTGAGGCTCTTTGCTACCTGCCACCACTGCGACCAGAGAATGCCCGAGCTCCTTGACAGATTCATCTCGACCGATTTTGACGACTGCCGGATGTTCTACCTCTGGGGACACACCGCAGAATTCAGGCGCGACGACAACTGGGACGTCATCGAAAACGCTTTCAAGAAAGTCAGCGGAAACCCCGACATCTGGTTCGCCACCAACATCGAAATCTGCGAGTACCATAAGGCATACCAGGCACTTGAATACTCCACCGACCCGCGCTCGCACGCCATCTATAACCCGACCGCCAAGGACGTCTGGGTTGAGGTTGACGGGAAGGCGGTTGTTGTCCACAGCGGAGAAATTGTCTGATAATTGCAGGGGCGGATATTATCTGCCCGCATACCGTCAGTAACCACAGTTCGGGCGGATGATATCCGCCCCTACTATCTTGTCCTTTCTAAAACTTTACACATGCCAAGGCTTTGCGACATAACAGATTCTATGTGTCTTGCAACTATTGTGCAAAGTTTTAAGGGAGACAAGGTACTACATATGGCAAAAAAAGGCTCCCCTGTCAAGGGGAGCGCACAAGTTCGCCGTTGGCGAACTTCGGGAGATTTGCTTCGCAAACTCCGCCTGAGGGGTGCAAGTTCGGCTTTGCCGAACTTGCCGACTTGCCGCAGGCAAGTCGTTCATTGCCCCGTATACTCAACCATCACTGCGCTTATTACTCCATCCACTTCGTAGAGCTTATCTACGAGGCGGGTGTTTTTCTTTTTGAGACGGATGTTGGCGGTGAGCTCGGTTTCGCCCTGGTAGCGGGATCTGCCGAGAGTCTTGGCTTTCAGCGCTGTCATTATCTCGGAGATATTCTCCTCAGCTTCGGAAGAGTATCTTATCACGAGGACGTAGGTTCTCTTCCCCTTCGCAATCAGCGTGAAGACGATATACACGAGTGCGATTCCGAGAGTTGCGATGAGTGCGAACGGATAGAGCCCGGCACCCGCTGTGATTCCGGAAGCTATCCCCCAGAAGAGGAAGCCGACATCAAGCGGGTCTTTGACCGCGGAGCGGAATCTCACTATCGACAGCGCACCGACCATTCCAAGAGACAGAACCAAATTCGAGCCGATTACAAGAACTATGAACGCCGTTATTACCGTTATCATGACGATGAGGACGGCGAAATTTTCGCTGTAGACTGCTCCTCTGTAGAAGATTCTGTAGACGAGATAGATGACTATTCCGCACAGAAGCGCGCAGACGAGTGTTACAAGTATGTAGGAGACTGTCAGGTGCTCGACGAGCCCCAACTGCTCAATGCTTTCTTTTAAAACTGCTTTGATACTGCTCATATTTTAACATCCTTTCTTTGGTTCAGATACTGATTGACTGGGGCTTGTAGCTATTCAAGACTTCCTGGCAGGTTGTGAACTTCGACACGGCTATCTTCTCTCCACTGACGCTTGAGACGAGCATCGAGAGAGCTTTCGGGATGAAGTCGTCGTACTTCACTTCCATTATCACCATTCCGTTCGGATACGCGGGGACGGTCAGCAGACCTTCATCGAACATGTCAACTCCCGACAATCCCGCTCTCAGACCCTTGTCGAAAGTAATCCGGACATTCCCTATCGGCTCAACATAGGCTTCTCTCATGTAGTCAACCACGACCGACGGTCGCAAACCTTTTCCTCCCCAGAGGGAGAGGAATTCCGCCGCTGTGAAGCTGTCGGAAGCATCAAGAAGCGAGCAATCGCCGTTTATGAGACCGACGGCGCAGTCATGCGAAATATTCACGCTCGTTTTCCTGATTCTGTCGCCGTTTTTCTCCTTGCATTCGAGCTTGATGACGTCGGAGGAAAGATTGTAGGTTCTGATTCTGAACTTTTTCCGGTGAGATACCCCCGCGATTTTGTCCCAGTATGACGAGTGATTGATGTCGTCAAAGTAAAGACTTCTGATGAAGTAGTCGCCGTTACGCATAGAGTGCGAATCGGGCTTCATGATAGCCGAAATCCGAGTCCTCGCCGTGACATACTCAGCTTTGGACATGAGAAGCTTGATCTCATGGCGGTATTTGCCGGTGTTATTCTCTTGTAAAACAGTCACAGCCGCACCCCCTTCTAATTGCGCATTACGCATTACGAATTACGCATTTAAAGAATCTTCCCCTCATCCACATCATCCCCGCCGAGGTCGACCGGTTCGCCTAGGATTACGTGGCGGAGATTCTCAAACTCAGCTTCGGTGAGGGTTACACCCTTGCTCATTCTGGTGTGGTCGGGCGACCAGTCGCGGATGTCATATTTCGGAACGCCCTCGTTCCAACTGACTTTGTTGAGTTCCTTAGTCCAGCCGCGAGCGGTCTCCGAAAGTATTCCCAAGTGCTCCTTGATTTCATAAGTAAGTTCTGCCATAGTAATGTTCCTTTCTGCCGTCAGGCAAATAATTTTCTTATAATTAATCACTAACGCCTCCCCTGTCAAGGGGAGGGGGACCGCCGCGCGAAGCGCGGTGGTGGAGGGGTGCGCCGACACAGTCGACGCGTCGCCGTCAAACGACTAATTCCTTATAAACTTAGCCTTCAGCTTCTCCGGCATCAGCATCATGAGAGCTTGCCAGAGGTCTTTTATATTCAGCGCAAATGAGATTACGAACAACACGCCGAGTATCAGATAGAGCATCCACCAGTATGGGAAAGTTATCTGATTGACGATGACCATCGCCGCCATAACCGCCGTGTTGATTAAAATTTTCGGCATCGAGAAGTCGTAGCGGATGAGCCTTCTTGTATCGTAGAGGCGGTAGAAGAAGACCGCGAAATAAGCTACAAAAGTGGCGAACGCCGCGCCGTATATTCCGAACGACGGGATGAGCGCGAAATTCAGGATAATATTTATGATTCCTGCGACGAGAGAAGTGTAGAACGAATGCTTGGTCTTCTTCTCGGCGATGTAGACCGACCCCAAAAAAGTATTGAAGCAGGTGAAAACTGTCGCCAACGTCAGTAGCGGCGAGTAGAGATAGGACTCGAAGTACTGCTCGTTGATCCAAATCTGCGTTATCGGCTTGATGAGAAGGAGGATTCCCGCCGCAAGGACATACATGAACGCCGAACACATCCGGAATACATCCGTATAGAACTTCTCGCGCTCGGCAGAGTTGTTCTCGGTGATTGCGGACATGTTCCACGCCTGCGAGAACATTGTGAATATCGTCGTCAGTATTGTCGGGATTTTATAGGCAATGGCGTTGATGCCGGTCAGGTATTCACCGTGGAAAATGCGGATGATGAATCTGTCCGAAATACTCGTGATGAGCCAGAGAAGGTTCGTCGACATCAGCGGTGCCGCATATTTTACCATGCTCCCAGCGAGCTCTTTGTCGAAGCTACGGGGCGAGACGAACCGCCAGAGTCTTCCCGCCGTGAATAAGAAAATACTCGAAATCAGGTCGGAAAGAATTATCGCAAGAAGATACCCGGTAATTCCCATGTCGAATCCGACAAGGAACAGGATGTCAAGAAGAAGCATCACGAGGGTACAGATGATTCCGTCCACTGCGAACAGCGTGACCTTTCCCCGCCCTCGGGTGAAGAACATGTTTATCTGCCTCAGCGACGAGGTGCAGACATATATATACAGTATCACCGTGTAGCCGTCGACATAGTCAAAGAGCGAAATTATCGGGAAGATGAGTGCCATCGCCGCCATTCCCAATATATAAACACTCAGGCAGACGGTATAGACCTTCTTATAGTCTTTTATCTCTTTTGAGTCGAGACCGAATCTTAAGGCGGCTTCCGAAATCGAAATGGTGAAAATCGGGATGAGTATATTCGCGGTCTGCGCGATGAGGTCGACCGTTCCGTACTCCGCAGGCGTCAGGCAAGCAGTATAGAGAGGGACTAAAATCAGCACCAGAATCTTCGAGCCGAATGAACCTAAGGCGAATATAAAGGTGTTTGCCATCAGTGTTTTGAAGTTTTTATTCTCGCTCGCCAAAGGGTTACCTCCATTTCCACGTAGTCACATTTCCCACAGATGCAATACATCCATTATAATAGCACTGAGCAAAAAAATCAAGAAAAATCGCAAAAAGGGCTATGAAAATATCCCAAACTGTGATATACTTTAGGTAGTCGCTTGAACTTGGCGGCATGAAGCCGCAGATTGTTGATTTTTAACGCAAAGGAGTATATAACTATGAATAAAGAAAACGTTTTGAGAGTGCTTGTAATCCTCTCGGCACTTACTGCAATTTTGGGAATAATCAAGCTCACCGCAGAGGCCTTGAGCCTTGGGACGCATAAGTATTTTGATGTGAGCGAGTAACCGCTCCACCGTGTAAACCCCTCCACCACCGCGCTTTGCGCGGCGGTCCCCCTCCGGAAGTTCGCTTGCGAACTTCTCGTCAGAGGGAGGCTTTTTGCTTTCTGATGAAAGCTCTCCGCGAATCCTTGTCGGCTACGACGACTACGTCGCCTACGCCGACGTCGCTCCCGCTGGTCGCGACACCTCTCAGTCGCCCTACGGGCGACAGCTCTCCTTGAAAAGGAGAGCCAGTGTACGTCAACCCAAAAGAATCTCCCCGCCAGGCAAAAGTGGCGGGGAGTTCTTGCTTCTGCGCCCATGCTCTGACGCAGAGGCGTTGACATTTGAAGAAAATGGAATTGTTGTAATTAATCTGATCCTTAGAATCAGTCTACAGGTACGAGTACCTGGATGCTGACGATCTTATAGCTTGCAGAGGTATTCGAGATGAAGACGAGCTTATCTCCTCCTGCGGCATAGTTGCCGGCTTCCCAAGCCGCATAGATTGTTGCACCATCGTAGATAGCTACTGTTCCGTCGTCAGAGAGGCAGTCGATTACGTCCTCGTCAGCGGAGGTATGACCTGCTGTGCCGAGAGAGATTGTCTGGTTGTTGTTTGACCACCATGAGTCGATGAGCAGGAACTTCTCATAGTCGCCATTGGCGAACGACGTTGAAGTCGCTGAGTCTCTGGTGATGACGAGGATTGCTCCGTCCTCTGCCAGTGCTTCAATAAGCCCAAGGTCATCGAGCTCAACCTGAGTCCAGTTGCCAGCGGAAATGCTCTTGTCGTAAGAATATGCTACCTCGTAGGTGACATCGTCCATAGTTACGGTCTCAACGGTCTCCTCGCCGTCGCTGAACTGCTCGTGGCAAGTATCGCAAATGCCGTCGCCGTTCGCGTCATCATGCGGGATGCTGATTAAGAATCTCCTGCCGTTTCTTGTGATGACGAGACCGTGGTAATCCTCATTGACATAGATCAAGCCAAATACGCCATCAGAACCGCTTCCGCCGCCACTCTGACTCGGAGAAATCTGAAGGTATGCATAGGTTGAGTACTCAAGTGCGGAAGGCGCGGTCAGAGTAGTCTCAGAAGAATATGTACCATAAGTTGATGTACCGCTGGAGCTCGCTCCGACGAGAATTTCGAGCGGGTCATTGGTCGGGCTGACAGTAAGATAGCTGTAACCTTTGCTCGAATAGTTAGAGTTTGTGGAGAACAGATTAATTCCGCCGTCAGCAATGACAGTAGAATCACCGGCTACATTCATGCTTGCAAGATAGATGGCAGCTTTGCTTCCGCCTACGGTACAAGTGAGACTGGAGTCTGTAACTGTGAGTACTGTGGCAGTTCCGGTCTTTGAAGAATAGATAGCTGAGCTCTTGGCGCAGTATACATTGACGACTGAACCATCAGTAATATTGCAAACACTACCGTATGGGTATATACCATAGCTTGAAGTGCTTGTTCCCGTTACATTGACTGTGAGATTGGCGTTACTGATTGTAAGGGAACTTGAGGTATACAAGCCATAGTAAGTGATGCTGTCTACCGTAACTGTGCAGTTTGAAATGGTATTGCCTCCAGTAGAGTTAGTGTAAATGCCGTAATACGAATTGGTAATTGCAAGAGTTCCGGTGCCGTCTGAGCTTGTAATAGTCAAGGGGCAACTTTGGGAGTCCTGAATGCGGATGGCGTACCAGGTGGTAGCCGGTGTACCGGACTTTGTAATTGTGTTTGTGCCCTCAAGATTGATGGTTATGCCGCCGGAGACAGCGGAAGTTGAGACAAGATAGATACCGGTATACATGCTTGATGCGTATCCCATCGTAATATTCGCATTGTGAAGCGTGAGCGTGTTAGTAGTGGCATCAAACTGAGCATAACTGTCGGTGTCGTACGTAATTTTGTAGTCAGTCCGTGTCAGAATGTTCGTACCGCCGACATAAAGGTAGGTAATGTTGTTTACCGCCGCAAACGCATTCGCTGGCAGAAGCGTCAGTACCATGAGTACGCTCAGAAGAACGCACAAGAGTTTTTTTGACATAAAAATTTCCTCCTCAAAATATCATTTGACCGACTGAGGAGGACGAATATAAAAAGACCCCCAAAGCACAAGTCGTGTTCGGAGGTTTGATATGGGCACTATAACGTCTGCCGAGCTCATTTTCTGGAAGAAACCCCAAAAAATTTGCACGTAGAAACGAGTACCCCCCCGCCAGGATCTCTCCTGGTTAGAAATACAGAATATTTGCATTTCTAAATACGTCTAAATAATAGCATACTTTTGTCTGAAATGCAAGAGGAACTTTACACAAATTTTAGATTTGTGTAGATTGCATAAATTTGCGGCTAAGATTTTGGACATATTGAACAAGTAGGGGCGGATATTATCCGCCCGAAAAATCATTGCCTCATCAACGGGCGGATGGTATCCGCCCGAAAACCCTCCGGCAATCCGTAACGGGCGGATAATATCCGCCCCTACATTTGTCGCCCTGCGGGCGACGCGCCCACTGCGTGGCGCACCTCTCAGTCAGCTTCGCTGACAGCTCCCCTTAAAAAGGGGAGCCTTGTTGCGGAGAGCACTACTGGCTCCCCCTTATCAAGGGGAGCTGGCGCCCGAAGGGCGACTGAGAGGTGCGTCCCCGCAGGGGACGCGGTGTCGCCGTCTACGAATCTGACTGAGGGGTGCCGACAAGGATGGCTGGCAGGTTAATCCGTCAGCCTATCCAGCGTCTTGATTCTCTCAAACTCGGAGAGGATGACATCGTCGGTGAATACACATTCATCTCTGTCATAGAAGCCGCCGGTGGTGTCCCAGAGAATAGGGCACATGCCTCTTGTATAGACTGCCTCGCATACAGAGGAAATGTAGTTCTCGTACTGAGGAGGTATTTTGTTGCCGGTGGTGCAACCGTACTCGCCGACAATGACAGGAATTCCGTTCACAACGTAGGTGTCGTAAAGATAATCAAATGCCCAGTTCAGGTATTCGTAGTCCTCTTCCGTTCCCCACGTTTTTCTTGCCTCGCCCCAGGACGCGTCCTGTGTGATTATTGCAAATGTTGACGGAGCGTAGTAGTGGACGGAGATGGCATATCTGCCTGCCGGGTCATCCGGAAGGATGAACGCCTCGTCGCAGGTGAGCTCAATATTTGTCTGATAACCGGCTATGAGAAGATGCCTTATGTCATTTTTTCCGCCGGAAGCTCTTACTATATCGACAAACTTCTGGTTGATCGCGCCGAGGATTCCATAGGATTCTGCCTTGCCCTCGTCTGAGCCGGAGTAGTGATTCCAGAGCGAATCCCAGCCGCCTTCTTCGTTCAAGGACTCGAACATCAGATCAAGCGGATAGTCCTTGAACGCATCGGCAACCTGAGTCCAGATAGCCTCATACTTTTTCATGCATTCCTCAGTGTCGGTCGGAAAGTTCGATAGCCAGCCGCCGTCAGCGTGGAGATTGACAATCGCCTTCATTCCACACTCTATAACCCAGTCGACTATCTGCTTGACGCGATTGATGTAAGCCTTGTCGATGGTGTAGTCCTCATCCATCATGTTTGACCATGAGACCGGTATTCTGATGACGCCGAAGCCGGCATCGGCATAGCCCTGGATAATCTCCTTTGTGATTACGGGACTTCCCCATGCTGTCTCGAAATCGGTGACGGTTTCGCCGGTAGTCCACGCCGATTCCATCGTGTTGCCAAGGTTGATTCCCAAGCCCATGTCGAGGACAAAGTCCATCGTCGACATGTCTTCGTCAATCGATGACTTCGGAACTCCGCAACTGGTGAAAGCAGTCGCTATAATCACCACTACAGCGACAAGACAGAAAGCCTTTTTCAACATTAAAATTCCCCCAAGAATTTGATTTACCTATCCCGTCGGGATAAATACATGTTACATTATATCATCACAGCCGCATGTATGTCAAGCGCAATTGTGTTTCAAAAATTTATATCTTTTAAAATTGCACGGTTTAATAATTTCCAGAGAATAAAATTATATAATAAGAAAATATGCCATAAAGAATATGAAACCGTGTAATATACCTGTAATAAATAGTTGTATTTTTGTCAAATTGCACAAGTTTGGGGCAATTAATTTATGCAGAGTGCCGATTGAAAATCTCAGCCGCATCGTGTATAATGGAAGAATACCAAATCTTTTTTGGAGGGATTAATATGAAGAAAATATTCGCATTACTGTTGGTTGGCTTCATGATTCTTGCTTTAGTCGGGTGCGGAAGCTCCAACAGGGAAATCGTCCAGCTCACCCTTTCGTCGGAGGATTCAGAAGCAATCCTCAGAGCGGCGGGAATCATGCTTCCCGATGTAGAAGACACTGCGGTGGCAGGCACAACAATCCAGTGGTTCTCGTGGTATGACAATTTCCACAACTATTCCGACGAGGAAATTGTCAACACCGGCTACTGGACATTCACAAACAAATACGACTGTGAGGTCGAATGGATCGAGTGCACATGGGGCACACGCTTTGACGAGCTTGCAAATCTCGTTCTTTCGTCAAAATCCCCCGACTTCTACCCTGGAAACACCAACACATTCCCGATCCGGGCAATAAAGGGCATGTTCCAGCCGGTTGACGAATATGTCGACTATGATGATCCGCTTTGGGCAGGTGAAAAGGATTATACCTACAACTACTTCTCTCTGAAGGGAAGAGCCTATATCCTCTGCTACGACAACACCACCGGAAACGTGGTTATCTACAACCGCAGAGTCATGGACGAGTTTGGCTATGAAGACCCTGCCGAGCTCTACTATAATGATGAGTGGACATGGGATGTTTTCTACGAGATGTGCGTGGACTTTTCCGACGCAGACGAGGACAGATATGCCCTTGATGGCTGGTTCTACTTCACAGGTATCTTCTATTCAGCAGGAACTACTCCGGTCATCTACAACACCGAAACCCAGCGTTATGAGTCCAACATCGACGATCCAAGACTTGAACGTGCGGCGAGCCTGCTCTACGACCTTTCAAAGAACGACTGCGTTTATCCTTGGTGGAACAACGGCTGGTCGCTCCGCAACGGCATTGAGGGCGGTGGAATGAAGGAAGGACTCCTTCTCTTCTACATCGGTGGAATTGATGAGATACAGGGAACCGTTTCCGAGATAAGTGCGGTATGGGGAGACATAACCGAGGGCGAAGTCATGTTCTGCCCTCTTCCGAGAGACCCACAGGGCAACGGCAACTACTACACCGAAAGCAACCCATCCGGCTACTGCATAGTGGCGAACGCCGCAAATCCGGAGGCAGTAGCACTCTTGGCGGCTTGCGACAGGTTTAAAGTACTTGACCCGACTGTTATCAGTGTTGACGAGATGCAACTCCGCACAACCTACAAGTGGACGGATGAAATGCTCGACATGTATGACACCGTTTACAATCTTGCAATAAACAACGACAATGTTCTCGTTGCATACTACGAAGGCATGGGCGACAAGCTGGTCAGTGTTGTCAACAACTACATCGGTGGCTATCACTATGAAAACGTTTCCACATGGGCACAGCTAAAAGAAAGCTATGATGACATGCTCGACTACTACATAGCCGATCTCAATTCGCAGATCGACGCGTTTGACCCTGATGCACAATAGATAGTTTTCTCCTTACCTAAAGCCAATAGTTTTCTTTCATTGAAAAAGCCTCTCTCCTTGGGAGGCTTTTTCGTCATATGAGCTTTGTACACTTTCCACAAAAAATCCCGGTTTCACGGCATCTCCAAAAAATTACTGTTGATTTTTTTTGCTTCTCTGTTATAATAGAATAGCAAGTTTGTAACCCTTTTGTAACTATTAAAGAAGGAGGAGCCATGTTCTTAGCACATATCCAGGCGGGACTGTTGGCGATATTCAACTTTCTGCAATTCGTCGGTCGCACAGTCGCGGACATTATTAAAAGAATATTGACCACCGTCTTTGGGCTACTGTTCAAGGTCTTATCCAGGCTATTCAAAAGAATCGGCGGTTGGCTCTCAAGAAAATTCAAGCAGCCGCTCTATGATATATGGTGCTTCATCCTGACCCCGTTTGCACACGCATTCGGAAGAGTTTCCCATACAAAAATCCAGTTCCGCAAGGCAAAGAGAATCAGTTGGAAGCACGCCGCAAAGGTCGTTTTCTCCTCAATCGGGATATTCTTCAGGTGGCTTGGAAGAGCACTTGTCTGGCTCTTCAACTATGCCGCGCCGGTTGTATGTATTGCGTTCTTCATAACTCTCGTCAGGTACGCAAACTCCATCACCTACTCGGTCACCGTCGAGTATAACGGCAGTGAGCTCGGAGTCATTTCGAGCGAGGCGGACTACAGCGAGGCTCAGGCACTTGTCCAGGACAAGATAACCTACACGTCATCCGATGACGCGGTAATTTCTACGCCCACATTCACAATCAAGGTCGCAAGCGATGACGACGACGCTATCGACATCGACAGCCTTTCTGAGCTGATGCTTGAATCGGCGGACGTCAACGTTGTTGATGCCTACGGCTTCTACATAAACGGCACACTTGTCGGAGTTTACGACGAGGAAGAGATGCTCAAGGTCAAGTCCGCCCTTGAATCGCGGCTTGCGGAGTACTACACTGCCAACGCGCTCTCGACCGAGTTTGTAGACGACGTCGAAATCATCGAGGGCAGGTATATCGAGGACAATCTCACACTCTCGGACATCGCAGTTGCATATATAAACGGCAGTGTCACCGTTGAGGCGTACTATATTGTAGAGAGCGGGGACAGTATTTCTTCAATAGCGAACACACTTGGCTATACAACAGCCGACCTTCTTGAGGAAAACCCGTCGCTTTCGGATGGAGTCAGTGCCGGGGACATCGTCACATATCATTACACCGAGCCGAATCTATCGGTTGTGACCACCCACTATGAGACCTACAACCAGGTTGTCGAGCGTGTGACGACCTATGTCTACGACAGCTCAATGGAGGAATATAACGAAATCCTCACCCAGTCGGGCTCTGACGGCTATGAGAACGTCACAGCTCTCGTCATCGAGACGAACGGCGTCGAGACCGAGAGAACAATCACAGCAAGCTATACTATTATAGAAATGGTTCCAAGAATCTTCCGTGTCGGAACTGCCGAGAACACAACCATCGATGACACCAGTATTATAGACCTTCTGGGAACCTTCTGCTGGCCCGTCGGAGGAACAGGGGGCTATGTCAGCTCAACCTATGGCTGGCGTTCCTGGGACTCCTCAAGCCACAAGGCTATCGATATTGCCGCCGATTACGGCACGGACATCTATGCCGCCTGCTCGGGAACTGTCACATTCGCCGGAACCTACGGCGCGTACGGAAAGCTTGTAATAATCGACTGCGGCTACGGCTATGAGGCATACTACGGGCACATGTCGTCGATTGACGTGAGCGAGGGCGACGTCGTCGAAAAGGGCGATGTCATCGGACACGTCGGCATGACCGGCTCCGCTTCCGGCAACCACCTTCACTTCGAGATGCGCTATGACGACGACCGATTCGACCCCATCTACGTGCTCGGCGGGTATAGTAATCATGAGGTGAGGAATTGGTAAACCCCTCCACCACTGCGCTTTGAGCCACTTCCGTGAAACCCCTCCACCATGCTTCGCATGGTTCCCCTCCCCTTCGGGGGAGGCTTTTTGTTCTGCCGTGGGTTGTGTAGGGGCGGATATTATCCGCCCGAATACCCATTGCGATAAATAGCGGGCGGATGGTATCCGCCCCTACAATTGTCGACTACTTCCGCCTCAAGGTGCAAACAACCACTTCCGGCGGATTATTGATTCTTGTGGGGATGAGGCTATTGCCCAAGCCCCGGCTGATTACTGTGGCACTGTCGCCGAAATGGTGGATTCCTTCGGTATATCTCGGGAAGAGTCCCTGGTCAGGGGAGACTATGCTGAGGCTTCCGATTCTCATCTGTCCGCCGTGGGCGTGACCGGTAAAGGTGAGGTCTGCGCCACATCTCTGATAGAGCCTTCCGAACTGTGGACGGTGGGACAGGAGAAGCGTCAGACTATCGCCGGTGTCCTTCATCAGGTACTTAAGATTCTCCCCGCATCTGAGATTGTCGGCGATTCCGCAGAGATAAATCTTCTCATCGCCGCGGTAAAAGGTCACAAGGTGCTCTGTCAGCACGTTTGCACCGGTCGCCTCGGCGTCACGGAGGAACTCAGCCATCTCGTCTTCTGGGAATCTGTCCTCGTGGTTGCCGGTGGTGTAGAATACGGGAGCTATTTCGGTCGCGTCTCTAAGAAAGTCGAGAGCGATTTTTTTATTTGTATGGCGGGAGTCGATGAGGTCGCCGGAGATTACGATGATGTCGGGATTCTGAAGCCTTATGAGCTCTAAAAGCCGGCAGTTTCCCCTCCCGAAAGACTTGTTGTGGAGGTCGGAAAGGTGGACTATTTTAAAGCCGTCGAAGCTCTGCGGGAGCTTACCGCTCTCGAAAGTATACCGAGAGACGGTCAGGCGGTTGTTCTCGTATAGAAAGTACGCTATTGCCGCAGGGATTGCTACTGCGGACAGTGCTAATATCGATTTTGTCTTCTTTGATTTCTGCATTTTGGTCTCCTCTCATGATTCTAAGAGACATTGTAGCATAAAGTTCCACATTTTTCAACGATATTTTTGCGCGGCGGTATTGTCTTTTCCCGGAAAAAGTGCTACAATAATATTGAATAAAACTCATGGAGGAGAGATACCATGGCAAATATAACTATTTTTGATCACCCGCTTATCAAGCACAAGATTTCCCTGCTCCGGGACAAGTCCACCGGCACCAAGGATTTCAGAACCCTCATCGAGGAAATCGCTATGCTCATGGGCTACGAGGCACTAAGAGACCTTCCATTGGAGGAGATTGAGGTCGAGACTCCTATCTGCAAGACTATGGCTCCTGTTGTTTCGGGAAAGAAATTAGCTATCGTCCCTATCTTACGAGCCGGTCTTGGAATGGTCAGTGGAATTTTGGCACTCGTTCCGTCCGCCAAGGTCGGTCACATCGGAATGTACCGCGATGAAGTCACCCACATTCCCCATGAATACTACTGCAAATTGCCTGACAATATCGGCGACAGAACGATAATTGTCCTCGACCCGATGCTCGCTACCGGCGGCTCGGCTGTCGACGCTATCAACCTTATCAAGGAGCGTGGCGGCAAGCACATCAAGTTCATGTCGATAATAGCCGCTCCCGAGGGCTTGAAGGCTCTTTCCGAGGCTCACCCGGACGTTGAAATCTACTGCGGTAACCTTGACGAGAAACTCAACGATGACTGCTACATCGTCCCTGGTCTCGGCGACGCTGGCGACAGAATTTTCGGAACCAAGTAAAAAAGCTCTTGCAATTGTCACCGGAAAGTGATATACTGCATAGGATAGATAAAGGCGTTGAACGGAAAGAGTAGCATAATGCACCCTGCAAAGAGAAGAGACGGCGGTGGGAAGTCTCCGAGGGAAGTTATGTGAAGTGCGTCCGGGAGCTTGGGAGCTGAAAACATAGTAGGCTTCTGCGTCTTGCCGCGTTAAGGCGAATGCCATTCATGGCAACCAAGTTACAAATCGGAGTGGAACCGCGATTATTACCGCCTCCCGTTTAGCGTTGTGCTATTCGGCAGGCGGTTTTTGTTTCCCTAAAAATATATCTATGGAGTGATTGCATTGCACTATATCTTAAAGGCTTTATCAGAGGACGTCCAGGCAATAAAGGACCGCGACCCCGCGGCAAGGAGCACGCTTGAGATTCTTCTCACCTCGTCGGGGCTTCACGCTATAACGGCGTACCGCGTCGCCCATGCCCTTCACAAAAAGAAGTACTATCTCTCGGCAAGGATGATTTCAACGCTTGCAAGATTCCTCACCGGAATTGAGATTCACCCGGGCGCGACCATCGGTAAAAGGCTTGTTATCGACCACGGCTCGGGAGTCGTAATCGGTGAGACCACCGAAATCGGTGACGACTGCCTGCTCTACCAAGGCGTAACCCTCGGCGGAAACGGCAGAAGCAAGGGGAAGCGTCACCCGACCTTAGGCAACAACGTCATGGTCGGTTGCGGTGCAAAGGTCTTGGGACCGTTCAGGATTGGCGACAATGTCAAAATTGCGGCTAACGCGGTGGTCTTAAGCGAAATTCCTGACAACTGTACTGCGGTCGGAGCTCCTGCCAGAATCGCAAAGAGAAACGGAATTAAAGTAACTCAGGACTTAGACCAGGTTCACATCCCAGACCCCGTTGCGGCGGAGTTTGAGAAACAGAACGAGCGAATCACTGAGCTCGAAAATAAACTCAAAGAAATCAAGAAATAGGAGACATTAAAATGAAGCTGTATAACTCTCTCACAAGAACTAAAGACGAATTTATAACCCACGAGCCGGGGAAGGTTGAGATGTACACCTGCGGACCGACCGTCTATCACTATGCGCACATCGGAAACCTGCGCTCATATATCATGGAGGACGTGCTTGAAAAGTACCTCTCCTACGCCGGCTATAAAGTCAACCGAGTTATGAACATCACCGACGTCGGGCATCTGACGAGTGACGGCGACACCGGCGACGACAAAATGCTCAAAGGTGCAAAGCGAGAGCACAAGACGGTCATGGAAATAGCGAAATTCTACACCGACGCTTTCTTCAAGGACTGCCAGAAGCTCAATATTAAAATCCCCGACACCGTTGTGCCGGCGACCTCATGCATCGACGAATTCATCCGGGTTATCGGCATCCTCATCGACAAGGGCTATGCCTACCTTTCCGGCGGAAATGTCTACTTCGACACCTCAAAACTTGACAAGTACTACGTCTTCAACGACTTTGACGAGGAGGACTTAGCTGTCGGCGTCCGCGAGGGAGTTGAGGCTGACCTCTCAAAGAGAAACAAGACCGACTTTGCCCTCTGGTTCACAAAATCGAAATTTGAGGATCAGGAATTAAAGTGGGATTCACCTTGGGGAGTCGGCTACCCCGGCTGGCACATCGAGTGCTCCTGCATAAGTATGCTGAATAATGGCGAATACCTTGACCTCCACTGCGGCGGAATCGACAACGCTTTCCCGCATCACACGAACGAGATTGCGCAGTCGGAGTCGTATCTCGGGCATCCATGGTGCCCGCAGTGGTTCCACGTCCGCCACTTAAACACCGAGGGCGGGAAGATGTCGAAATCAAAGGGCGAATTCCTGACCGTTTCGCTTCTTGAAGAGAAGGGCTACGACCCGATTGTATACAGATTCTACTGCCTGCAGTCGCACTATCGTAAGGCTCTTGTATTCTCATACCCGAATTTAGACAACGCCGCTTCGGCATACTCAAAGCTTATCCAGAGGATAGCCGCCCTTCTTAAGGCTAACGGCAGTATTGACGAGAATGCATTCAATGAACTCAAGAAGTCGTTCACAGACGCCCTTGACAACGACCTGAACACTTCCCTGGCAGTAACTGCTCTCTATGACGTTCTGAAGGCTGATACGAATGATGCCACAAAGCTTGCTCTCATAAAGGACTTTGACAGAGTACTGTCACTTGGGCTTGTGGAGCACGCCGAGAAGCTTTCGGCGGGCAGTAGTTCAGAACAGGAGGAGCTTCCCTCTGAAGTCGCCGAGCTTTTGGAACAGCGCAAGGCGGCAAGAAAAGAGAAGAATTTCGCGCTTGCAGACGAGCTGAGAGCTAAGATTACAGCCCTCGGATATTCCGTTGAGGAGACAAGGCAGGGCACAGTCGTAAAGAAAATCTGAGATGATAGAATTTTAATCGCAAAGTTTGATGAAAATTTATCCTCGGCACTTGACTTTAGGGTTCTTTCGGGGTAATATTTCTATTATAATGTGATTATTACCCTACAGAAAGGAAAGATAAATGGCAGATTACGAAAACCCTAAAAAGAAAAATCCGCTGAACTCCCCTGCTTTCAGAAAGTATTTCAGAGTTTCTCTTGTCGCGATAATTGTAATATTAGTGTTTGTGCTTCTCATCTGGCTTGCGGGTGCAAGACAGATAGGAATTCCCGATGAGATAGATTTCATCCAGCTTGAAGAGCCGGAGGACGACAACCCGGTTGTGGTATTTGAGACAAATCTCGGCTCAATTTCGGCTGTTTTGTATCCGGAGGAAGTGCCCGAATACTATGAGTACTTCACCGGTCTTGTTGAGTCAGGCTACTATGACGGTACCTATATCTGTGCTGTCGTCGATTCCGCCTATGCTTTGGGAGGAACTCCCGACGCTGACCCGAACGGTGACAACGAGGGTGCGGACGAAAGCGCGTTTGAGGCGGAAATCTCCGACAAGCTCTGGACGATAAAGGGTTCTATGGCGTCGTTCGTCGGGACAACAGGAATGTGGCCGTTCCAGAAGAACTGCGCCGGCTCAACCTTCTTCTTCATAAACGACATCGACGACATCTATATGGACGAGAGCGCGCTGAAAAGAAGCTACGGCGATGCATTGGGTTCTGTCTACGCGGAATACGGTGGAATCCCGAACTTCACTCAGAAATACACTGTTTTCGCCCAGGTCTACGACGGCTGGGACGTGTTTGAAGAGATTATGAGTGCGGAAACCTTAGACACATATCAGCCGGCAAGCGATATAGTCATCGAAAGAGCGTATATCACAACCTATGGCGAAGCACCTGCTGAGGTCTATGGCATACCGGTTGACACAGCTGATGATGAGGCGTCGGAGGACGATTCGTCAACCAGTGAAGAAACTGACACAGAATAATAAATTTAGTATGGACAAATCCGCGAAAATGTTGTATACTATATTAGTTATCGGCTTTTCGCCGAATTCCCCATCTGAAAGGACTTCTTTAAAATGAACAAGTTGTTAAGAAAAGCACTCGTCTTTCTGACGATTTTTACGGTCATATTCTCCATGACTGGATGTGGCGACACCACCTGGATTGTCAAGGTTGACGACGTTACCGTCAACGCCGGCATGTACATTTACTATCAGGGCGCTGGCTACACCGCGGGTGTTTACGAGCTCGCTGAGGAGGACACGACCTATTACTATTACTATCTATTTGGTTATTCCCTGCTTGACGAAACCATCAACGGTCAGTCTATGTCCGATTACATGAGCGACTACGCCGTTGACATGTGCAAACAGTATGTTGTTATTTCAAAGCTCTTTGACGAGCTCGGACTTGAGCTCTCGGAGACTGAGCTTGCAAACATCGAGACCTCTGTTGCGAACACCTGGGAGTCCTACGGCGACACCTATGAAGCGGCGGGAATCTCCGAGGAGACAATTGAGAAGGTCGCCATCATCACCATGATGGAGGAGGACGTCTTCAACGCCTACTATGAGGTCGGCGGTCTTAACGGCACAACCGAGGACGACATCAAGGACTACCTTGAAGAGAACTACGTAAGAATCAAGTACATCACATTTGAGTTCTCCGAGAGTGCGGACGATGCTATCGACGAGGACTACAAGGCTGAGATGCTTGAAATCGCTAATTCCTACCTCGAAAGAGCTGAGGCTGGCGAGTCCATGGACGACCTTATCGCCGAGTACGCTGAGATATTAGCGGCGGCTGAGGCTGAAGAAGAGGACGAGGACTCCGAGGACACCGATGAAGATGCCGAGGAAGCCGAGGAAGAAGCGGAAGAGGTTGAGGTTGAGGATACCGAGGACGAGGAAGTAGACGAGTACGCCAACGAGTACATCTACAGCATCGAAGCCACTTCTCCGAGCGAAAAGTTCATCAACTACGTCTTCACCGTCTGCAACGTCGGCGAGTACACCGTCATTCAGGACGACACCTGCTTCTACCTCGTCGAAAGACTCGACATCTTGGAGCGCGACGACCTCTATGAGGCTAACAGAGACTCCTACCTGGAAGCTCTCTTTGACGAGGATTACACCACCCTCATCAACGAGAAGCTTGCTACCTATGAGGTAGAGGTCAACGAAAGATCAATCAAGCGTTACACCGCCGAGAGAGCTCTCGGAATGGATTGATTTATAATAAAGCTGATATTAAGGCGTTCACAGGAAACTGTGGACGCTTTTTTATTACGCATCGGCATAAAACTTGCGTCAAGTCAAAGAAAAATCGCAAAAAAATCTCTCTGAAAGCCCAATTTCCTCTTTACTATTTCACGAGATTGTGATAAAATACAATGTGTACAGTTGTGCTTACAAGCATAAATGCTTGCACCATAACACTTATTCAAAACTATCCTATCAATCAAGGAGGATTTTTAATGGCAAGAAAAATGAAAACAATGGATGGCAACAATGCTGCCGCTTGGGCGTCATATCCGTTCACAGAAGTAGCTGCCATCTATCCCATCACACCTTCGTCCGTTATGGCAGAGGTAACCGACACATGGTCGGCAAAGGGACAGACAAACCTCTTCGGTACTCCTGTAAGAGTTGCCGAAATGCAATCTGAGGCAGGTGCCGCTGGTACAGTTCACGGCTCACTTACAGCCGGTGCTCTCACCACCACCTACACTGCATCTCAGGGTCTTCTTCTGATGATCCCGAACATGTACAAGATTGCCGGTGAACTTCTCCCCTGCGTTATCCATGTTTCTGCAAGATGCGTTGCATCCCACGCTCTTAACATCTTCGGCGACCACTCAGACATCTATGCCTGCCGTCAGACCGGATTTGCTATGCTCTGCTCCACCAACCCTCAGGAGGTTATGGACTTAGGTACTGTTGCTCACCTTGCAACCATCAAGTCAAGAGTTCCGTTCCTTCACTTCTTCGACGGATTCAGAACCTCTCACGAGATTCAGAAGATCGAGACCTGGGACAAGGCTGACGTTGCTGAGATGGTCGACTGGGAGGCTCTTGAAGAATTCAGAAGCCGCTCCATCAACCCTGAGCACCCGGTTCTCAGAGGCTCTGCACAGAACCCCGACATCTTCTTCCAGGCAAGAGAAGCTTGCAACTCCTACTATGATGCAGTTCCCGGCATTGTTGAGGAGTATATGGACAAGGTCAACGCTAAGATCGGTACTAACTACAAGCTCTTCAACTACTATGGCGCACCCGATGCTGAAAAGGTTATCGTCGCTATGGGTTCAGTCTGTGACACAATTGAAGAGACTATCGACTACCTGAACGCCAAGGGCGAGAAGCTTGGTCTTGTCAAGGTAAGACTTTACAGACCGTTCGTTGCTGATAAGCTCGTTGAGGCTATTCCTGACACCGTCAAGATGATTTCTGTCCTTGACAGAACCAAGGAGCCCGGCTCTATGGGCGAGCCTTTGTATCTTGATGTTGTTGCGGCTCTTAAGAATTCTAAGTTTGCTTCAGTTCCTGTTGCAGGCGGCAGATACGGACTTGGTTCCAAGGACACCACTCCTGACCAGATCAAGGCTGTTTATGACAACTGCGTATGCTGTGACGATTACAAGCCCGCCTTCACCATCGGCATTGACGATGATGTTACTCATCTTTCGCTCAAGTCTCAGGGCAAGCTTGATTCCGCTCCTAAGGGAACTATTTCCTGCAAGTTCTGGGGTCTCGGCTCTGACGGTACCGTCGGTGCAAACAAGAACTCCATCAAGATCATCGGCGATCACACCGACAAGTATGTACAGGCTTACTTCTCTTATGACTCCAAGAAGTCAGGCGGTGTAACCGTTTCTCACCTTCGCTTCGGCGATACTCCGATAAAGTCTACTTACCTCATCAACCAGGCTGACTTTGTCGCTTGCCATAACGAATCCTACATCAATAAGTACGATATAGTTCAGGACGTAAAGCCCGGCGGAACCTTCCTCCTCAACTGCCAGTGGACAGTAGACGAGTTAGACGAAAAGCTCCCCGGACAGGTCAAGAGATATATCGCTGACAACAATATCAAGTTCTATATCATCAACGGTATCGAAATCGGTAAGAAGATTGGCTTGGGCTCAAGAATCAACACTGTTTTGCAGTCTGCATTCTTCAAGCTTGCTAACATCATCCCGATCGATGAGGCTATCCAGTACATGAAGGATGCCGCTACCGCTTCTTACTCAAAGAAGGGCGAAGCTATCGTCAAGATGAACCACGATGCTATCGACGCTGGCTGTGAGCAGATTGTCGAAGTAAGCGTTCCTGAGTCCTGGAAGTCAAGTGCTGACTCTGCTATCGGTATGCCTAAGGCTACCGGCGAGAACGAGACCCTCGTCAACTTCGTCAACGACATCCTCATCCCTTGCAACGCTCAGCAGGGCGACAAGCTCCCTGTTTCCACGTTCGTTAAGAATGCTGACGGTACCTTCCCGCAGGGCTCTGCCGCTTACGAGAAGAGAGGAATCGCTATCGACGTTCCTTCATGGAATTCCGACAACTGCATCCAGTGCAACTTCTGCTCTTATGTTTGCCCGCACGCTGTTATCCGTCCCTCAATCATGACCGAGGAAGAGCTTAATAACGCTCCTGAGGCGGCTAAGGCAAAGGCTAAGCCCGCAACCGGTATGCCCGGCTACTACTTCGTGATGACTATGTCCGCTCTCGACTGCACAGGCTGTGGCTCTTGCGTAAACGTATGCCCCGGCAAGAAGGGCGAAAAGGCACTCTCTATGAAGTCTCTTGAAAGTGAGATGCCCCAGCAGGAAGTATTCGACTATGCAAGAACTCTTGCCGACAAGCCTGAGGTTCACGCTAAGTTCAAGGATACCACCGTCAAGGGCTCGCAGTTCAAGCAGCCGATGCTCGAATTCTCCGGCGCATGCGCAGGATGCGGCGAAACTCCTTATGCTAAACTCGTAACTCAGCTCTATGGCGACAGAATGTATATCGCTAACGCAACCGGATGCTCCTCTATCTGGGGCGGAAGTGCACCTTCTACTCCTTACACCACTAACAGAGCCGGCAAGGGTCCCGCTTGGGCTAACTCCCTCTTCGAGGACAACGCTGAGTTTGGTTATGGTATGTATCTCGCTCAGAACACCATCCGTGAAAGAAACATCGCTAAGCTCCACAAGATCTCCGAGACACTTGAGTGCCCCGAGTGCAAGGCTGTTGTAGATGAATATCTTGCTACCGTAGATGACGGTCAGGCTAACAGCGTTGCTACCGATAAGCTCGTTGAAGTTCTCCCGAAGATTGGTACTCCCGAGGCTTTGGAAGTACTCAAGGAGAAGGACTTCTTAAGAAAGAAGTCAATGTGGATCTTCGGCGGCGACGGTTGGGCATATGACATCGGCTTCGGCGGACTTGATCACGTCATCGCTCAGAACATCGACGTCAACATCTTCGTATTCGACACCGAGGTTTACTCCAACACCGGCGGACAGGCTTCCAAGGCAACTCCTACTGGTGCTATCGCTCAGTTCGCGGCTGCCGGTAAGGCTATCAAGAAGAAGGATCTTGCAGGCATTGCAATGACCTATGGTTATGTATATGTAGCTCACGTTGCAATGGGCGCAGACTACAACCAGTGCATCAAGGCTATTGCAGAGGCTGAAAGCTATCACGGACCTTCCATCATCATCGGTTACGCTCCTTGTATCAACCACGGTATCAAGGGCGGCATGAGCATCGCTCAGACCGAGGAGAAGAAGGCTGTTGACGCAGGCTACTGGCACCTCTACAGATACGACCCGAGACTTGCGGCTGATGGCAAGAATCCGTTCCACCTCGACTCCAAGGCTCCGACTTCCGAGTATAAGGACTTCCTCATGGGAGAAGTAAGATACAACTCTCTCGCACGCTCCAATCCTGACAGAGCTGAGAAGCTCTTCGACTCCGCAGTCGAAAACGCTAAGTCGAGATATGATTATCTGGTCGAGCTATCGAATCAGCAGTAATCTTTAGTTCAGGCATAATAAATCCCCCGGGAAATTCTCGGGGGATTTTTAATTCAGATTGACAATTTGTTCGATATGTGATATAATATTTCTGACATGAGGAGTGACGGTAAACCTCTTATCTTTTTAGAGGGAGGTGATAACGTGTCGATTTTAGAAGTCATTGCACTGCTGAATCTGCTCGCCGTTGTTATCTTCGGAGTCATCGCAATTTTCCAGGCAAAGAAATAACCGCAACCTAGGTTAGTGGTTTACGGTCAATCTACAAGCATTTTCGTTTTAGAGGTTGCACCTAAACTGCTGTCACAGTTTCGTCTCCTCATGTCATTATTATACTCTTCCCTTTCCCTTTTGTCAAGAGGAAATTTTTATTTTCTACAGTTTCGCCCCGAGATGGATTTGTCTCGGGGCGATTATTGCTCTTAGAATTTGTCTGAATTACTCAACAGGAACGAGAACCTGGATGCTTACTATCTTGTAGCTTGCGGAGGTGTTCGAGATGAATACGAGCGTTGAGCCGCCTTCATCATAACCGCCCTCTGTCCAAGCTTCGCAGATTGTTGCGCCATCGTAGATAGCTACTGTTCCGTCGTCAGATACACAGTCGATTACGTCCTCATCAGCGGAGGTGTGACCTGCAGTTCCGAGAGATACGGGCTGCTGGTTGTTTGACCACCAGGAGTCGATGAGAAGGAACTTCTCATACTCGCCGTCAGCGAAGGAAACTGTGGTCTCGGTGTCTCTTGTGATCATAAGGATTGCGCCCTCTTCGGACAAAGCTTCGATAAGTTCGAGGTCGCCGAGGTCAACCTGAGTCCAGTTGCCAGCGGAGATACCGTCCTCGTAAGAATATGCAACTGCATACTCAACATCGTCGATAATGATGGTCGCAATTTCCTCTTCCTCGTCGTCAGTGCCGATGTATTCCTTGCAGGTGTCGCAGTAACCGTCGTGGTCTTCATCCTCGTGAGGGATGCTTACGAAGAATCTGCGTGTAACAGAACCAACCTGTCTCTGGATAACGAGAGCATGATACTCTTCGTTTACATAGATGAGACCATAGCCGGTGGGAAGTACTGCTGCAGCGGAAGCAGGTACATCAACCAAAACCTTGAGGCTTACGAGAGTACCGTTTTCGTCGCCAGCCGCACCATTATTGTAAACGAATCCGAGAACCAACGAATACCAATCTGCCACAACTTCATCAGCAGTTGAATAGCCACTTGCAGAAAGTGCAGAAATCAAATCACTACTGCTGATTGTTATGACTGAGTTTCCGTCGGAATTGGTAGAAACTGTTCCTAAAACATTAGCAAGCGACGCCCAGCTGACATTGCCGTTGCCCTGGATAATGAGAGCCAAGTTAGAAGGAGACGATACGCCCGAAACAACTATCTCGACATAAGGCTCGTTCTCATACTCGGTATTATATACAGCATTCAGGAAACTACTTGCATCAACAGAAACGCTGTTCCAAGCATAGTTGTTATTGCTTGCATAAGAACCGTTAAGAATACTCTCACCGGCAGTCGCCTCATAAAGAGTCTCAACAGTGGTCTCTTCGTCGTCATCGTCAGAAGAAGATGTAACGTAAATCTCTGCAGTAATAAGTCCACCACCGTTGGAAATCAGTTCATACCAACTCTCACTAGCCAACGCTTTGTACAGTGTCTGACCGTCAATGGTGAAAATATAGTAGCCTTCAGAGGTCACAACCGTGCACTCACTATAAGTGCTCCAGCTGGAATAATATGATGTTCCAGAGTCAGTATTAAAGCCTGCTTGCGCCCAGCCACTGCTCGCATCAACGGTAAGAACCAAGGAAGAACCTGTCTGGTTCAGATTCTCAACAAAAGTAGTGAGTTCTGACGAAGTAAACTGGTAAGTAGTGCCATTTCCATCATCATTGCCATATGACGCACCATAGATTGTCCAACCAGTGCTGGTGCCGTTTACTTCAAGAGTAGCAACAGCAGAATCTTCGTCAGCCTCATCCTCAGTAACAATAGTTACAGAAGTAACGGTAAGGGTGGGAAGTGTGCCATCGGCAGGTCCCTTGAACATAACTGCATTTGCAGAAGTTCCACCAGAGTCGCCGCCATTAACGGTCATAGTTACAGTAAATTCAAAAGTTCCACTGGTAGTATAACCGTCCTGCTCACTTGCTACGTAAACATCGGAGACTCTTGAACCGCCGCTAAGAAGCCACATTCTGAACTCGCCGTCGGTGGTTCCGGTTACCTTAAGAGAGATGCTCTCGCCGTCACCGACAGTTGTTCCAAGAGTGAGTCCAATCTGTGAGCCACCGCTGACAGCAGAGAAGGATGTGCCGTCTGCACCCATGGTGTAGTCATTGTAGTAGCCGCTATACATGGAGCTACTGCTGATAATATTATCAGATTCCGTTGCAAAAACAAACACGCAAAGTGAGCTAATCGCAATGGCAAGAGCCGTTACAACAGCTAAAATTTTCTTCATGTTTTTTTCCTCCAAATATCAGAATTAATTGAACGTTCCGAGTTCAGTCAGTTCACCTGACGGGTTATCCACTCCCGAAAGGTCAGTTCCAAGCATACTCAGTTCGCCCGTTTTGCCGCTTTTGCCGCTTAAAAGACTCCACAAAAACTCACGAAGCCATAAAAAACGACTTAAGCTGTACATATACATAGTATATCACATTCTTAAGCCAAAGTCCAACAAAATTTCATCGTTATATTGTACAAATTTCGAGGGTACATTTTGTGCACCATGCACAAAGAGCTTATAAAAATCGCATTAACTGGGCGTAGGTTACATCGTCTTCCACACAGAATCTGTCGCCGAAGAGGAAAAAGGTGTTGGGGTCTGCGGTGTAGAAGTCGATGAGCTCCTGATTGTCCTCGCACTCAAGGAAAACAACTCCGCCGCCAATCATCCGCTGGACTTGCTCGATGATAGCCAATGCATAACACATAAGCTCCGCACCACTTATGCGCTCGTCCTCGGGAATGTTATAGTTCTTGCTGAATTGAGCAATAAGAAAGGCAGAGACATTGTAGGCATCAAGTGCTTCGTCATACTTCGCATGTCTTTCCATCTTTCTCTGGGCAGTCTTTGATTTCAGCGCACGGGCAGGAATAGCCACAGGCTTGTGAGTAAGTGTGAAGTATCCTCTTGGGTGAAATGCATCATCTGTAATGACATATGTAATGGACATTTTCCGTTTTGCAAAATCAATGGCACTTTTTTTAAGAAACTGCTCAACTCCATCATTTCTCATGCCCTCTGCATACTCGCAAGAAAAGTCGGAGAGAATTTCTCTGGTATAATCCTCTCCAAACATTTCAACTAAATCAAGTATTGGGACTATTCCCTTTTTCAGCATCTAACTTCTTCCTTCTTTCAAACATTGCACGTAGCTCTTCTTTGTCTGTAATCAGTGGCGCGACCTCAAAAGCCGGTTTCCACGGTGGTTGCTGGGAAGCCTTTTCTAAAGCATCAGCGAAGCGTTCTGCAGCTTTCGGGTCGGTAATGGTAAAGTTGTAAAAAATGCTCGACGTAGCCATGACAACACCTCCTTTTTCTTAATCACCCACGGCACATCGTTCTACAATCATATTATACCCTATTTTCCGATGAATTTCAACTGGGTTTTGAAATATATTTATCTGACAGCAGTCAAAACTGCATTTTCGTCGTTCATAACCGGCTTTGGGATATAAGAAAATCTCTCCGGGTACTTGATTTTGTCCCAATCTACCTTTGCGGCGGTGTAAACGCATTCGGAGTATTTGTCATCATTTTTTCCTTTTCTGTACGTGGCAATAACTCTGACAGCGTTGGTAACATTCTTTCTTATGTCATCCTTGATAATAGTATTAGGAACGTATCTCTGAGACATTTCATCGAAAACGAATCCTATGTACGCATTCTTTCCACCGGCGACCTTTTCAGTATAAAGCCTTGGATGGGTTGAGCTAAAATCCCCGATCATGTTGGCAGAAAGATTTTTACAAATCATCATTGGAAGAACGTCAAGTTTTAATGCAGTCGTGCCTTTTTCTGAAACTTCAAAATCACTTTCAGTCAATCTGTGGTCAAGGCACTTCTCATAAAATCTGACAGCCGGAATATTCTTATGTATCGTTTCTTCTTTGATCTCCTGATTCGCCCTGGTTTTGAAAATTTCAGTTGTTCTGAGCCCAGTTAAGTGCAAGAAATTATAGTCAAAGAAAGAAAATTCATAACATGAAACCCTCTTATGCTTATCGGTGCAAACAAACAGAAGAGTCTTGTTTTCAAGCTCCGCTTTATATTTCTCAGCACAATTCGTTACAATAGCGATAATCTCTTTCTTGCTACGCATTTTCTACAGCCCCTGTTTTGTGGTACGAAAAAGAAGCCTGCAACGCCGTAGCGTTACCCGACTTCCTCTCAGATGACCGGTTTTTCTGTCGTCCGCCGACTCTCAGTTCCATCCGGTTTCCCGTTCTACTGCATAGCTTTCAGGTTTTTCTGTTGCCTGCCAACGGTCCGACCCAAAGTTCGGCTTAGCTTTCGGATTTTAGGTGCCGGTCGCACCGGCGGGATGACGCCCACCTTCCTGTATTTATTATATGCGATTTTCTTGCAAAAGTCAATACTTTTTCAGAAGAAATCAAGATTTATCTGAACACCGCAAAGGAATACATCGGTAGTGAAAGCACGCCGTCTTCATAGGTTACGTTTCCCTCTACCGCTAATTCTGCCTGCAGCTCGCCTAAGTCCATCTCTACTGTCTTCTCCTCGGTCGAGAAGTTCACTACTATCGTTATCGTGTTGTCCTCCCAGGTTTTCGAGAAGATGAGAACGTCCATATCACTGTAGTAGGTCATCTTCATTTCGCCACGGGCTATCTCCGGGAAGGCGTTTCTGATGTTATTGCACCGCTTGTAGTAATTTAGGATCGAGGTCTCGTCCGCGTACTGCTCCTCCACTCCGTCAAATGCGTAGGAAGAAGCCGTTGTTCCGGGAGGGTTGTCGGTGAGATTCTCGCCGGAGTTGTCCCAGAGCATCGCGATTCGCTTGTTCGGGTCGTCGCCAGAACCGACCATACCTATCTCGTCGCCATAGTAGGTGAAGGTCGTGCCATTGAGAAGCGAGAGCATCCCATATGCAAACTTGATTTTGTTCTCGTCTCTGCCGACCGAACCGGCAATTCGACCTGTGTCGTGGTTGTCAAGGAACGGGGCGGCAATCGACTCGCCGCTGTTGGCGGTCTTGTAGACGGTGTTCGCGTACGTCCAGAAGTAGTTCGCGGGATAGGCATTTGAGAAGGTCATGTTGATATAGCCCTCCTGCTGTGAGACGGAGAACGCGAAGAATGAGGTTTCGGGGGCGTTTTCATAGTAGGTCTTGACGATTGAATCGGACTCCCAGACCTCGCCGACGACGAATGCATCGGGATTGTACTCCTGCGCGACATCAGTGAGCCATGCACAGAACTCGGCACTCTTGACATAGTCGCCGGTGTAGAAGCTCGTGCAAGCGTCAAGGCGGAAGCCGTCGACTCCCTTCCCTATCCAGAATTCGATTATGTTTTCAATCTCCGCACGGACATTTTCGCTGTCTAAATTCAGGTCGGGCATACTGTAGGTAAATCTTGCCTCATAGTAGATGCCGTCGTAGTAACTGTAGCCGTCAAGTGCGGTCTCGGAGAAGTTGTAGTAGTCGTAGTACTCCCCGCTTGTGTCGCCGTCCCACGCGCTCTGGATTGCCGACTTGAACCAGGGGTGCTCGCTTGAGGTGTGATTAACTACTAAGTCGATTATAATCTTGATTCCGCGCGCATGAGCTTCCTCGACGAGGTTCTCGAAATCCTCCATAGTGCCGAACATTGAGTCGACGTTGTAATAGTCGGTCACGTCGTACTTGTGATAGGAATAGCCCTCGGTTATCGGCATGAACCAGATTCCGGTGTAGCCGAGATCTTGGATGTAGTCAAGCTTTGAGGTAACCCCGTTGAAGTCTCCGATGCCGTCGCCGTCGGAATCGCAGAAGGAATAGACGAATATCTCGTAGTAGTTCCCATAGTTGTCGTCGGGTATGTTCTCTTCCAAAAGAGTAACCTCTGCCATTGTGTAGCCGCTGGCGGTCTCGGCAGAACTTCCGCAGGCGGTGAGGATTATCATAAACGCCAGCATCAGCGCAATAAGTCTTTTCATAAATTCTTAACCTCCGTTATTGTAGGGGCGGATATTATCCGCCCGCATCTTCGGCAACAATTTTTCGGACGGATAATATCCGCCCCTACACAGAAAAACGGTGCAGTCACGGCAGATTCGCCGCAGCTGCACCGTTGCCGCTTATAAGTTAAAGTTCGCCCTTCTTGTAGGTATGATACTCAAGGTCTCCTGCGTCCTCGCCGAAGGAATCGATACGCGCCATGATGAGCCCGTATTTGTCCTTTATCTGCTCGTTCATGCGGAGGATTTTCTCCTCGTCACCACGGAAGCAACAGCGGAGGCAGTAGTACTCCTTTTTGTCAGCGTCATAGAACAAATCCATGTCTATGTCGCGCTGGAAGCACTGGGGACAGCGATAGTTCAGTCTGCCTTTTGTAGCTTGAGACATGTTCTCATACCTCCTTTATTGAGCTTCTTCTTGAGCGAAATGCGATACGAAGGCGAGAAGGCGTGACCTTCCTCGAACTCTCCAAAATCGTTGTCGCCGGTCATCTCGACTATTGTTTCAACGTCGGGGATTACAACCCTTACGGAAGTGGCATCCTTGACGTCCACTGTCCTGCACTTGTAGTTGAAGTCGACAGTCTCGCACTCGGTTTCGCTCTCGCAGATGAGCTTTAGCTTCGTCATATCCGACTGATATTCGGTTGTGCCGAACGCGCCGGTGAAGTACTCGTCAAACATAACCTCGTGGTCGCCGATGTCGTTTAAGATATTTCTCTCAATGACAACCTCGCCGGTTCCGCGCTTGAAGATGAATTTCGACTGGAGCTCCATCGTGAAATCAGAGAATTTGATTTCGACCGGTGTTGTGGTAATGACGGTGTCCTCGCCCTCTTTTGACCATGAAGCCTTGCATCTTACGAGTGCCAGGTCAATCTCCTCGCTACCGCAGGAGACCTTGAGGGACTTGACAGTTCCCGCACCTGCATAGTGGGTGAAGTAGCCCGCGCGATAGTTTGCCTGGATGAGGTATGGATATGACGCGTCGTAGACGTGGTCAGTACCGATTCCGCACTTCCAGTCGAGCTGGGCGACATAGGGTCGAAGGTCAATCATAGCTCCGCCCTGATTGAAGTCAAGGCAAGCTCTCATATATGGGTCGCAATACCAGAAGTACTGCTTCTGCGAACCGTAGAGAATGTCCTTCCAGAGAGCTACCTCCGGCTCATCGTAGCTCTTGACAGAGCGGTAGTAGTCGGCGAATTCGCTCATGGTCATGTCGTCGCACTTACCCTCTTTTTTGAGCTTGCCGTAGTATGCCATTCCGTCCTCATAGGACTTCTTTAAGAGCTCATACGGTGCTTCCCATCTTCCGGCTTTGTTGAGCCAGCCGGGTCCGACGAATACCATATTGTAGGCTAAACCGTTATTATACTTTCCAAGGTGTCTGTACTGGTCAACCAAATTGAAGAAGTACGGGAGCTCGTTGTCTTTATAGACCAAGCCTCTCAGTACATTCTGCGGATGGGTTCCGAAATTGGAGCCGTTTCCGTCGAAGCAGGCGATGAGGTCGCGTGAGAGATGTGGGATTGCAACAATTCCGCTGTCGTCCTCTTTACTCATTGCAGGGCAATGGGTGTTGTGCTTCGAGGGAATCCACGGAGCCCACGGTCCGCCATCCATGAATGTGTACCAGCTATTGTTGCAGGTGTGATAGGCTTTCGGACCTTCTTCCCAGCAGGTAGCTACTGCACACGTGACAGACGGGTACTTCTCCTTGATGTAGTTGATTGAGAACGCATCAAGATAGTATGAGCCGGTCGACTGAGGATAGAATCCGAACTTCTCATAGAAGAGCGAGAAGCAGTCGTCGATAATCGCCATCTTGTCCTCTTCCGAGAACATCCAGATGCAGAAGTCCTTGGTTTTGTACTTTTCCTTGAACTGCTTGCAGGGAAGTCCCAAAAGGCTCAAGGCAATTTCGTCGCCATAGACCTCGTGGTCGTGCTTCGCCATTTCAACGATTATGTCGTTGAAGAGTGAGGCATAGGTTATCTGAATTGTGGTTTTCAGTCCGTTTGCGTGGGCGGTTTCCTGCTGGAATACGAATATGTCCAAGGACTCATCGTGCAGGTCGTCTGCGCCAACGTTTTCTTTCTTTCCTCTGCCGGTTACCTTCTCCGCGTATTCGGGAGAAAGCTCGGGACGGTGGATTATATTTACTATGAACTTATCCATTGCTACCTCTTTTTGGGGTCAGATGTCTTCTTTTTCACTAATAGTGCTTGCCACCGTACCGTTATCGTCAACCAGGAGATTTCTCTCGGTCTCGGGGTCGAAGAGGTGCATTGCCTCGCCGCCGAAGGTGATGTTGATGTCGTGTCCCGCGGTGAGAGCCGCACGCTGGTCGTGGTCGAGCTTCAGGGTCGGGATTCTCACGATGCATTCTGAGCCATCCGGGCAGGTGGTGTGGAGGTGGAATTCACTTCCCATCATCTCATTTACTACAATCTTTGAAGTGAACGAGTCGGGTGCTCCGGGAGTTCCCTGAGTGATGTGCTCAGGTCTAACGCCAAGGATGATGCTCTGTGAGCCGACTCCTCTTTCTCTGAGTCCGGTCGCCTTCTGGTCGCTGACCTTCATCTTTGTTCCGAACGGGGTGACATAGTAATCATTTCCCTCGCGGACGAGCTCGGTGTTGTAGAAGTTCATCTGGGGAGCTCCGATGAAGCCTGCGACAAAGAGGTTTACAGGCATGTCGAATACCTCTTCAGGTGTTCCGACCTGCTGGATGAAGCCATCCTTCATTATAACGATTCGATCTCCCAAGGTCATAGCCTCGGTCTGGTCGTGAGTTACATAGATGAAGGTCGAGTTAATTCTCTGACGAAGGAGGATAATCTCTGCTCTCATCTGGTTACGGAGCTTGGCGTCGAGGTTGGAAAGAGGCTCATCCATGAGGAGCACCTTTGCATCTCTTACCATGGCTCTTCCGATTGCTACTCTCTGTCTCTGACCACCGGAAAGAGCACGGGGCTTTCTCATGAGATAGTCTGTGATGCCAAGGATTTCTGCTACTTCGGTAACTTTCTGGTAAACGGTATCGTTGTCTACCTTCTTTAAGCGAAGCGGGAACGCGATGTTCTCGAATACTGAGAGATGCGGATAGAGTGCATAGTTCTGGAATACCATCGCTATGTCGCGGTCACGAGGTTCAAGGTCGTTGACGACAACGCCGTCAATTTCAACTGTGCCCTCTGAGATGTCCTCAAGACCTGCTATCATTCTGAGTGTGGTGGACTTTCCACAGCCGGAAGGTCCTACAAATACGACAAACTCCTGGTCGGCAATATCAAGATTAAAGTCCTGTACTGCGACGACGTTCTTGTCGTAAATCTTTTTAACATTTGTAAGTTTAACTGTTGCCATATATCTTCCCTCCTATTATCCTTTGACTGCGCCGCCAGTGACGCCTTCAACATAGTATTTCTGCAGGCACATAAACAGAATTGTTATCGGAATCGCTATGCAAACGCCTCCGGCACAGAACAGCGTGTAATTCGAGTTGATCATGTCTTTTGTCAGCCACGAATAAAGTCCGACCGCTACGTTATAGCCGCTCGATGTACCGAATGCAATGTACGATGCGAAGATGTAGTCAGCCCAGGGTGCCATGAACGCAGTCAGAACTGTGTAGATGACGATCGGCTTTGAAAGAGGAAGAACAACCTTGCGCATAACCTGGAAACGGGTTGCACCGTCGACTCTTGCCGCCTCGTCGAGGCTCTTCGGAATCGTATCTAAGAAGCCCTTGAACACGTAGTAGCCCATTCCTGAGGAAGCGAAGTAAACGAGGATTAAGCCAGGAACTGCGCCACTCTGTGTAAGACCCATGCCCTTTAAGACGTAGTAAAGAATAATCATCGTTAAGAAGCCGGGGAACATTCCGAGTACTAACATTGCGTTCATGAGGAATTTTCTGCCCTTGAAGCGAAGTCTTGAGAGAGCATAGGACATCATCATGACCATGAGCGTCTGCAAAACTGCATTGAAGCAGGCGATGATGAGAGTATTCTTATACCACTGAAGGAAGGAGGTCTGGGTAAACAGGTTTATGTAGTTGTCAAAGCCCCACTGCTGAGGAATGACATATCCTACCATCCATGTGTTTTCAGTACGGAAGGACTGTAGCAGGATGAATACGAACGGTATCAGCCAGACTATCGACATAACGATAAGGATTATGTAGATGGCGGTATTACCCATGATTCGGTTTCTGCGGATGCTTGATGCCTTTTTCATTACTGGAAGTCCTCCTCATTCTTCATAGACGGCAAGACGTTGTATACGACAAGCGAGATTACCGCCACGACTACGAATACCATAATACCGATGACTGCCGCGGTCTTGTAGTCGTTGTTGGTTACGGTCAGTCGGTAAAGCCAAGTTATCAGAAGGTCGGTCTTTCCTGCACTGTCTGAAAGTGTGTAGGGAGCACCACCTGTCAGAAGATAGATAACGTTGAAGTTGTTCATGTTGCCGGTGAAGCTCGTAAGAAGATACGGTCCCGTTACGAAGAACATGTAGGGAAGAGTGATCTTGAAGTACTGCTGAACGGGGTTTGCGCCGTCGATTCTTGCAGACTCATAGAGGTCAGACGGGATGTTCATAAGAACACCGGTCGTGATGAGCATGAGGTACGGTACACCGACCCAGATGTTTATGATGATGACCATGACTCTTGCCATCGTCGGGTCTGTCCAGAACGGGATTGCCGTCGAGACAATGCCATTATTGATAAGGAATCTGTTGACAAGACCTTCGTCGGAGAACATCTTGGAAACATAGAGAAGCGAGATGAACTGAGGAATAGCGATTGTGAGTACTAAGATTCCTCTCCAGAGCTTCTTAAGCTTGATTCCCTTCTTGTTTATCATCATAGCGACGAGCATACCTAAGAAGTAGTTAGTGAAGGTTGCAAAGAACGCCCAGATAAGTGTCCACGAGAGGAGCTCGCCGAACGTTGCCGAGAAGGTCGAGGTTCCGTTGCCCCATGTGAAGAGCTGGTTGAAATTAGTCCATCCTACCCATTCAAACATATTTACAGGAGGAGTGTGGTTGAAGTCGTAGTTGGTGAAGGCGATCATAATCATCAAGAATATCGGGATTACAGTGAAGATTACGATACCGAGTACTGGAAGAGCCAGAACGGTCTTGTAGAACTGATCGTCAACGAGAGACTTGAGGTCGTCCTTGCCAGACTTCAGCTTTTTGCCCTTGGCGAGTATTGCCTGAGCATCCCTGTTCTGTTTTACATTAAGTCTCCAGGTATAGATAAAGCAGAGAATGAAGACGATGGAGAGAACTCCATAGATAAGAATCTGCAAGGTGTTGTCGCCGTAAACGGTGGTTTCAACCTCCATGTCGATGCCGGCAACGGTGGTTGTGACCATCTGTGTTGTGGTTGGGGTGAGGTTCTTGAGTGAAAGCTTGACTATCCATGCTCCACCCCAGAGAGCCATGTACACGATAAATACAATCTCGAACAGCAAGAAGAGTATTCCTCTCATTACCTGCCCTCTTGCTATCGAGCCGAAGCCCATGATAACGAATGAAATCCTTGTCTTCCAGTCACCGTTCTTGAATGTCAGGAAAATGTCCTGGAACTGGTGTGCAACTGCAAGACCGAAGCTTTTGAACGCCCTGCCTATCGCGCAGATAAGATGCCAGAGCTTGTTCGGAATATCAATGATGAAGTTCCAGATGGAAAAGAGCAGTCTCATCGGTTTGCTATAATGCAGATATTTCAGTTCTTTTGCGGTTATTTTGTCAGCCATTTCAATCCTCCTATAGATATTACCCTTACATCGGGCGGGCTACCCTTCTCCCCGAGAAATAAAAGGAAAAACAAAAGGAGGTCGGGGATAACCCCAACCCCCTTCGGTTGATGTTAAATTTGCTTTTCAGTTACTGAGAAAGATCAGTTAGCTGTAACGGTGATAACAGGAGTATCGCCGGTAGTGTCGAGGGTTACATGGTAAGAACCAGGATCAACAACGATATTGTTGTCTCCGCCTTCGGTTCCTACAGAGCCTTCAGCAAGGTGGCTGTAGCCGATACCGGAAGCATCGTAGTCGCCTGCATCCCAAGCACCGTACATAACAACTCTGAATCCACTTTCGCCGGTAACGGTGATGTCATATTCCCAGATGCCAACGTAAGGATCGTCAGACTCAACCTGGTTCTCGGTGAGGACATATTCGCCGTTCTCGCCGCCTGTGCAGCTCCAGCTTACGTCCATATCGCCGACGATAACCCAGTTCTGAGTGGAAGCACTCGAGAGAATGCTCTCAATACCTGCAGTGTAGGTGTCGAGGATAGCCTGGAGGTCGGAATCAGAAGGATCTGTGGTTCCGAGAGCCTGGATGGAAGCACCGATTGCCTTGGAGGTATCCCACCAAGCGTTCGGATACTGACCCTGAGGAGTTGAATACTCGTTCTGAGCGGAGAGAGCTGCGAGGGCAACATCTTCCTGAACGGCATCGCTTGCCTGAACGTTTACGTTAGAGGGACCCCAACCGAGAGTCTCGAATCTTTCCTGCTGGCACTCTTCGCTAGAAAGGTAAGCAGCTACGGACTGGCAGTAAGCAGCCTTGGTGGCGTCAGTCTGAGGCTTTACACCAAGAAGCTTGTAACCAGAGTAAGAACCGAGGTGGTAGGTTTCGCCATCAACGGTGAAGCTCCAGAGGTCGGTGCAGCCGAAGTTCTCGCCCAAAGCTTCAGAAGCGGTGGCGTAGTCCCAGGTACCGGTAACTACTACTGCGGCGTCACTTGAGAAGGAAGCGGCAGAAGAAGAGTTTACGAATACTGAGCTGTTTACGAGTTCAGCCATTCCCTTTGCGGCGATGATACCTGCATCGGAATTGAAGGTGTCGGTATAGCCGGTGAAGGTTCCGTCGTCATCGGTTGACCAATCGGATACGCAACCGGTTGCGAAGAAGTATGCTGCGGCATACCAACCGGAGTCAGTGAGCTCGAAAGCAATTGTCTTGCCAGCGGCAGAAACAGCCTCGATAAGAGCGGTCTGGTCTTCGAGAACAGATTCGTCGGTGATAACGCTCTTGTCATAGTATACGAAGTAGCCGTTATCAGCGGTAAGCGGGAAAGCATAGATGGAGCCGGAAACGGTTGCAGCTGCTACAGAGCCTGCATCGTTCTCGGAGGTGATGGTGTCAGCCAAAGAGCTGGAAACCTGGGTAAGTGCGCCTGCCTGGACAAGTCTTGCGAGCTGGTCCTGAGCAAAGAAGTAGATGTCTGCGCCGGCGGTAACGTCGGTGATCATGTTGGTTGCGGCTTCGCCTTCGCCTACAGCTTCAACAGTGAAGTTGATGGAAGTGCCGTTAGCCTCGTTATAAGCCGCGAGCTGAGATGTTGTGAGGTCAACTGCTGCTTCAGGGCACCAAACTGTGATGGAGATTGTGCTGGTATCGACATCAGAAGTGTCTGTGTTTGCAGAACTGTCGCTGTTGCTACCACTGTCGCTTGAAGAGTCACCGCAAGCAACGAGTGAAAGAAGCATGATAGCAGAAAGAAGTACAGCAAGAATTCTGCGCCAATTTGTTTTCATGATAGTTTCCTCCTTGGAAAGAGTATTTTGATATTATGCCCCACAGTCGCAAGTGATGTGCAAATTTTAAACGGGGCATTTATGTAATTTGCACAAGTCTATTTTATACCTTTTGTACGAAAAAGTCAACACAAAAACCGAAATTTTATTTAGAATTTTTACAGGACTCAAGCAGAATCCGCGAAAACCGGCTTGGGAAGCGGGTTTGCAGGTATTAAAAAGTTATCGGGATTTCAAAGAAATCATCACAACCCCGTCAATTTGTTGTCAAGTTTTTCCAATACTGATGTGGGTAATTCTAATATTGTGTCATTTTCGCGCACCCATAAAAAGCAGGCGATGATTTCACCGCCTGCTCTGAGATAAGTTCAAAAGTACTTTTCCGCAAACTCCTTGAACTCCTCAAGTGCCGGGAGGGCGTTGCCCTCGTAGTCGAACAGGCACTGGTTTGCCCATTCGTTGCCGTCCGTCTTATCCTCTTCGTGGATATACCTCCTCGCGCCCTCGCTTGCCCAGGTGCCTTTCGGGCTCGGAATCCAGGCGGGTTCCCAGTAGTAGACGCCTGCGAAATTTTTCACCTTGGGGAGGAGCGTGAGGAGCTTATTGATGAACTGCTTCTGACCATCGATGCTGATGGGGTACGGAAGCGGCTGACCATCCTCGGGGACATAGCTATGGTCAACAACCAGGTGCTGACCCTTGCCGGACTTGTCGAAATGCTCAAGAGTGAACGCATAGGAGGTCTCGACTATGTAAAGCTCTTTGTCGTAACGCTCCGCCATGTCGTTCATGTTTGCGATGAGTTCATCGAAAGAGTGATGCCAGTAGGGATAGTAGCTCATGCCGATGGCGTCAAAGTCCAGACCCCGGGAAACCATGTTATCAAAGAATTCGCGGTATCTCGGGTTGTCAAAACTCCGCTCAAGGTGAATCATGACTTTGGCATTTGTCGTGCTTCTGACACCTTTAACGCCCGACTCAAGAAGCTCGAAAAGATTCTGGTAGCCGTCGTGGCTGTGGGTCTCATCATTCCATGTGAGCCTGCCGTATTCCCAGAGCATTCCGCCGGTTATCTCGTTTCCGACCTGAACCATGTCCGGCTCACAGCCGTTTTCTTTCAGGTGGGAGATGACCTCGACGGTGTAATCGTAAACAGCAGTCTTGAGCTCTTCAAAATTCATGCCTTTCCAAGCCTTGGGGATAGTCTGCTTTGAAGGGTCGCACCAGAAGTCGCTGTAGTGAATGTCAAGGAGGAAGCTCATTCCCGCGGCTTTCACACGCTTGGCAAGAGAAGTAACTCTCGGAAGGTCGCATGTTCCCGCACCGTAGGTCTCGCCGCTTTCGTCGAACGGGTCGTGCCAGAGGCGGAGACGAACCGAATTCACGCCGTAGTCCTTAAGAATTGCGATGAGGTCGCCCTCTTTGCCGTGATTATAGAACTTTTTCCCTTCCGACTCCAGATCATAGAGGGTCGAAATGTCCATACCAACCTGATATTTACTCATAGCTTAGTCCTTCCTTGCGAGAGCGAAATCGTCGAAGTGCGCCCATGTTGCCGCCGCACCGGTCGACTTGATTCCGACGGTTATGTCGGTCGTCTCGGTGACGGTGAATTCGACCGTTGTCTGAACCCAATCGCTCCATGTTGAGCCCCATGTTATCTCCGCCTCGTATGTCTCGTCGCCAACGGTAACATAGAGTGTGCACTCGGGATAGTTGTAGTTCTCCATCGCGCTTCTTGCATAAACCGAGAAGACGTACGTGCCGGCAGTGAGATTATAGATGTCCTGGCTGAGGGTATTCTCGAACGCGGAGGAGCACCAGATATTGAGGTTGTTGCTACCGGTTCTGGCGTTCTTCGACTCTACTCTGTAGGAATTATCGGTGCCGGTCATGTTCCAGGCTGTTATTGTCGAGAAGTCCTTGACGTCGGAGGAAACGCTGTCGTCGTCAAAGCTTCCGTTCTTGAGGTAGTCATAGTATGTCAGTACATCGGCGGTTATCTCATAGTCAACCCCGCCGCAGGTGACCGTGCCGGTGACCGTATACTCTCCCTCGCCGGAAATTGCCGCAATTTCGTCCTCGTTCCAGGTTATTTCAAGCTCAACCCATCTGTCAAGGTCTGTCAGAGCCGTTGCCGTTTCCGGGAGAGCAATTTCCTCGGATGAGGATAAATCAATCATGCAACTGATTTCGGTGTTTATCTCTAAGATATTCTCCTCAGCAGTTCCCGAGTTGCGCATAAGCTTGAATGCATTCAGGCTGGCAAGTGGGTTTCCGTCGAAATCGAAGAGAGCCTGGTTCGCCCATGAGACTGTTCCCTCTCCTCCGCCGTCGCCCTGGGAGACGAGGTAGTCGTGAGCGTATTCAGAAGCCCATGATGTCCCCGCAAGCGGAAGCCATGCCGGCTCCCAATAGAATGAGCCGATGCCGGTGTCGACAGAAGCAATTACTTCATTGACATCGTGGATATAGGATGCCTGACCCTGGACGGTAGCCTTGTAGCCGCCTGCTTCCTCAAGAGCAGAGCTGAAGATGTTTCCGGTATATTCGTTGGAATCGTCGCCATAGCCGTAGGAGTACTCCATCACGCAAATCTTCTGGTCGTACTTTTCGGCAAGCTTCTCGACGCAGTCCTGGAAATCAGCCATAGAGCCGTGCCAATAGGAGTAATAGGAGAGACCGATGACGTCGAACTCAACTCCCGCTTCAATAAGCGTGTCAAGCTTTCCGGAAATTGTTGAGTATGTTGCACCTTCTGCAAGGTGGACAACTGTCAGGATGTCCGGGTCAATCGCTTTCACAGCCGACATCGCCGCAGACATGTAGATTGCCTGATAGGTAGCCGACTTCCCGTTCGGGTACATGATGCCATTATTGACCTCGTTGCCGGTCTGAACCATTGACGGCAGGCATCCTGCCTCCTCGAAAGCCTCAAGGACGCTGTAGGTGTAGTCATAGACTACCTGCCTGAGCTCCTCGCTGGTGTAACCCTCCCATTCGCGCGGAAGAGTCTGCTTTGAGGGGTCAGCCCAGAAGTCGCTGTAGTGGAAGTCAAGGCAGACCTTCATGCCTGCCGCAACTGCGCGCTTGGCTATCTCGATGTCCGTCTCAAGGTCGTTCCCGCCGCCGCCGAAGCTGTTGCCGTCCTCGTCATAGGGGTCGTTCCAGAGGCGGATTCTTATGTAATTGACGCCATATGAGGCAAGAAGCTCAAAGATGTCCGTTTCGTTTCCGTCCTCATCATAGAATTTGCCGCCGGCGTTCTCAACCTCAATGATTGAGGAGAGGTCGACGCCGAAGATGAAGTCATCATCTAATCCCTCAATCTCGCTGACCTGGATGCCGTAGGAGGAATAGTCAAATTCTTTCCCACCGTCCCCGCAGGCGCAAAGAGCAGTCAGTCCAACTGCAAAGCAGAGAACTATGGTTAATATAAGTTTAAAGTGTTTCATATTATCACCTCAGATATTTGTATATCTAATGATATTGCAAAATTTCCAAAATGTCAAGTCTGAAATGAAAAAGAATTATGCAACTTGTCGCCATCTGAGTATAATAAAACCGCAAGGCTGCTTGCCCTGCGGCTCGAAAGCTATTCTTCTTTCATAAAATAATCATACGTCCACTTGTATCTGACTGCGTGAAGGCTCTCGCCGGTGATTCCGAAATGCCTCCCCTGCCATGTGAACATGAGAGTTTTGCCGTAGTAGAGCATGTCCATCCCGGAGATTTCGGAAAAGCTGAACCGGCTTCCGCCTATCTCGATTCTGTCAAGGTAACCCCTTATGTCGGTCTCCTGCAAAGTGATTCTCTCGTGGTTCGGTGCGATTTCATAGAACTTGAGGTCGGAATCCGTGAATAAGAGTTCATCCGGCTGTTTTCCCGACAAGTCTTCCTTAAACTTATTCTCTACCCACTTGCCCCAGTCGTAGACGTTGTCAAAGGGCGGGTTTTCGCCCTCCAAGAAGCCGTATTCGTTGTACTTCCCGGTCATTCCGCAGTGCGGACACCTGAAACTGTCGCCGGAGGTTTCAAGCGAATTGTACTCCCCGCAGTTTGGACAGATAACGAGATAATTTTCAAGACCCTCAGCCAATCGTTCACCTGTGTACTTATTCATCTCGACGCGCTGAGTTTCATAGGCGTTGTCGTGAATGTCGCGGTTAATGAGCTCGGTTATTTCGTGAGGAGTCATCTTTGCGACCTCTTCGGCTGTAAGATAACTCTTTATCTCTCCCCACATCTTGCCCTTGCGGGTGGTATATGCCCATCTTGGAGCGGTGAAGTAGCCGCCACCCAGGTGATATGTAACCAGTCCGCACTTGCCGGACTTGCAGAGCTTTCCGATGCTGTCGGGGAGAGCTTCTGTCTCGCCATTGAAGGAACGGCTTCCCTCAGGAAAGAGCATGACGCTGTGTCCCGACCGAAGTCTGCGGATTATCTCCTTGACAGCGGCGGTGTCGGCGTCCGCTTTATACATGGTTATCGGGTGAAAGAAGAAATCGAGCACCGGGAAGATGCTCCTTGAAGCGATATGCTCCCCACCGACGATGTACATCTGCCTTGGGAATGCACAGCCGACCATTATCATGTCTATCTCGGTGAGGTGGTTCGATATGACAAGGCAGGGCTCTTTAAGCCTTAGATGCTTCGTCTTGAAGCCGTATCTTATAGCCATATATGGCTGGGCTATCACCCAGAGAAATGTCCAGACGAATCTGTGGAGGAGGTTTCTCTTTATCTTGGTTTTTGAGGCTTTCTTCCGGTCTGCCACTCGAATCACTCTTTTCCGTCTTTTCCTTTCAGGCGTTTTATCTCAAATAAAAGTATCATAAGGATAACTGCGACCGCTCCCAAGCCGATTCCCACCAACATCGGGGTGTCGATTCCGACAAAGCCGGTCTCACTTAAGTTTATGAGGAGCATAATGACTCCCGAGACTGCCAAGAGAACGCCAATTATCAGGTTACAGCTTGAAACACGGATTTTGTTCGCAAGGCTTGCGGAAATCTGCGCCGCAATGAGGGTAAAAATTACACAGATTACAAGGCGTCTTATGCCAGGCATACCGTTAATCGCAAAGTGCGAGATGGCACCAATGAGTGCCGTGAAGGTCATGATGAACACGCTCGTGCCGACGGCTGTCTTGAGAGCATATCCCAAGACCATCGTGAGGATGAAAAGCATCATCATTCCGCCGCCAGTGCCCTGGAATCCGCAGAGGAAGCCGGTATAGGCTCCCAAGAGTATCGCGGCAACAGTTCTCACCTTTTCGGAGAAGACGTGTCCCCCGCCGTTGTCAACGGGTCTCAGAAGAAACCTGAATCCGAGTCCTAAGGAAACAATTACAGTCCAGTAGGTCATGGTGGTGTCGCCGAAATCGCTTGACGAGAAGAAGTAGCCGACTATGCTTCCGATGATTGTGAAGCTGATGACAGAGACAAGGAGAGGGATGCACTTTTTAATATTTATGTTTCCGTGGCGATAGTATGTCAAAGAACTCGCCCCCGATGCCAGAACATCCGAAGCAAGTGCTATTCCTATCGCCTCATATGAGGGTATTCCCAAGAAGGTTACGAGTATCGGTGAGATGTAGACCGCCGCCGAAAGTCCGGCAAACCCGGTAGCTACGCCTGCACCAATCCCCGCAATCGCGCAGATTATGAATTCAAACATGGTTCTCCAAAATTACACTTTTTCTTTCTTTTCGTAATAGCCGATAAGTTCACCTGAGTCGTTTCTGAGGGCAACAATGTAATTTCTTACGTCGCCATCCTCCATGTGACGGGTGTAGGTGTAGACTTTTGTGAGGCTCGGATCACTCTTGAAATTCTCAACTATCGAGAGAATAATCCCGCGCGAACGCTCATTATGGCAGTCCATAAGTGACTTGCCGATGAGATCTTTTCCGCCACGCTTATGGTATCTCATGATGGCGGTCGGGTTCATATAAACTATCGTGTGGCTTAGGTCGCAGATGACAACCGGCTGGTCGTCGGCGTCGATTACCGCCTTGAAAAGTTCGTTAAGTTCCACTTTGATTCCTCCATAAATCTACAGTCACAGACATAATTAGTATATCAGAACGCACCGGCACATTCAAGCCTATTCTCAAAAAGTTCACTTTTCGCTTTCAATTTTCATCTGTTCTGCCGCACATGAATCGACAAACTGCTCTGCGGCTCTTGGAGTGAATCCGCCCTTGCGGAGTGCAAATGCACAAGCTTTTACCTCGACATCGTCCGACCATGGGAGGCTCATTTCTTCAAACAAGCCCCTGACTATCTCCAAATATCCCTGCTTTGAGGGCTTTGTAAAGAGGATGACGAGCCCGAAACGTTCGGACATCGAAATCTGCTCCTGCATGGTATCTCCTCTGTGAACATCGTCGCCGTCGCGGTCGGAGAAGCTCTCCTTCACGAGATGCCGGCGGTTGCTCGTGACATAAATTACCGTGTTCGGGGACTGAACCGAAGCCGAGCCCTCCAAAATAGCCTTGAGGGAGCTGAAATTATCGTCATCAGCACTGAACGAGAGGTCGTCGATGAAGATTATGAACTTGAGCGGATTGTCGCGGACAGACTCCATCACATGAGGAATGTCGCGGAGTTGTTCTTTTCTTACCTCGATAAGCCTGAGTCCCTGAGGTGCGAAATAGTTCGCGACAGCCTTGACGCTTGACGACTTGCCTGTGCCGGCGTCACCATAGAGAAGGGTGTTCGCACAGGGTCTCCCTTCCAAAAAAGCAAGTGTGTTCCCGATTAGCTGTTCCCGCTGGCTCTCATAGCCGATGAGGTGGCTGAGCTTAGTCTTGTCAGGAGAGCGGAGCGGCGTGATTTCGCCATCGACAACCCGGAACATGACATTCTTGGCATAGATTCCATAGCCGGTAGAGCCGACGTTCAGGGCTCTTCTTTCATATTCCGAAACAAAGTCGAACTTGGTCGAATCAAAATCGGGGAGATAGCCCAAGTAGCCGGTGAACTTTTTGAGATCTTCCGAAGTGATTTCTGACAGCTCGCCGAAGATTCTGAGCTCTTCTTTAGCACAGTTTGCGAGAACCGCAGGGATTTCGAGATTTTCAGATCTCAGTTTGATATAGTCGTTCTCGTCCTCAGAGACGGCGTCCATGAGGTAGCTTCCGAAATCGTAGCCATGCTTGAAAAGTTCGCTTACAAAATCGGCATAAAGCCTGATTCTGTCGTGATTTTCCGAGCTTTCCAAGAGACGGCGAAGCGAGGATAAAACCTCGCCATTCGTCACACCTCTGAAAAGGACTATTGAGTTGAGCTTGTTTAAAAGGTCACCTGAATCGAACATTTTCAGTCACTTCCTGTAGTTTACAATCTTTCGATGATTGCATCGGTCATTTCGGTTGTCGTGAGCGGCTTAGCCGTCGATTCACCGATAATATCCGCAGTTCTCAAGCCATCGTTAAGAACCTTGTCAACTGCCGCCTCGATGCAGTCAGCCTCGTCCATAAGCGAGAACGAATAGCGGAGCATCATCGCCGCAGAGAGGATGGTTGCAATCGGGTTGGCAATTCCCTTTCCTGCGATGTCGGGAGCAGAGCCGTGGATAGGCTCATACATGCCTCTCGTGTTGTCACCCAAAGATGCCGACGGGAGCATACCGATTGAACCGGTGAGCTGTGAAGCCTCATCCGAAAGAATATCGCCGAACATGTTCGAGGTCACGATGACGTCGAACTGTGAGGGATTACGCACTAACTGCATCGCCGCATTGTCGACGAGCATGTCGGTGCAGGTGACGCCCTCATACTCTTTTTCTATCTCGTGGATGGTCTTCCTCCAGAGGCGGGAGGTTTCAAGGACGTTCGCCTTGTCTATGCTGGTGACCTTGCCTCTTCTCTTCTGAGCGGTCTCGAATGCGACGCGGGAGATTCTCTCAATCTCGAAGCGGGAGTAGCACTCGGTGTCATAGGCTTCCTCGCCATACTTGCCGGTGCGGTATCCTCTGTCGCCGAAGTAGATTCCGCCGGTAAGCTCTCTTACTATCATGATGTCAAAGCCTCCGGAAGCGATGTCCTCTCTTAGAGGGCAGTCGCCCTTAAGGGCGGGATAGAGCTTTGCTGGGCGAAGATTTGTGAAGAGCCCCAAAGCCGCACGGATGCCCAAAAGTGCCTTCTCTGGACGTTTTTCGCCCGAGAGGTTGTCCCACTTAGGTCCGCCAACAGCTCCCAGAAGAACGCTGTCGGAAGCAAGGCATCCGTCCACGGTCTCTTTCGGAAGCGGCTCGCCGCACTCGTCGATAGCCGCGCCGCCGATTAAATACGGCGTAAACTTAAATTCATGCCCGAACTTTTTGCCGACCGCCTCCAAAACTCTTACAGCCGAATCGACAATCTCGGGACCTATTCCGTCTCCACGGAGGAGAGATATATTGTATGTCATATTAGTATCCAACTTTCGTTAGTAATCTGCCTCGCCACTCGCTCGGAAACCCCTCCACCACCGGCTTCGCCGGCGGTCCCCCTCCCCTTTCAGGGGAGGCTTTTTGTGATTCTATCAGAAGCTTGTAGATAGGCAGTTATAGGCTCCCCTGAAAGGGGAGCTGGCAGCCACGAAGTGGCTGACTGAGGGGTTTACAGCACGCCTTTCTTTACTGCCTCAACCAATCCTCCGGCAGTGATGATATTCTGGATGAACTCCGGGAAGGGTTCTGACTGATACTCTTTGCCGGTGGTCTTGTCTGTGATGACTCCGGTCGAAAGGTTTACTGAGACCTCGTCGCCGTTCTGAATCTCCTCTGCCGCGGTCGGGCATTCGACTATCGCAAGACCGATGTTGATGGAGTTGCGGTAGAAGATTCGGGCAAAGCTCTTTGCAATAACGACCGAGATGCCGCTCGCCTTTATAGCCGCGGGGGCATGTTCACGCGATGAGCCACAGCCGAAGTTCTCGCCGGCTACGATGATGTCGCCGGGCTTGGCTCTGTCGTGGAATGTGCTGTCAAGGTCTTCCATGCAGTGAGCCGCTAAGAATTCGGGGTCGCTCGAATTTAAGTATCTTGCGGGGATGATGACGTCGGTGTCGACGTTATTTCCGTACTTGATGACGTTTCCTGTCTTTATCATTTCAAAGCCTCCCTCGGGTCGGTGATTCTGCCGGTGAGTGCGCTTGCCGCCGCTGTTGCAGGGCTTACAAGGTAGACCTCGGAGGTCGGGTCGCCCATTCTTCCGACGAAGTTGCGGTTGGTGGTCGAGACACATCTCTCGCCGTGCGCCAATACTCCCATATATCCGCCGAGGCAGGGTCCGCAGGTCGGGGTCGAGACGATACAACCTGCTTCAATGAAGTCCTTGATGAAGCCCTCATCAAGGCATCTTAAGTACACTTTCTGAGTTGCCGGGATGATGATTACCCGGAGTCCTTCGGCGACTTTGTGACCCTTGATAATCTCCCAAGCGGTCTTGATGTCGTCATAGAGTCCGTTGGTGCATGAACCGATAACGACCTGGTCAATCTTCACTTCATCGATTTCATCAACGGTGTGGGTGTTTTCGGGAAGATGCGGGAACGCGACTGTAGGCTTTATCTCGGACAAATCTATTTTGATGACCTCGTCATATTCGGCGTCTGGGTCGGCGTGGAAGATTTTAGGTTCACGCTGTGCGTGCTCTTTTTCGTATTCAAGAGTCTTGTCGTCGACCTCGAAAATGCCGTTCTTGGCACCCGCTTCAATCGCCATGTTGCAGATGGTGAAGCGGTCGCTCATTGAGAGATTGTGTGCACCCTCTCCTGTGAACTCCATAGAGCGATAGAGTGCGCCGTCAACGCCGATCATTCCGATGATGTGGAGGATGACGTCCTTGCCGCTGACTGACGGGGAAAGCTCCCCCGAAAGCTCGAACTTGATAGCGGAAGGAACTTTAAACCATGCCTTGCCGGTCGCCATTCCGAAAGCCATGTCGGTCGAGCCGACACCGGTCGAGAATGCTCCAAGCGCGCCATAGGTGCAGGTGTGTGAGTCGGCACCTATTGTGACATCTCCGCTCACAACCAAGCCGCTCTCAGGCAACAGCGCGTGTTCGATTCCCATTCTTCCGACGTCGTAGAAGCCGTCAAGGGTGTGTTCCCGGCAGAAGTCTCTGCAGACCTTGCACTGCTCAGCCGCCTTTATGTCCTTGTTCGGGACAAAGTGATCCATGACCATTGTGACCTTGTCCTTGTCAAAGACATTGTCTAAACCCATCTTGTTGAATTCCTTTATGGCAGGAGGACAGGTAACGTCGTTGCCGTGAACGCGGTCTAAATTGCACAGGACGAGCTGACCCGCTTCCAATTTATCCGCACCACAATGTGCGGCTAATATCTTTTGTGAGAGTGTCATTCCCATGTAGTCTTAGCCTCCTGTTACTTTATGTTGATAATCGCGCCCTTGTCGGCGGATGAAACCATCTTGGCATATCTCTTGAGATAGCCGCTGAGGTTTTCGTTAGTCTTGAGGGTATCTGTCTTGCGACGCTCTTCAAGCTCCTCATCCGATACTTCAAGGTGAATCTTGTGCTCGGGGATGTTGATTGAAATCATGTCGCCCTCGTGGATATAGGCGATAGTTCCGCCGTTTGCCGCCTCGGGTGAAACGTGACCGATTGCGGCTCCACGGGTAGCACCGGAAAATCTGCCATCGGTGATGAGTGCTACTTCCTTGTCGAGTCCTGCGCCTGCAATAGCCGAGGTCGGAGAGAGCATTTCTCTCATGCCGGGTCCGCCTGCTGGTCCCTCATAACGGATGACAACTACATCGCCGGACTTGATGCCGCCCTGATAGATGACCTTGATGCACTCTTCCTCGCTGTTGAAGACTCTTGCAGGTCCTCTGTGGACGAGCATTTCAGGTGCTACGGCACTTCTCTTGACAACACATCCGTTTTCGGCGACGTTGCCGAAGAGAACTGCAATTCCTCCGGTCTGAGAGTACGGGTTATCTATATCACGGATGACGGAGGTGTTGAGATTTTCGACGTTTTCGATATTTTCAGCCATCGTCTTTCCTGTGCAGGTCATGACGTCGGTGGTTATTAAATTCTTCTTTGCGAGTTCCTTAAGAACTGCATAGACGCCGCCAGCTTCGTTGAGGTCTTCCATGTAAGTAGGTCCTGCCGGTGCCAAGTGGCAGAGGTTCGGGGTTCTCTCGCTGATTTCGTTTACGAGAGGAAGGCTGAATTCGACGTCGCACTCGTTGGCAATCGCCGGGAGGTGGAGCATCGAGTTTGTCGAGCATCCGAGTGCCATATCGGCAGTGAGAGCGTTATAAATAGCCTCTTTGGTCATAATATCTCTTGCGCGGATATTCTTTCTCACAAGCTCCATAACCTGCATACCGACTCTCTTGGCAAGGTCGATTCTTGCTGAATATGCCGCAGGGATTGTGCCGTTGCCGCGAAGTCCCATGCCCATGACCTCTGTTAAGCAGTTCATGGAGTTAGCTGTGTACATTCCCGAGCAAGAGCCACAGGACGGGCAAGCTTTCATCTCATACTCACGGAGCTTTTCAGCGGACATTTTTCCTGCAGAATATGCGCCTACCGCCTCGAACATGCTGGAAAGACTGGTCTTGTGACCGTCGACGTGACCGGCGAGCATAGGTCCACCGGAAACGAAAATAGTCGGCAGGTTCAGTCTTGCCGCAGCCATAAGAAGTCCCGGCACGTTCTTGTCGCAGTTAGGAATCATAACCAAGCCGTCAAAGCCGTGAGCCTTGACCATAGCCTCTGTGGAATCGGCGATTAGATCTCTTGTTACGAGGGAGTACTTCATGCCCTCGTGACCCATCGCTATGCCGTCGCAGACTGCGATTGCGGGGAATACTATCGGTGTTCCTCCCGCCATTGCAACGCCTATCTTTACGGCTTCTGTAATCTTATCCAAATTCATATGCCCCGGGACAATTTCATTATAGGAGCTTACTATACCGATAAGAGGGCGGTTTAATTCCTCCTCGGTGAGTCCCAGAGCATTATAAAGGGAACGGTGAGGTGCATTCTCAAACCCGTCCACAATTCTATCCTTAACCATAGGTGAATCTCCTTATTATTTATATTTATACAGATTCCTCCGTCGCACCTCCTGTGAAAAGATGCAACGGAGTGAATCTACTCTAATTACGCATTGCGCATAGAAGTTGCTTCGCAACTTCCGAATTACGCATTAGTTATTGATGAGCTTGTCCTCGTCGCTCCAGCTATAAAGCTTGCGGATTTCTCTGCCGACAACCTCGGAGGGGTGCTCCTTGGCTTTCTTTCTCATAGCGTTGAAGTGAACCTGACCGCCGGCATCGGACATGTCGAGGAGGAATTCCTTGGCAAATGTGCCGTCCTGGATGTCGGAAAGAATCTTCTTCATGGTCTTCTTGGTCTCGTCAGTTATGAGCTTCGGACCGGTTACATAGTCGCCGTACTCAGCGGTGTTGGAAATTGAATATCTCATTCCCTCAAAGCCGCTCTGGTAGATGAGGTCAACGATGAGCTTCATTTCGTGGATGCACTCAAAGTATGCGTTTCTCGGGTCATAACCAGCCTCGCACAAAGTCTCAAAGCCTGCCTGCATGAGTGCGCAGACGCCGCCGCAAAGAACAGCCTGCTCGCCGAAGAGGTCGGTTTCGGTCTCGGTTCTGAATGTGGTCTCCAAAACACCTGCTCTTGCGCCGCCGATACCGAGGGCATAAGCCAAGCCGATGTCAAGAGCGTCGCCTGTAGCGTCCTGCTCAACAGCAATAAGACAAGGAACGCCCTTACCTGCCTGGTACTCGCTTCTGACTGTATGTCCGGGTCCCTTGGGTGCAATCATGATGACGTTGACATCCTTCGGGGGCTTGATGCAACCAAAGTGAATGTTGAAGCCGTGAGCGAATGCGAGGGTCTTGCCGGCGGTGAGGTTCGGAGCGATGCTCTCCTTGTAGAGCTTAGCCTGGAGCTCATCATTGATAAGGATCATGATGATGTCCGCGTTCTTTGCCGCCTCTGCCGAGGTCATGACCTTGAGTCCAGCCGCCTCAGCCTTAGCCCATGACTTTGAGCCCTCATAGAGACCTACGATGACGTCAACTCCACTGTCGTGAAGATTAAGCGCGTGGGCATGTCCCTGTGAGCCGTAGCCGATGATGGCGACTGTCTTGCCGTTAAGACGGGAGAGGTCGCAGTCCTGCTGATAAAAGATTCTGTTTTCCATGATTTTTTGTCTCCTTAGATAGCTATATTTTTAGTTTGCCATTTGGGTCAGATAAATTCTTCCGGATTGAGTCCTTCAAGCATGTTTGAAGAGCCCTTCTGGAGTGCTACAACGCCGGTGCGGCAAAGCTCAACTATTCCGAGCTCCCGAACCATCTCGATAAACGCGTCAAGCTTGTCTGTAGTTCCGGTAACCTCAATGCTGAGGGTGTTTACAGAATAGTCTACAATCTTAGCCTTGAAGATGTCAAGTGCCGAGAGAAGTCTCTGGTGGTTCTCGGGGTCATTGCGGACTTTTACGAGCATCAGCTCGCGCTGGAGTGCCTTTGAGTCCTCGATATACTCGACCTTCTTGACGTTAAAGAGCTTTCTGAGCTGGTTAATCATCTGGTCTCTTGCGTAGCCGTCGCCGCTCATTGTAATGGTGATACGGGAGTACTCAGGAGACTCGGTGACGCCGACTGTCAGTGAGTCGATATTGAAGCCACGGCGGGTGAACATGCTCGTGACTCTTGAGAGAACGCCGAACTTGTTCTCAACGTATACCGCTATAACAAATCTTGATTCATTAGCCACGATTACTCCCCCTTTGCCTTAGCTTCTACAATTATATCTTCGATTGCTCCTCCGGGAGGAAGCATCGGAAGAACGAACTCATCCATGTCGATTCTGCAGTCAATGAGTGTTACAGAACCCGAATCGTACGCCTTCTGGAACTCTCTGCGGAACTTCTCGGGAGTGTCGCAGACGACTCCCCGGGCTCCGAACGCATCTGCAAGCTTCACAAAATCGGTCTTTCTGTCAAGAGTGGTGTTCGAGTAGTGGTGATTATAGAAGAGAGTCTGCCACTGGCGAACCATTCCGAGGGTACCGTTATTTATGAGAACTATTGTAAGCGGAACGTGAGTATTGACCGCAGTGCAGAGTTCATTCAGGTTCATTCCGAAGCTTCCGTCGCCGGTGATAAGAACGGTCTTGTTCCCTGTTCCGACACATGCACCGATTGCGGCTCCCAATCCGAAGCCCATTGTTCCCAAGCCGCCGCTTGAAACAATCTTACGGGGCTTCTGGAAGTTGATATACTGGCAAGCCCACATCTGGTGCTGACCGACGTCGGTCGCTATGATGGTATCGGCGTCCTTTATCTCGTTTATCGTCTCCATGACGACGTGAGGTGTCAAGCCCTTGTCCTCCGGCATGTATGACTTTTCAAGACGCTTGAGCTCCTTGATGTGATACATCCAGTCGGGGTTTTTCCGGGGTTCAACTCCGTCGATAATCTTCCTCAGCGAAACCGAAATATCTCCGCAAACTCCCACATTGGCGGGAATGTTCTTGTTTATCTCGGCAAAATCGAGGTCGATGTGAATTATAGACGCGCCTTTCGCGAATCTTGACTTATCGCCGGTTGCTCTGTCGCTGAAACGTGTGCCGATTGCTATGATGACGTCTGCGTCATTACTTGCAACGGATGAAGCATAGTGCCCGTGCATTCCCTGCATTCCAAGAAATCTCTCATAATCTGTGGGAATTGCCGCAAGACCCATGAGCGAGCATCCGATAACTGCGTCAATCTTCTCGGCAAGCTCTCTTACCATATCATAGGTCTTAGAGCCGATGACACCGCCGCCGATGTGGATATAAGGGCGGGATTTGGTGTTCAAGAGCTTTATTGCCGCCTGGATGTCCTCCTCGGGAGGCAATGGGTTCGGGTACTTCTCAACAATCGGCTGGGGTTCATAGTCAGCAACTGCCGTCTGGATGTCCTTCGGAATATCGATAAGGACCGGTCCCGGTCTGCCGGATTTTGCAATCTTGAAAGCAAGGCGAATCTGGTCAGCCAACTGATTTACGTTATGGACAAAGAAATTGTGCTTTGTAATCGGAAGGGTTATGCCGGTGATGTCAATCTCCTGGAAGCTGTCTCTTCCGATAAGGTTCTGCGGCACATTTCCGGTTATCGCGACCATCGGAACAGAGTCGAGCATAGCCGTAGCAATACCTGTTACCAAATTGGTAGCACCAGGTCCCGAGGTTGCAATTACAACCCCTACTTTTCCGGTGGCTCTTGAGTAACCATCTGCCGCGTGAGACGCGCCCTGCTCGTGTGCTGTCAGAACATGATGAATTCTGTCCTGTGCGTCATAAAGGGCATCATAGATATTGAGTACCTGTCCGCCCGGATAGCCGAAGACATCGGTTATACCCTGCTCAATCAGGGTTTCTACTACAATCTGCGCTCCTGTTAATTTCATATATGACTGATTCCTCCTCTTTCAAGAGTTGTTTTTATAGTGTGCCAAAAGCCTGTTCACTGCGCCGACCAAGGCATAGATTGACGATACGATGATGTCGCTGTCGATTCCTGCGCCCCATTCAAGCTTGCCTTCCGCGTCCTTGATTCCGACGTAGGAAGCCGCCTTGGCGTTCGAGCTTACTTCAAGAGCGTGCTCGGTGTATGTATCCAAAATGTAGATGTCCCCCATCGCCTTCTTGATGGCGTTGCTGACTGCGTCAAGTCTGCCGTTACCGAACGCGGTTTCAATCCTTATCTCGCCGTCAATCTCCATCGTGACAGTTGCTGTGATGCCGTTCGGCTCTTGTCTGAAATGAGCCTCGGGGACTTTCAGGTGGGTTTCGATGTTCACGAAATCGTCCATGAATATCTTATAGACCTCGTCCGGCTGGAGCTCCTTATGAGCGTGGTCGGAGATGCTCTTGACGTGGTATGCAAACGCCGCGCGCATTTTTGGAGGAAGGACATGGGAATATCTCGTTTCGAGGATATATCCGATTCCTCCTCCGCCCGACTGGGAGTTGATTCTGATGACGTCCGCCTCGTAGACTCTGCCGACGTCTGTCGGATCGATGGGAAGGTACGGAACTGTCCATACTCCGCAGTTGTGCTCCTCGCGGTACTTCATTCCCTTTGCGATAGCGTCCTGATGTGAGCCGCTGAATGCCGCAAAGACGAGCTGTCCAGAGTAGGGCTGTCTCTCGTAGACGTGCATTCGTGTAACTCTCTCGTATACCTCCGTAATAGCCGGGAGGTCGGAGAAGTCGAGCTCAGGGTCGACGCCCTGGGAGTACATGTTGAGTGAAAGCGTTATAATATCGACGTTTCCGGTTCTCTCGCCATTGCCAAAGAGTGTGCCCTCGATTCTGTCTGCACCTGCTAAGAGTCCCATCTCGCTGTCTGCAATTGCACAGCCGCGGTCATTGTGCGGATGAAGAGAGACCACGATGTTTTCTCTGTAGTTGAGGTTCTTGCACATGTATTCAATCTGGCTTGCGTAGACGTGCGGCATAGAATGCGAAACCGTTACCGGGAAGTTGTAGATTACTTTATTCGTAGGACTTGGCTTCCATACCTCGGAGACTGCGTTGCAGACCTCAAGCGAGAATTCCGGCTCGGCTCCTGTGAAGCTTTCGGGAGAATACTCAAAGACGATATTTCCGCCCATCTTCTCTTTGTATTCAAGACATAATTTCGCGCCAGAAACGGCTATCTCTTTAATCTCTTCCTTACTTCTCTTGAAGACCTGCTCCCTTTGGGCTACAGATACTGAATTATAGAGGTGCACTATTGCGTTCTTCGCGCCGTCGATAGCCTCGAACGTCTTCTTGATGATGTGTTCACGCGACTGGGTCAGAACCTGAATTGTCACATCGTCGGGGATGAGATTGTTTTCAATCAGCGCGCGGCAGAATTCGTATTCCGTCTCGCTTGCGGCTGGGAAGCCGATTTCGATTTCCTTGAAGCCTATCTTTACCAAGAGGTCGAAGAATTCAAGCTTCTCCTCAAGGCTCATCGGAACTATAAGAGCCTGGTTGCCGTCTCGGAGGTCAACACTGCACCAGACCGGTGCCTTGTCGACATATTCCTTATTAATCCAATCGTTAGTTGCGTTTTTCGGCAGGAAATACTGCCGGATGTACTTTTCGTAACCTTTCATAAAACTCCTTCCTGCGTTTGGGTATAAAAAAATCTTTCACCCAAAACAACTCTTGTTTAGGATAAAAGAGACGAAGTCATAGTATCTCCGCGGTACCACTCTTTTTGACCCGGTTTCGTAATGAACCGAATCCCCTCATTTCGCGTCAACCAACGCGACCGCCCTTTAACGGAGGCAACCGTTCAAACCTAATCGTTTCCTTTCAGCCGACAGCTCAGGGATGAGTTATACCAAAGACCCGTTACCGCCTTTCACCGACCGGCGGCTCTCTTGAAACTAAAGTGGATGGCTTTGTTCCCGTCAACGCTCTTTAACTATAATAACCCATCCTGGCGCAAATGTCAAGCACTTTTTTAAAATTTTTCAAAACCCGTTTGTGCAATGCGATTATTGACTTTATCCGAAATAGAGGATATAATATAATGCGTAATGCTTAATGCGTAATGCTTAATGCGTAATGCGTAATTGATTGTGGCGAAGCATCTTAATTGCGAATTACGCATTACGAATTACGCATTGATACAGATTGGGGACACAATATGGACTTATATAAGTACGAAACTCACCTGCACACCTCTCAGGGCTCGCTATGCTCCTGCTGTAGCGGTGCCGAGCAGGCGGAGAACATAAAAAGATGCGGCTATACCGGCATGTTCGTCACCGACCACTTCTTCGGCGGAAACACCGCCGTTGACAGAAGGCTTCCGTGGGATGTGAAGATTCACCTCTTCTGCCAGGGCTATGAGGACGCGAAAAAGAAGGGCGACGAGATAGGACTTCAGGTCTTCTTTGGCTGGGAATATGCCTATAGAGGGACGGAGCTTCTGACCTACGGGCTTGACAAGCAGTTTTTACTCGATCACCCGGAGCTTGACAATATGGAGCTCCCGGCATACTGCGACTTGGTTCACTCTTGTGGCGGGTTCGTCGTCCATGCTCACCCGTTCAGGGAGGCAGGGTATCTTGACACGATAAGGTTGTTTCCGAGGAAGGTTGACGGGGTTGAAGCCGTGAACGCTTCCCACCGTGAGCCGGAATATGACAGACGCGCACAGATGTATGCAAATGCTTATAATCTTCCGATGTCCGGAGGCTCGGACACTCATACCACATGGAGTTTCCCCGGCGGAGGAATTGCCCTTGACAGACCCCTCAAGGACGCGCACGACTATCTTAAAAGGCTTCAGAACGACGAAATAGTCGCAATTTTGGAGGCCACAAACAAATACATGTTTGCACAGCCCGACCGCGACGTGTGGAAAACCTGTGCAAGACCGGACATAACACTGCTCCCCGAGGAGCAAAGGCTCGAGGCGGAAAGCTTCTATGCCGGTCATCCGAACGCTTGAGAAAGGAGCGATGTCATGCTCTCAGTCGTGATACCCTCATTCAATGAAGAGCCGAATATCCAGAATACAGCCAATGTCATCTCGGGCATACTTGACGGGAACAGTATCGACTTTGAGCTGATTTTCGCTGACGACGGATCACGTGACGGCACATGGAAGGAAATCATGCTTGCCCACGAGAAAGACCCGCGCGTTTTGGGACTTCGCTTCTCGCGGAACTTCGGCAAGGAAAGTGCCATCTGGGCGGGACTTGAAGCCGCAAAGGGCGACTGCGCCGTAGTGATGGACTGCGACCTACAGCACCCGCCAAAGGTGATACCCGAAATGTATAAGCTCTGGCAGAATGGTGCAGAGGTTGTCGAGGGAAAGAAATCCTCCCGCGGGAAAGAGAGCGGCATCTACAAGGCATTCTCAAAGCTTTTCTACAAGCTCATCGCTTCCGCTTCCGGCATCGACATGGCGAATACCTCCGATTTCAAGCTACTTGACCGCAAGGTTATCGACGCAATCCTCTCAATGCAGGAGAGAACAACTTTCTTCCGGGCACTTTCCGGCTGGGTCGGGTTCAGGTCCGAAACAATCACCTACGACGTCGAGGAAAGGGCTTTTGGCGAGAGAAAGTGGACTCCGAAAATGCTCATCAAGTACGCAATAAAGAATCTGATGGCGTTCACCTCTATTCCACTCTATATTTCGGGATTCTTGGGCGGGATTATCTCGATAGCGTCGGTGGTGCTGTTTATTCTGAGATGGTGTGGAGTGGGCTTAGGAAGCTTCGGTGGATCACAGATACTACTGCTTCTGACCGGCGGATTGATTCTTATCTGCCTGTCAATTATCGGGCGTTATCTTGCACAGATTTATGAGGAGATAAAGCACCGACCGAAATATATCATTTCCGACTCAATAAAATCTCAGGGAGGTCAAAATGACTGATACAAACGAAAACGTAACTGCAGAGACAACTGAAACTCCTGAAATAACGGAAATTATCGAAGCCAACATTCCCGAGAAAAGAAAGCTCTGGCAGAAGCTTCTCTACGACAACCCGTTCGGGAGATGGTGCTACCGCAACAGATGGAATCTGCTGATATTCTTCCTGCCGGTTGCTATCATGTATATCGTCTATGCCTGCTTTGGAGTGCACCCGTTCGGCGAGAACTCGGTATTGGTTTTAGATCTCAACGGGCAGTATGTCTCATACTACGAGGCGATGAGGGACGCCATCTGGGGCGACGGGTCGCTGATGTATAGCTGGTCCCGTAACCTGAGCGGCGAGATGTTCGGAATATTCGCCTATTACCTCGCAAGCCCGTTCATGTGGATTATAATCCTCTTGCCAAGAACCATGATGTGCGGAGCTATCGAGATTATGGAATTGGCAAAGATAGGTTGCTGTGGCTTGGCGTTCGCCTACTACCTCAGAAAATCCAAGGGTGCAAGCACCTACTGCCAGGTTATCTTCTCGGTAAGCTATGCTTTGATGACATATATCGTCGTTGAGCTGATGAACCCGATGTGGATTGACGGGATGATATGGCTTCCGATAATTCTTTTGGGCATCGAACGGCTCGTCGACCACGGGAAGATGCTTGGGTTTGTCCTGCCGCTTACAATCATGTTTATCTCGCACTTCTACATCGGGTACATGATTGGATTCTTCTGCGCGCTGTACTTTGTCTATTATATCTTCTCCCGCCCGGGACATGCCATCGCTCCGCACTGGTTCAAGGCTGGGCTCAAGTTTGCGGCTTCCGCAATTATCGCAGTCCTTGCGGCGGCAGTGGTTCTCATACCGACCTACTATTCTCTGAGCCTTGGAAAGCTCAGCTTCTCCGACCCGGACTTCACGCCAACTGCGCAGTTCGACATCTTAGAATTCTTATCGAAGCTCTTCTCGAACAGCTATGACACCGTCAGACCCGAAGGTCTTCCGATGATAGCCTGCGGAACTGTCATAATACTTCTGATTCCGCTCTTCTTCCTGAATACAAAAATCAGCGTAAAAGAAAAAGTCGCGAATGCCGCACTCATGTTCGCAATCTTCGGGAGCATGTATGTCTCCACAATCGACATCGCATGGCACGGCTTCCAGGTTCCGAACTGGCTTCCCTACCGCTATTCGTTCACATTCTCGTTCATGATGATTATCTGCGCCTACAGAGCGTTTGAAAATCTCTCGGGCGTCTCGTTCAAGGAGATTTGCCTGACGGCATTTGCATGGGTGGTCGTTCTGATTGTCATCTACCGGCAGGAGTACGAGACTTTCTATCTCTTTGAAACGGTCTGGTTCGGGATTCTCTGCATAGTCGTTTTCTGCACACTGCTCTTCCTCTTCAAGAAAAACCCGACGCGGGTGATGTGTATAGTGCTGGCGGTGTTCGTCTGCCTTGAGATTTTCGAGAACTCGCTCTATACCATCGTCTCAATCGACTATGACGTTGTCTATTCGACCTATGACTCCTATCAGGACTACTTCATCGACGGAAGAAGCGTTGTCGCGCAGGTCGAGGAGTACGACGACAGCTTATATCGGATGGAGGCGACCTTCAAGAGAACCGTCAACGATCCTATCGGAATGGGCTATAAGGGAATTTCGCATTCAAGCTCTACAATGAATTCGCCGGTTCTCACACTTCTTAAATCCCTCGGCTTCGGAATGCAGGGGCACTACACGCAATACACCGGTGCTACGGTTCTGACAGACTCGCTTCTTGGCATCAAGTACCTTATGTACAAGCCGGACGCGATCTCGGCTACCGTCGACCCGCAGGAGATCAACCGCCAGAACTACGAGAACTGGCTTGAGGAGCCATATGAAGGGTATGAGCTCATCATGACCGCTGAGGACACCGGAACTGACATCTCCGTTTACGAGAATCCTTATGCGCTATCAATCGGCTACATGGCGGACTACGATATACTTGACTTGGAGCTCGACTCTGACGACCCGATTGCGAACCAGCAAAGTCTCTTGCAGGCACTCCTTGGAGACAAGTCGATAAGGGTCTTCAACCGAATCTACAGCTACACCACCGACACCTACAACGTTTCCACCGCGACGACGGGAGACCACATCTGGTACACGACCGTTGTTGAGGGAAGCGACAGCTACATCGACTTCACCATCAATGTTTCAAGCGACAATCCCATCTATGCATTCTTCCCGACCATCTATCAGAGGCAGTGCAACATGTGGATTAAGGCGGACAGTTGGGACGTCTCGAACTACGCGTTCTTAGATTACTTCTTCACGAGCGAGTATTACAGCATTCTGGACTTAGGGACTTATGAAGAGGGCGAAACTTTGCATCTCAGAATGACTCTTGCCAACGGTGAGGCACTCTTCTCGGCGGTTCTCTTCTATGAGCTGGATGTCGACGCTATGGAGGGCTATCTTGACGAGCTCCGCGAGAACGAGTGGGTTATTGAGGAGTACACCGACACCTACCTTTCGGGCACAGTCACCGCCGATGAGGACGGAATCCTCTTCACGACTATCCCCTATGAGTCCGGCTGGACGATAACAGTCGACGGCGAGAAGGTTGAGCCGGTGAAGGTTCTTGACTCGCTTATCGGCATCGAGATTTCAGAAGGCACCCACACCGTCACGATGAAGTTCTTCCCCGACTACTTTAAATTGGGCATTGCGGTCTCCATCTTAGGCTTCTCGATTATACTCATAATCTTCATAGTTGAGTTCCGCGGCGGCTGGCTCTTCAAAAAAATTCTCGCAAAGACGAAATAACTCTTGACGTTTGCGGATTTGAAGAGTAAACTTATATTGAACACAGCGAGGCAACCTGCCTCTATAAAAAAATTGGAGGAAACAATAATGAAATTCATCGTTGAAACATCAGCACGTCATGTACATGTGACCCAGGAAGCTTTGGAAGTACTCTTTGGCGCAGGCGCAACCCTCACCAAGAAGAAAGACCTCTCCCAGCCCGGGCAGTTTGCCAGCGAGCAGAGAGTCACCATAGTAGGTCCGAAGAAGGAGCTCCCGAACGTCTCAATCTTGGGTCCCTGCAGAAATGCGGTTCAGGTTGAGCTTTCGGCAACAGACGCCCGCTCAATCGGTATCACCGCTCCGATAAGAGAGTCTGGCGACCTCGCCGATTCCGCTCCCTGCAAGGTAGTTGGTCCCTGCGGAGAGATTGAAATTTCGGAAGGCGTCATCGTTGCAAAGAGACACATCCACCTCACCCCTGAGGATGCTGAAAGCTTAGGCGTCAAGAACGGCGACAACGTCTGGGTAAGAGTTGACACTCCCGAGAGAAGCGCAATCCTCGGCGACACCGTCTGCAGAGTGAGCTCTAATTACGCCACTGCCATGCACATCGACACCGACGAGTCGAACGCCATCGGTGCTCCAAGAGAGCTCTACGGCGAAATTGTCAAGGTTGACTGATACTAACCCGAAATTATCCCCCAGTTCGCAAAAAACTGGGGGATTTTTTGAAACTTTTGAGGGATTTTGGCGGGTAAGTATGTAGAGAGACTTGTAGGGGCGGATATCATCCGCCCGAAAACCCTCTGACAATCCGTAACGGGCGGATAATATCCGCCCCTACAGAAATCGGCTGCGGTGGCTGAAGCCTCCTTGCCGAGCGATTTCGCCTTCGGCGAAATCGCACCCCTCCACCACCACGCTTCGCGTGGCGGTCCCCCTCCCCCTTCGGGGGAGGCTATAACTGCCTAAGGAAGGTGATATTATGAAAACCACAGTTGAAAAATTAAGCGACGCCATCGGCATGTTCAGCGACAGGATTCTTCAGGAGGCGGATGCCATGCGGGGCAGGAAGCGGGCGAACAAAGCCGCCATACGATTTGTAGCGATTGCCGCTTGCTTGGCGGTGGTTGTATTGACGGGTGTCGCATATCTCAACAGAGATGTCGAATTACCGGTTGAGCCGGTAGAGCCTGATGTCACGGAAGAACTCATCACTCCCGACGAACCCGTAATCGAGGAGGAAGAGCCGATAACAGAAGAAAATGAAACCTATACGACGGAGATTTTAGAGGAAAACGGAACGGGAGTTGTTACAAGCTACGAAGACCTCTGCGACTACCTCTCGGGTTATAATAATCTGCAATTTATAACTTTTGAGATAGTATCGGTCTACAGTTCGGAGGAAGCCAACGAGCTTACAGACTCGGACATCTTCACGCGACAAACGACCCTCTACTATGTCCATGTGACCTATGACTGGCTCGCGGATTGCGAGGTCGATTACTACATGAATATCGCCCATGCAGGCGATAAGGAACAACAGTATCTGGGGAAGCCGATGTATGAGGTCGGGATGACGTTTATGTCGGCGGTGTTCGGAAGCTCGGATACATGGAGAGTGCCTGTCGGCGAGCTTGAATATCTCTTGGTGGACGGCACGGCTTATCATATCGGGACGAAGGCGTTCATCACGAGCGAATACATTCCGAGCCTGATTGAAGAAGCAAGCGAAACCTACTTCTCAGCAGAGAATAACCCGATGCTGTTCTCATCATATGTGGATGCCGAGGCACTGGGCGAGTTTATAAGAACCGATTGGGAAGCACGAGGCTTCTTTGAAGAAAAAACAACAGACGACGAAGTCGGAATTGACTACGATTAAGGGGGTGCAACCATGGAAAACATTATTACTACTGACGAAGCAATCGTGAATCTTTACTGGGCTCGTAACGAGGAGGCTATCAGGATTACGCAGGAGAAGTACGAGAAGTATCTAATGAAGATTGCCTATTCGGTGCTTAACGACATGCAGGATAGCGAGGAGAGCGTCAACGAGACGTACTTGAAGGCGTGGAACTCGATGCCGGAGCAGAGACCGAGCATACTGTCTACATATCTTGGCAAAATCACCCGCCAATATTCGATAGATATTTATCGCAAGAGGAATCGGGAGAAAAGAAAGGGCTCGGAGTATGCGGTGTCGCTTGAGGAGCTTGAGGATTGCGTCACCGGCGGCTCAACTCCCGAAGAAGAGCTCGACGTGAAACTCTTGGCAGAGGCTATCGAAAGCTATCTCTACTCCCTCAAAAAGGACGCAAGAGTGGCGTTCGTGATGAGGTATTTCTACGCGGACACCCTCGGGGAGATAGCAAAAAGCCTCGGCATGACCGAGGCGGGGGTGAAGAGTATGCTGTATAGGGTGAGGAAAGGGCTCGGGGAACGGTTGAGGGAGGCGTAAGCCGATGTAGCCGACTCGTGTAGGGGCGGATATTATCCGCCCGAACCCACGGGATTGCAGTATAGCGGGCGGATAATATCCGCCCCTACAGTTAATTTGCATCCTCCCAAAGTTTTTCAATATTCGCCTTTAGCCCTTTCCCCTCCTCCGTTTCAAGATACCCGCTCGCATAAATCTCTTCCGCAGAAGTGCGGGCGAGCTTGAGGATGTCGGTATCTGCGGCGATGTCGGCAATTTTGAAGGACGGCAGACCATGCTGGCGGTCGCCGAAGAAGTCGCCGGGACCTCTTAGCTCAAGGTCTAATTCGCTTATCTCGAAGCCGTCGGAGGTGGAGGCGAGGGCTTTGAGACGTTTTTTCGAGGTCTCGGTCACGTTGTCGGTGATAAGAATGCAGTAGGACTGGTGCTCTCCCCTGCCGACTCTGCCGCGGAGCTGGTGAAGCTGGCTCAAGCCAAATCTGTCGGCATTCTCAACGAGCATCACTGCCGCATTCGGGACGTCAACTCCGACTTCAACGACGGTCGTCGAAACAAGAACCTGGATTTTTCCGTCCTTGAAGTCTGCCATGACTGATTCTTTCTCAGCCGGCTTCATCTTCCCGTGGAGGACGCCGACGGAGTAGTCCTTGAAATCTGCCGCCTTGATTCTCTCGGCGTATTCAATAACGCTCTGCATACCCTCCTCTTCGTCAATTGCCGGGCAGATGATATAGGCTTGCCTGCCCTGGTTAAGGAGGTTTTTTACGAAATTATAGGCGCGGGTTCTCAGCTTTCCGGTGACGGCGTAGGTCTCAATCTTGAGCCTGCCCTTTGGCATTTCGTCAAGTACCGAGATGTCGAGCTCGCCGTAAATCATGAGGGCAAGGGTTCTCGGAATCGGGGTCGCGCTCATGACGAGGCGGTGGGGGTTGATTCCCTTTTCTGCAAGAGCGTCGCGCTGGTTGACTCCGAAGCGGTGCTGTTCGTCGGTGATGACGAGGGAGAGGTTTCTGAACTCCGTCCCCTTCTGGAAGAGGGCGTGTGTGCCGACCGCGACGCTGTATTCGCCGTTTGCAAGACCCTTTCTGACCTGATTTTTGTCTTTTGTGGACATCGAGCCCTTGAGAAGGGCGACCTTCACACCGAGCGGCTCCAAGAACTTCGAGAGGGTTTCGGCGTGCTGGTCAGCCAATACCTCGGTCGGAGCCATCAGGCAGGACTGAGTGCCGTTCATGTGTGCTAAAAGGCAACATGCCGCCGCGACAACCGTCTTTCCAGAGCCAACATCGCCCATGATGAGACGGTTCATCGGGACGTTCTTTGTCATGTCCGAAACACATTCGGAAATAGCGCGCCTCTGCGCACCGGTCGGCTCGAACGGGAGTGAGCGGTAGAATTCCGCAAGCGGATAGTCCCGCATGACATAGGGCGTGAGCGTCCGGTTTCTGTCCTTGAGCGAGAGCATTCCAAGCTGGAGGGTCGTCAATTCATCAAATGCAAGGCGTTTGCGGGCAGGAATAACGTCCGACTGTGAGCGCGGGAAATGGATATATCTCAAAGCGTCGTCGGTCTGCATAAGACCGGTCTTGGCAATAATTTCGGGGGGCATAACCTCGCAGGTTTCGTTGTCCAAGGCTGTGAGAGCCGTCTTCATGCAGGAGCGGAGGATATTCTCGGTCATGCCCTCGGTGAGGGGATAAATCGGGCGAATTGTCTCAGCTTCCGAGACATCGACGATATTCGGACCGGACATTGTGCGCTCGGTAAGAGTCCCCGAGACCTTTCCGATGAGGAAATAGTCCTCGCCGATGCGGATTTTGTCATAGAGATAGCCCTGGTTGAAGAGGGAGACAAAAATTTCGTCGACGCCGTCTGTGAAAGTGAGCTGGAATATCTGCATCCCCCGGCGAGTATACTTGTAGGAGTGCTTTGCGACAGCCCGGCACTTCAGGATATTGACCTCGTCAAGGACAGCTTCCTCTATCGAGACGGGCGACGAGAAGTCGGTGTAACTGCGGGGAAGATGGTAGAGCAGATCGCGGACAGTGTGGATGTCCATTTTAGAGAAAAGCTCCGCCCTCTTGGGACCCACGCCCTTTAAGTACTTAATATCGTCCGACAGCTTCATAACCTCACCTCGCAGAATTTTCTCGGTCTATTATACAAAATTCACACAGATTTTGCAAGGCGTGAGTTGACAATTTGTGCGAATTAGGGTAAAATCATCTGTAGGGGCTGGATATACAGTTAGCTTCGCTAACTGCCCGCCCGAAAACACTCTGACAATCCATAACGGGCGGATAATATCCGCCCCTACACGATAAGACACACAAGGAGGATAGTTATGAATTTCTGCAATGATATACGCTGTGCTATTTTCGACCTTGATGGGACTTTGGTTGAGTCCATCAGCGCGTGGAGAGAGGTCGACATCAATTTCATGAAGAGGAGAAACCTGCCGATTCCCAGTGACTTCTATGACAGGGTTTCAACCTTAAATTTCTCACAGGCGGCGGACTATGTCATTGCCGAATGTGGCGTCACCGACCCGAAGGAAGTCGTTATGAACGAGTGGCTTGAAGAGCTTGAGTACGACTACGCGAACGTCATCGGGATGGTCGCGGGCGCGAAGGAGTTCATAACAAAGCTCCATCAGAGCGGAGTAAAGATTGCACTTGCCACTGCTTCCCGACCGGAGCTTTTCAAGCCCTGCCTTGAGAGGCACGGCGTTTTGGAGCTATTCGATGTTTTCGTCACGACGGATGAGGTCAAGCGCAAAAAAGGCTTTCCCGACGTCTATCTGTTAGCCGCCGAAAAAGCCGGAGTTAACCCCACCGATTGCGCCGTTTTCGAGGACATCTACCTCGGCTGTGTCGGTGCGAAAGCCGCAAACATGTACACCGTCGGCGTCCTTGAGGAGCACTCAAAAGACGACTGGGAGAAGATGCGCGGGGTGTGCGATCTGATTATTGAGGATTATACGAGGCTCATTTAAATTCGTAATGCGTAATGCGTAATTCGTAATTGGATACGCTCCATGCAGAATTTTTGCGCAAAATAAAAGGCTAACGCAACACAGATTGTGACGTTAGCCTTTTATAGTTGTCTAATAATTACTCATTACGAATTACGCATTACGCATTGATTACTTCTTCTCCGCAATTGCGTCCAATTTCGCCTCAATCGACTTGAGTACATCGAGCTCGGTGATGACCGGCTCGGCGGGAGCTTCGGGAGCGGCTTCTTCAGGCTTCTTGACCTTATTCTTCTCACTGCCGATGAGCTTTATCATCAGGAAGATGCAGAGTGCAACGATGAGGAAGTTAAGTACTACCGAGATGAAGTTGCCGAATGTGACTGCGACCTCAGCGGTTGCTACCTCTCCTGCTTCGTCCAGGACTGCTTCCTTGAGAACCCACTTCCAGTCCTCAAAGTTGATGCCGCCGGTGATGATGCTGATGAAAGGCATGATGATGTCGTTGACGAGCATCCGCGTACACTTAGCGATAAGGTATATACAAGTCAAAAAAAGTCTGGTATA
>JAJQDP010000046.1 GCA_021202155.1 Oscillospiraceae bacterium | reverse complement strand
GACTTTGTTGCCAATTTCGCTTAAGTGTACGCGTATGCCTTGACAGGGGAGCCTTAACTGCTCCTCCCGCAACCTCTTGCCTGAGGCTACTATAGCCTCCCTCTGTCATGACGTTCGCAAGCGAACGTCGGGAGGGGGACCGGCGAAGCCGGTGGAGGGGTGCGCGACCGGAGGGAGCGCGTCGGCAAAGCCGACACAATAAAAACAGCCTGCCCCAAACGGGACAAGCCAAGCCTGCAACCACCCATTTTTCGGGAGCCGACACTCCTTAACGCCTTAACGTGGCGTAACCGTCTTCACCTACAGCCCTGTTGGGTTTCAGCAAAACCGCTCGGAAGTGAACTTCAAGGGAGGTGATTTACCCGCTCTCAGCAACGGTCACGCGACCGTGCGGGACTCTCTTAAAAGCACCCTGCCCTCTACTCTCTTCGTCACAGCGTTTCATATACGCTGTTATTATAACACGTCGGGAAACCGATTGCAACTGTTTTTTCACAAAAATTTCAGAAAAAAGAGGACGTTTCCGCCCTCTTCTCAGGAAAAATCAGATTTTTGAATAGCCGAAGCTGTTTACAATCGCGTCGACCTTCTGCCCAGAACTACACATCGGGCACTCACGCTGGATGAATGTCTGGTAGCCGGGGATGTCGTCGGGAGTGAAGACGCTATGGACAGCGATTCCGTTCGACTCGGAAATTGCGGAGAAGATGGAAGCAATTGCAACCAGCTCGCCGCTGTAGTAGTTCAGGCACTCAAGTGCGCGGTTGATGGTCTTGCCGGTCGAAACAGACGAGATGAGAAGAAGAACCTTCTTGCCCCATATCATGCCCTGGGTGTTGTCTCTGAAGATGAGCTGACCGGTGGAGTTGAGCTCGGGGGTGATGACCGCAACGTCCTCGCCTTGGTTGATTCCGCCGGAAGCAAGGCTCTCAGCCAAGAACGCGCCAAGCATCTCGGTTCCTTCCATGCAGATGATGGTGTGAATCGGGGTGGACGAATAGGTAGCCGCAATCTGCGTGGCGGCATCCTTTGCCATCATGTGGCTGGTCTTTATCTTCGTCATGTCGATGTAGTTGTTGATGTGCGAGTGATTCGTGGCAAAATGCCCGGGAATTACGCTGATTTTGATCCTACGATTCTTTCGCGATTCAATAATTTTTGCTCTGCCTTCCATAAATTTATCCTCCTTGCAAAGATAATCTTAATTGTGATAGCAATTATAACACATTTTTTGAACGAAATCAAGAGCGAATTTGTGATTTGTTGCCAGTTGTCGGCTTCGCCGACCGCACCCGCCTCCGGCGTGTGCGCCCTCTCAGTCAGCCTTACGGCTGACAGCTCTCCCAGAGGGAGAGCCAAGTTGCTGCCTCCTCTGTAAATCTCGGCTCCCCCTCTGGGGGAGCTGTCACGCGAAGCGTGACTGAGAGGGCGCGACCGCAGGAAGCGAATTCCGCATTCCGAATTCATAATTCCGAATTAAGCCGCCCTGAAATCTCTAAAATCTCCCTCGGCTCATCCGCTATAAAATCTGCTCCCGCATCAATAAGCGACTGGCGGCTTCGGAAGCCCCAGGTGCAGGCGATGCACTTGATGCCCGCGTTGTGGGCGGTTTCTATATCTGTGCCTGAGTCGCCGATGTGGATGGTTTCGGACTTGCTGACGCCGGAAAGCTCAATCAGGTGGTTCTCATAGCTTGGGTCGGGCTTACGTGGAAATCCCTGCCCACTTCCTCCGACGAGGTCGAATGTGCCGCTCGGGAAGCACTGCTCAATAATCTTACTTGCGAATTGATAGGGCTTGTTTGTCAGGACATAGAGTTTGATTCCTGCGTCCTTGAGAGCTTTCACAACTTCCAAGATTCCGTCATAGACCCGCGACTTGTCGAGATAGTGAGCGGCATAGTGGTCGCAGAAAAGCTCGTGCGCCCGGTTCAGAAGTGCTTCATCGTCCCGGAGATTCTCAGGAAGCGACCGCTTCACAAGCATAAGCGTCCCGTTCCCGACGAAAGAGATGTACTCAGCAATTGTATGTGTTGGAAGCCCAAGCTGGTTAAGTGCCGCACTTACGCTGTCGCCGAGGTCGTCGGCGGTGTCGACGAGAGTACCGTCAAGGTCGAAAATTACCGATTTTAATGTCATAACTGTGCCTCCATAATTACGCATTACGAATTACGAATTACGAATTGAATTCAGTCCTCCAGCTTGCTCGCCAATCTTTCTGAGTAATAATTCCTGAACTCAGTATACTCCCCTGCCTCAATTGCGGCGCGGATTCTCTCCATGAGGGTGTTATAGAACCAGAGGTTATGGGTGACGGCAAGGCGTCCGGCAAGCTGTTCTTTCGCCTTGAAGAGGTGGCGGATATAGGCTCTTGAGAAGTTACGGCATGTGGGGCAGTCGCACTCGGGGTCTATCGGTCTCTCGTCGAGCTCATAGCAGGCGTTCGTCAAGTGCATGATGCCGTTCCATGTGAAAATAGTCGCGTGGCGGGCATTGCGGGAGGGCATTACGCAGTCGAAGAAGTCGACTCCGCGGTAAACCGCCTCAACGATGTTCTGAGGAGTGCCGACTCCCATCAGGTATCTCGGCTTGTCCGCCGGCATGTAGGGCTCGACAGCCTCGATGATACGGTACATCTCCTCCGCAGGCTCGCCGACGGCAAGACCTCCGATGGCGTAGCCGTCCAGGTCAAGGTCGGCTATCTGCTTCATGTGCTCAATGCGAATATCGGCGTAAGTACAGCCCTGGTTGATTCCGAAAAGGAGCTGGTGCGGGTTGATTGTGTCCTCGCGGGCATTGAGCCTTTTCATCTCGTCCTTGCAACGCTTGCACCAGCGGACGGTGCGGTCGCAGGAATTCTTTGAGTAGCTCCGGGGCGCGGGGTTCTCCACGCATTCATCAAACGCCATCGCGATTGTTGAGCCAAGGTGAGACTGAATCCGGATGCTCTCCTCCGGTCCCATGAAGATGCGCCTGCCGTCAATGTGGGAGTTGAAATAGACTCCCTCTTCCTTGATTTTGCGGAGCTTTGCGAGCGAAAAGACCTGGAATCCTCCCGAATCGGTGAGAATCGGGCGATGCCAGTTCATGAATTTGTGAAGCCCACCAAGTTTATATATAACCTCATCAGATGGGCGCAAATGAAGATGATAGGTATTGCAGAGCTCCACCTGGCACTTGAGGTTTTCGAGATCTATGGAGGAGATTCCTCCCTTGATAGCCGCTGCAGTTCCGACGTTCATAAAAACCGGCGTCTGAATCACGCCGTGGACGGTCGCAAACTCGCCCCTGCGGGCGTGCCCGTCCGAAGTTATCAGCCGATACACAATTAGTCTCCCTTCAGAATAGTACATCTTATGATACATGATTTTTTTGGGAAATGCAAGAGGAAACGTGAAAAACCGCACCATCAACATGGCACGGTTTTTATTGACAAGATTTTTAGATTGTGATATAATGTCCTCGACATGAGGAGTGACGGTAAACCTCTTATCTACGGAGGGAGGTGATAACGTGTCGATTTTAGAAGTCATTGCACTGCTGAATCTGCTCGCCGTTGTTATCTTCGGAGTCATCGGAGTTTTCCAGGCAAAGAAATAACCGCTACCTAGACTAGTGGTTGGCGGTCAATCTACAAGCTTATTTGTTTTAGAGGTTGTACCCCAAACTGCTGGAACAGTTTCGTCTCCTCATGCCATTCATTATACTCTTCTTCATCCTCTTTGTCAAGAGGATTTTTTCATGAATATAAAATTTCCATGGGAGATTGAAATATCGTCCCTTTTAATGTATACTATACCTATCACACCGTGCCAGGAGGTTGGGTTATGAACGAGAGTCGCAGGCTGACGGATGAGGAATGGGCGGAGTTTTCACCGGTGTTTGAGAAAGCCGGGGTTTATGAGCCTGATGCGGTCAGGAGGTTCGTCGACAGCCGGCTGAATAAAATATATGATGTTTTTCTTTTGAACGAGAAAGTTGTTCTGAAAAAGTCCGACCGGGACAAGGAAAAGTATGAGAAGTACTTCTCAGGGCACGATTTCGCGGTGCCTCCGATACTCTCAAGCTTTGAGCTTGACGGCGACTGCTGGGTTAGTATGCCTGTCGTGAACGGGACGGACGCAAGAGACTGTTCCCCGGAGGACGCCGGTCGCGTCGGAAGGGAACTTGCGAAGATTCAGAGCTATTACCTCGGCAACGGAACCAATCCCGAGGGATGCAGGAGCTATTTTGAGCGGAAGGTTCTCCGGTTCTGGGAGAAGTCCCGGAAATATTTTCCCGAGTACGAGAGCGTCTTTCCGATGATTGAAGCCCGGTTCTTCTCCGCGCCGCGGACGCTTGTCCACGATGATTTTCTGCCGATAAACGCGCTCCTTGACAGAAAGAACGCCTGGCTCATCGACTGGACATATGCCGACATTCTCCCCTATTTCTTGGATTTAGGGCGGTTCGCATTCGTCGGCTATGGGGAGGGCGAAAGATATATTCCCGCCGAATCGGCAGAGACGTTTTTGGACTCCTACTACGAGGAGATGCGCCGGAATCCCCTGTTCGCGATAGACAAGAAGGAGTTTTCGCGCGATGTCGCAATGTCCGCCTTCTGCCAGTACTCGATGTTCGTCTACTTTTTGGATGAAGAGAAGGTGCAGGGGGCGGAGGACTATCGGGAGTTAGGGAGGATACTTGGGGAGCTGGATGGAGCTCTAAAACCATCTTGAAATAGCAATAGAACCGTGATATAATATTAGACGAAGTGTGGATCGCGGAGGTGTCACATGAGTAAATCTGAAATTGCTATGACAGATTATTTTGATGCACTCGAAAAGGTAAAAAATAAAATCACTCAGGCACAATATCAGGTAATGACGAGTGCCAACGTAGAAAGAAATATTCTCTACTGGAATATAGGAAATGTCATTATCGAGTATAGCACGTGGGGAAATCGATTCGTTGAAACATTGTCAAAAGACCTGAAGCTGTCTTATCCAGGTGTTGACGGTTACTCAGCACGTAATTTGAACTATATGAAACAATTTGCGCAGAGAATACCATCCGAAAAAATTTTGCACCAGGTGGGTGCAAAAATTAGTTGGAAAGCCATAAAGACGCTTATTGACAAAACAGACTCGTTGGAGGAATATCTCTGGTATACCGAGCGATGTCTTGAAAACGGATGGTCAACAGCGGTGCTTGTACACCAACTGGAAAGCGGGTTGTACGAACGGCAGGCTTTAGCTGATAAAACTACAAATTTCAATGCACAGCTTTCCAATCCATACAACGAGCAAGTGGAAGAAATAATCAAAGACCCTTATATTTTCGATTTCATTCCTAATTCCAAGAAAATGAAGGAAGTAGAATTAGAGGAGGCTCTGGTTCAACAGATCACAAAGCTACTCCTGGAATTTGGTACAGGATTTGCCTTTATGGGACGACAATATCCTATAAAAGTCGGAGATAGAGACTTTTACATCGACCTGCTGTTCTACAACGTCAAACTGCACTGCTACTTTGTGGTGGAACTAAAAACTGTGGAATTTGAGCCTGAATTTGCAGGAAAATTGTCCTTTTATTTATCCGCAATTGATGGCGAATTGAAATCTCCTGCAGATAATCCAACCATAGGACTTTTGCTTTGTAAAGGCAAAGACAAAATGGTGGCAGAGTACGCACTCCGAGACGTAAATAAACCTATGGGAGTCAGTGAATACAAGCTATCAAGTCAGATTAATAAAGAATTACAGGATAACATCCCTACAATCGAAGACATCGAAAATCGTTTGAATTGAAATTTTGCATCCACCTGGTGCAAAAAATAGGAGACGGAGCGTCAACCTTGCTCCGTCTTTTTTATCCGAAAAAATTAATAAAATCTTAATCTTTTCTCGGTTGAACTTTCTGCACCTACCGTGCTATAATAATCAAAACGGGTTCAGGAAGTGAACGCTTTGACTTACAAAATCTACATAGCCGAGGACGACCGGAGCATTGCGGAGGGCGTGGCGGCGGAGCTTACTAAATGGGGATTTGAGTGCTGTGTGGCGACGAGGTTTTCGGATATTGTCGGAGAATTTGCAGAGATACAGCCGAAGTTGGTGCTCCTTGACATAATGCTACCGTTCTACAACGGCTACCATTGGTGCGAGGAAATCAGGAAAATCTCCAACGTGCCGATTATCTTCATCTCGTCGGCGTCCGATAACCTAAATATCGTCATGGCTGTAAATATGGGCGCGGACGACTTCATCGCGAAGCCGTTCGACATGGGAGTGCTGACCGCGAAGATTCAGGCTCTCCTCCGCCGGAGCTACAGCTACACCGAGAGCCCGGTTCTCTCGCATCGAGGACTAAGCCTCAGAACTGAGGATTCGAGCGCGATTTTCGACGGACAGAAAATCGACCTCACCAAAAACGAATACCGGATTCTCTTCACGCTTCTTGAAAGCAAGGGCAAGACCGTTTCCCGGGAGAAGCTGATGCAGAGGCTCTGGGAGACAGACAGCTTCGTCGACGATAATACGCTGACGGTCAATATCAACCGGCTTCGCCGCAAACTTGACGCGCTCGGGCTCGAAAACTTTGTAACTACAAAACACGGAATCGGCTATATGGTGGAATGATATGAAATACATAAAGTCAAAACTATGGTTTTTTGTGTTATATACCCTGATTTTCGTGATGCTCTACGTGAGCTTTGCACTTTATGGGCTTCCAGTCGCGGCGGTGGCTTACCCGATGGGACTGGGATTACTGTTAGTAATCGCTTATCTTGCACTCGATTACAGAAAGTATAAGAAACAGATTGAACAAATCTCAGAATTAGAGAGTAAAATTGACCGGCTGACGGAGATGATTTCTTCGGAGAAGGCGAAATCCCGGCAGAGAATGGACTACTACAGCGTCTGGGCGCACCAGATTAAGACGCCGATTGCGTCTATGAGGCTTAGCTTGCAAGGCGAAGACAGCCCGCTCAGTCGCAAATTAGGTTCGGATTTGAACCGAATAGAGAGCTACGCCGATATGGTTATGACCTATCTTCGGCTTGACAGCGAGAGCACCGACTATGTTTTCGCCGAGTGCGATTTAGATAGCATCATAAAATCCTGCGTCAGAAAGTTTTCAGGTGAATTTATCGCCCGCAAGATTGAGCTTATCTACGAGCCGGTGCGGGAAACGGTTCTCACGGACGAAAAGTGGCTCTCGTTTGTAATTGAGCAGGTGCTGTCGAATTCGCTTAAGTATACACTGTCTGGAAGCATTTCTATTTGCATAGAGCAAGGTCAGATTCTCGCAATTAAAGATACGGGAATCGGGATAGCTACTGATGATCTTCCGAGAATTTTTGACCAGGGCTTCACCGGCTATAATGGCAGAACGGACAAGAAAGCAAGCGGCATCGGGCTTTATCTCTGCAAAAGAATCTGCGATGATTTGGGTTACGAGATTTCCGCTGAGTCAGAGCTCGGCAAGGGCACAACCATCAGGCTCGATCTCTCCAAAAAGCATGTCCAAGCAAATTGAAATCTTACAAAAGTGTAAGAAAACTGTAAGGGAAATCGATGGATTCATGGGTTTCTCTTTTGCTATAATTGGGTCACAAATTTAAGTAAAGGGGAAATCTTATGCCACTACTACAAGTTAAAAATCTTCAGAAAGTCTACACCTCCCGGATGGGAGGAGCGAGCGTCGAGGCTCTCAAAAACGTCAATTTCTCGGTCGAGCAGGGCGAATATGTCGCTATCATGGGTGAAAGCGGATCTGGCAAGACGACGCTTTTAAATATCCTCGCCGCTCTCGACAAGCCGACCGGCGGGCAGGTAATCTTAGACGCGAAAGACATCTCGAAAGTCCACGAGCAGGACATGGCGACCTTCCGGCGGGATAATTTAGGCTTCGTCTTTCAGGAATTCAATCTATTGGACACATTCACCCTTGAGGACAATATCTATCTCCCGCTCGTGCTGTCGGGGATGTCCTACAAGGAGATGTACCGCAGACTTGAGCCGATAGCGGAGCTACTCGGGATTTCGGACATCTTAAAGAAATACCCATATGAAGTCTCAGGAGGTCAGAAGCAGAGAGCGGCGGTTGCAAGGGCGTTGGTCACTGAGCCGAGAATTATTTTAGCGGACGAGCCGACGGGCGCACTCGACTCAAGAGCCACCGACGAGCTTCTTAGTCTCTTCTCAAAAGTAAACTCCCGCGGACAGACGATTCTCATGGTCACACATTCGGTCAAGGCGGCGAGCCATGCGAACAGGGTCTTATTCATCAAGGACGGTGTCGTTTTCCATCAGGTTTACCGTGGCGGGCAGAGTGATGAGATGCTTTATCAGAAGATTTCCGACACCCTCACCATGCTCTCAAAGGGAGGTGTCGGAGAATGAAAAAGCGTGGTCTATACCGCCGCCTTGCCATGAACGGAATCAGAGGTAACCGACAGCTCTATATCCCGCATATTTTAGCCTGCATCAGCATGGTGATGCTATACTTTATAATCGCTTCGCTTGCCGAATCGGATGTAATAAGATTGATGTCCGGCGGAGAAATGGCACAAGAGCTTCTTAAGCTCGGAAAAGGCGTTATAGCCCTCTTTGCGGCGATATTTCTTTTCTATACGAATTCGTTTCTGATGAAACGCAGGCAGAAGGAGTTCGGGCTTTACAATGTATTGGGCATGAGCAAGCGCAACATCGCCAGAATTCTCATCTGGGAACACGTTTTCACCGCCGTAACTGCGATAATCGGCGGAATCGTTCTCGGGATAATTTTATACAAGCTTGCGGAGCTGGTGCTCGTTCAGCTCATTTCGGGAGATGTGACATTCACAATAGAGCTTGCATGGCAAACTATCCCCGAAACAGTGCTAATATTTGCAATTATATTTCTACTCCTGTTTGTTTTCTCTTTGCTTAAAGTACGTCTGACGAACCCGATTGAGCTTCTGAAGAGCGAAAGCATGGGCGAAAAGCCGCCGAAAGCGAACTGGTTCTTTGGGCTTCTCGGTGCTGTGGTTTTAGGCTTCGGCTACTATCTTGCCCTGACGCTTGAGAGCCCGATGGAGATGATGCTTGGATTCCTCCTTGCCGCCGTTCTCGTCATGATCGGGACGTATATGCTATTCATGTTGGGAAGCGTCCTGATGTGCAAAATCATGCAGAAGTCGAAGCACTACTATTACAAGCCGAACCACTTCGTCTCCGTCTCGTCGATGGCATATCGCATGAAGCGCAACGGCGCAGGGCTTGCTTCAATCTGCATTCTCTTAACTGCCGTTCTCGTCATGCTGTCATCCACTTCGAGCATTATGATGGGAATTGAGGACATCTTAGAAGACTTCTACCCGAGGGACTTAATTGTCCAGTTCGGAACCCATTCGGGAGTAACAGATGAGCAAAAAGAGCTTGTCAGGAGCTTTGCTATAGATGATGACTTGGAGATTGAAAATGAGCTTGAATATGAATACATCATGACGAACGGGATTTTTACTGACGGTAACCTTGCGCTCGACTATCTCTACACGGATGACGACTATGTCAAGGTCTGTGTCTTCGATATCGACACCTACAACCGGCTGAACGGTTCAAGCGAAACTCTCGGTAATGGCGAGGTTCTTCTCTACTATTCCGAAAGCATGGATGGCTCGGAAATCAATATTGACAAGTTAGGCACTTTCACTGTTAAGTCTGAGATAGAGTATCCCAGCTTCTGTCCACTTAACCACACCATTTATGGGATGCTTGTTATAGTCGTCGACGATCTGGACGTCTTTAACCCGATTTTTGAGATACTTGGAGACAATGGTAACGAGATTTATATCTACCGGATGTGGTGGTACGGCTTCGATATTATTAATCTCAGCGAATCGGAACAGAGGTCATATTTCAGCAGACGTGGTGTAGAGCTCGAAAAAGAGGCGTTTGCCCTTTACAACACAGGCATAAATTATTACATAAGCTGGGACAGCCTTGCCGAGAACCGTTCTGACTATTACGGCATGTTCGGAGGACTGCTGTTCCTCGGGATATTCCTGAGCCTCATGTTCGTAATGTCGGCGGTGCTCATCATCTACTACAAGCAGATTTCGGAAGGGTTTGAGGATGCCTCGCGCTTCGAGATAATGCAGAAGGTCGGCATGACCAAGGCGGACATAAGAAAAAGCATCAATTCGCAGATGCTGTCGGTCTTCCTCCTGCCGGTTGTGATGGCGGCGGTGCACATCGCCTTCGCCTCGCCGATTATGATTAAGATGCTCAAGATGTGCGGGTTCATGAATACATGGCTGTTCTTAGGAGTAACGGCGGCGTGCCTTGGAGTCGTGGTTGTGGTGTATACGGTTGTGTATAAGATTACCTCGGAGGCGTACTTCAGGATTGTGAGTTAAAAAATCAGGGGCTCTTTCATGAGTCCCTGATTTTTTCACATACTATGTGTCAACATAGTATGTGCTAGATATAAAACATAAACTTATTCACAAACCACTCGATGCCGGTGATGAAGTACTGCTGGATGCAGAGGAAGAGTCCTAAGATGAAGACGGGGATGGTCGGGAGGTAGTAGTAGCGCATTTTCCAGCCGAGGTCCTTCCAGTATTCGCGGGAACGCCAGTACATCACTATCCAATATATCGACAACGGTCCGGTGACGATTATGTAGACCTGCGCTGAGAACCCCAGCAAGAGGATAAGCCACACCTGAAGCCGGATATAGAGCTTTATCATTTCCTTTTTCGGGCGGTATCTTGCGTCATATGGGTTGTCGGAAAAGGTTTTCAATGTCTGCAAATCGCTTTTTAAGCCCATGGCGGTCACCTCGTGGTTTAATATACCTCTATTATAGTGGTTTTTCACCGTTTCGTCAATATCAAATAAAATTTGCCGGAGCTTTCGACATCAAGCAAAACTCCGGCTTTAATTTTACAATATTCAGCTTATTTCTGCTCGGTGGCAGGAATCCTGTCCGTGAGAACGAAGAAGATTCCTCCGATGATGAACATGACCGCCAAGCCTCCGACGCCGATGCTCGAATTGTCGGTGAGCTGGGTGATGACGGCAACCAGAGTTGTTCCGATGAAGGACGCGCCCTTACCGCAGATGTCATAGATTCCGAAATATTCGCCCGATTTTTCGGGAGGGATGATTTTTGCGTAGTACGACCGCGAGAGTGACTGGATTGCTCCCTGGAAGAGTCCGACTGCAACGGCAAGAATCCAGAACTGATAGAGCTGTCTCAAGAAGATGGCGTAGACGACAATGAAGAAGTATGCCACGATACAAACCATGAGGAGCTTGCCCGCTTCGACTTTTCTTGAAAGACGTCCGAAGGGAACGCAACGAACTGGGTGACTAAGAGTGCAAGCACCAAGCCGATACTGCTCAGTCCCAGCGACTCGCCATAGGTCGTCGCCATGTCGATGATGGTGTAGACGCCGTCGATGTAGAAGAAGAACGCGATAAGGAAGAAGAGAGCCTTGCGGTTGTGACCGAGCTCCTTGAAGACGCCGCCGAGACGCTTGAGGCTGGATGCAACCGGCTTGTCGGTCTTCTCGACGTAGTGAACCTGCTTGTAGCTTCTGACGAGCGGAATCGCCATCGCGACCCACCATACAGCGGTGATGACAAAGTCAATAGCCATCGCGACTCCGAGGCTGACGGGGAGAATTCCCATAGTCTGAAGGGCATAGATTGCTATGCAGAGGATGAACGGCGCACAGCTCCCTATGTAACCCCAGGCGTAACCCTGGGCGGAGATTTCGTCCATACGTTCGTCCGACGTGACATCCGTCAGCATCGAATCATAGACGACAAGGCTGAGCTGATAGGCTATCTTCGCAATTGCGAATAGAATTAGGAACCAGAGCCACGACTGGATGAATCCAAGTGCTATGCACCCGATCGCACCGATGAACAGCGACGCCATGAAGATTATCTTCTTGACGCCCTTGATGTCGGACGCAGTGCCAAGGGTTGGTCCCAGGATTGCAACAATGATTGTGGCAATAGAAGTGGTGTAGCCCCAGTATGCCAGGTAATCCGTTTCGGATATTCCCTCGTTTGCTGCAAGGACGTGGAAGTAGATAGGCAACAAGGTCGCCACCAGCATCGTGAACGCCGAGTTTCCGACGTCATAGAGCACCCACTTTTTCTCCTGCGGTGTCATTTTAAATTTCATAATGTCTTTCCTCCATGGCGGTAAGTATCGGAACCATCTGCCAGTCGTCGCCCTTCTCGAAATTCTTCTCGAACCACGGGAGCAGGTCTTCCCTGCCGTCGGCATAGTTCAGGAAATTGTTGCTGAGTTTCAAGCACAGCTCTTCGGACTTTCGCATGAGCTTTTCGAGCCTTAGGTTACTGTCCTCACATTTCGGGTTGGGTTTCTTGTTGACGACCATTCCGTGCATACCCTTATAATTACCGGACGCCGCAAGAACGGAATATATCAGAAGTCGCTTCATATCATTCGGCGCGACCAGTAAGCCGTTATATGTGACGAAAGAGCGTATCGCCACCTTTGCTTCCTTCTCGGAAACAGTGTCATAGAAGAGTGACATTATTCTGGCATTCTCATCCGTCGGGTGGATGTGACCTGTCAGGTGATGTGTTATGGGATTCAGACCGTCTTTCAGCATGAGACTCCTGTCAAACTCCACTTCGATTTCCGAGTGGGTAACGCCGCTCACCTCCTGCTTTCTCTCGACATAGCCGTGGCACATGCTGTCAAGCGAGAAGTGCCCGACAAAGCCCAAAGCATATGCAAGCCTGCGGTTTCTTTCGGCTTCATTCCCAGCGGAATTCGCGATATTAGCGGCATGAGTGAAGAATTCGTGAGCCGGTCTCTCATGAACATCCGAACCGAGCTGTCTTATCGGATTTTTCGTGAGCGGTTTATAGTAGAAAAGAATATCCGGACCGTGAAGCCCTATCTGATAGATTTTAAGATTATCTCTGAGGACATCTTTTACCTCAGGGGAGTACCGGCGGAGAAGATCTCTTCCGAGTACATAATGCGCGTAAGTAGAAGGCATTTTTATATCACCATCTTATAGCATACCAGAAATCGTTACATGTTGCAAGCATATTTTCATAAAATCCCGATTTATTTTTCGTTAAGAAAAATTTCGTGCGAGTCTCCCCGCACGAAATCCTTGCGAAATAATATTTAAGGAGGTCAGCTTACATGAGCTTTGTTGAAGTCCGGCTTGCTGAGCTGTCTGTAAACCCGGACCAAAACTACTGCCGAAACAATGAGCGTTACCAAATCCGCTATCGGGAACGACCAGAGAAGACCGTCAAGTCCGAAGAATACGGGAAGCAGAAGTGCAAGTCCCGCGCCTAAGACTATCTCACGGACAAGTGAAATTGCCGACGAAACGACCGCCTTGCCGAGAGCCTGAAGGTAGATAAACGTTCCCTTGTTGATAAGCGACGGAATCAACATACAGAGATAGATTCTGAAGCTATTGATCGCGAATTCGGTGTAGTAAACGCTCTCGTTTGCCGCACCAAAAATGCCGATGAGCTGTTTCGGAAAGACCTCTACGATAAAGAGTCCTATAGCTCCGACGATAGCCTCAGCCGCAATGAGGTAGGTGAGGAGCTTTTTCGCTCGGTCTCCCCTTCCCGCTCCGACATTGTAGCCGACGACAGGAATGATTCCAGCCGCGAGACCGATTGCAATAGAAATTACTATCTGATAGAACTTCATGACGATTCCAAGCACTGCCATAGGAATCTGCGAATACTCCGCCTGACCAAAAATCTCGTCCATTGCACCATACTTGATGCAGACGTTATTGTAGACGAGCATTGTTACGACGATGGAAATCTGCGAGAGAAGGCTCGTGATGCCAAGAGGCAGGAATTTCTTCATCAACCTCGGGAAGAGCCCGAAGCTTGACTTGTGGAGCTTCAACGCCTTCATGTGGCATAAGTACCAGATTGAAAGCCCTGCTGTAAGAACCTGACCGGCAACCGTTGCAACTGCCGCACCCATCATGCCCCACTTGCATACATAGATGAAAATCGGGTCAAGGATGATGTTTACTAATGCTCCCGAAACGGTCGATGCCATTGCGAATTTCGGGCTTCCGTCCGAACGGATGATGGGATTCATCGCCTGACCGAACATGTAGAACGGCACACCGAGTGAGATGTAGAAGAAGTACTCCTTTGCGTTTGCGAACGTCTCGTCGTTGACTCTTCCACCGAAAGCGGTGAGAATCGGGTTTGCGAAAATCATGTAGCAAGCCGCCAGAACAACACTGACGATAATGCAGAGAACGACTGCGTTTCCGACGCTCTTGTGTGCGTCCTCATCCTTGCCGGCTCCGAGGCTTATCGAGATGAATGCACAGCAACCGTCGCCGATAAGAACTGCAAGTGCGAGTGCAACTACCGTAAGCGGATATACAACCGTGTTAGCGGAGTTGCCGTTTGAACCGAGGTAGCTGTTCGCGATGAATATCTGGTCAACGATATTGTAGAGAGCGGCAACCAAAAGCGAAATTATGCAGGGAACGCTGTATTTCCGCATAAGTGTGCCAATCTTCTCCGTTTCCAAAAAAGAATTTGACTTTTGTTCCATATAATCCTCCATATAAAAAAGTATATTTTTACAAACAAAAAAGAGCTGCAAACAGCCGGATTTACGCCGTTTGCAACTCACTGTGATTTCATTTTAGCATTTTCCTCGTAAACTGTCAAGAGGCATTTTGCCCAAGAAAAGCGAACCTGAAAAGCCGGAATTTTGCCGAAGATGCCACCTCAGCCGCTGAATGAATTCACGGATTCCATCAGGAATTGGTCAGGTTGCCTTCCTCATCATACTCCTTGGCGGTGGACTGGGTGAGGGTGAGAGTGCCGTCGTCGTTGATTGTGAACTGGTCTTCAACGATGCTCTCTGTTCCGCCGTTCGAGTAATAGGTCTCGCTTCCGGTAGAATAGGTGATGACGCCGGTTTCAGAATCGGTGAAGGTGTTGTCCCAGACAGTCCCGGTCACCGCACCACTGCTGTCAAGGCAGACGCAGGTGTAGTATGTCGCGTTGTCCGTAATCTTATAGCTGATGATTGCGCGGATATAGGAAATTCCGATATAAGCCTCATAGCCGGTCATTTCGCCGCCGTCATCGTCATAGTAGATAGCCAGAACGCCGTCGGGGTCAGAGTATCCGTCTTCCTCACCGTATGTGAGATACATGTCGAGCCCGAGCTCTGTGACAACTCCGGTGTCCTCGTTCTCAACGCGATAGGATTCGGTGTAGTAATAGTCGCCCAGGAGATAGTAGTCTGCTCTTGAGAGATAGGTGTCGCCGTCCGAAAGACCAAGCGACCAGCCGGTAGAACCTGACTTGGTGCCTTCTTCAGAAGTCTCAGGAGTATCAATCTGAACGTTGTCAATATTGGACTCCTCGTCAGTGGTCGAATTGTCTCCGCATCCCGAAAATGCGAAGAGAACCATCACAGCCGTCATAAGGCAGAATAAAATTCTGAGTTTCTTGTTTTTCAGCATAAAAGCCTCCGTCTCCCGCCATGAAGACGGGATAATGTTTTTATTTTTCCTTTTTCCAAGGGTTAATATTCATTCTCTGCGACTAAGCCTGTAAGCCGAGTTCTGTCGTGTACGGCAATCTATCTACGCTCCTTGTCGCCAGGGAGCTCAAGCCACCTATTACAGAATGCCCGCCGAGCAGACGTTGACATTCCGTTCCAAACGGTGTTGCATCAAACAGGGTTTACATGGCAACGTGGTCTCCCACGCTCCGGTGAGCTCTTGCCTCGCCTTTCCATCCTTACCGGGGGAATCCCGGCGGTTTATTTCTGTTGCACTTTCCCTAAGGTCGCCCTCGGCTGACGTTATCAGCTGTTTCGCTCTGTGATGCTCGGACTTTCCTCATCCGCCACTTTTAGTGACGTCCGCTGCCGTATAGCTTACTCGCAGACGGATATATTTTACAATGTAATTCTGAAAAAGTCAACCCTACCTACATTATTTTTCATGCATCCCGGCACGTTTTTCAGCTTACTGTCACAATGGGCTTGAAAAATGGAGAAGAATGAGTTATAATATATCGTGACACAAGCGGTTTGTCATGCAAACCGGCTATTTTGGGCGAAGCCCAAAATAGCACCCCTCAGGCGGCTTCGCCGCCAGCTCCCCTTAACAGG